>NZ_JBHWUO010000018.1:0-163995 GCF_042736975.1 Streptomyces sp. NPDC059989
CCCCTTGGGGGTGCGCGGCCTCTCCGCGTTGCCGTACATGCCGGCCCTACCGGCTCTACTTGCCCTACTTGAACTCCAGCGCCGCCGCCATCGTGCCGAGCTGCTCGAAGGAGGCCGTCCCGGTGACCACCGTGACGTGGCCCTGCTCCTGCCGGACGAGGGCGTCGTACTTCTCCCCGTCCCAGCGCTCCCACGCCACGTCGCCGACCTGTTGGGTCTGCCCGGTGGGCTGCGCCTGCTGGGTGACCTTGCCGACGTACTTGGCGGAGGCGTCCGTGGACTGCTCCACCGCCACGTACTGCTTGCCCGGGTCGAGGAAGCCCAGGTGCCAGGAGTTGGCGTTCTTGCGCTCGTACGTCACCGAGGTCGCCCGCCACTCCTCCGGGAGCCCCACGGGGGCCGCCACCGGGTACGGGGCCGCGCGCCGGGCCGTGATCGTCTCCACCCGGTAGTCGACCGTGTGCGTCGGATCGGCCTGGTCGTCATGCGGGATGAAGAGGTAGATCCCCGCGACGACGATGCCGATCACTCCCAGCGACCGGACCATGTCCCAGATCGTCTGCTTGCCTTTCATACCTGCCACGGGACCATCGTCCCGCATCGCCGGGAGCGATCACCGCCGGGGTCACCCCGGGAGTCGGCGCGGCGTGCACGGGATGGGCACGGAAGGGCCGCAAGATGTCCGCTCAGGACATTCGCATGACCGATATACCGCTCATACGTGACCCGCCCTGCTCAATATGTCGACGTACCGATAGAGTTCCAGCACCCTCACTTCCCGGCCGTCGCCGTACAGAAAGGTGCGCTCCGATGACCGAGCACAACCTGCCGCCCCAGCTCGAAGTCTCTCCGGAGGCCCCCGACCGCAACCTCGCCCTGGAACTCGTCCGGGTCACCGAGGCTGCCGCCATGGCCGCGGGCCGGTGGGTCGGCCGCGGTGACAAGCTCGGCGCGGACGGCGCCGCGGTCAACGCGATGCGGACGCTGATCTCCACCGTCTCGATGAACGGCGTCGTCGTCATCGGCGAGGGGGAGAAGGACGAAGCCCCCATGCTCTTCAACGGCGAGCGGGTCGGCGACGGCACCGGTGCCGAGGTCGACATCGCCGTGGACCCGATCGACGGCACCACCCTGAACGCCAAGGGCATGCCGAACGCCATCGCCGTCCTGGCCGCCGCCGACCGCGGCACCATGTTCGACCCGTCCGCGGTGTTCTACATGGAGAAGCTGGTCACGGGCCCTGAGGCCGCCGACTTCGTCGACATCAACGCCCCCGTCTCGGTGAACATCCGCCGCGTCGCCAAGGCCAAGGGGATGGCCCCCGAGGACGTCACCGTGGTCATCCTGGACCGCCCCCGCCACGAGGGCATCGTCAAGGAGATCCGCGAGACCGGCGCCCGGATCAAGTTCATCTCGGACGGCGACGTCGCGGGCTCGGTCATGGCGGTGCGCGAGGGCACCGGCGTGGACCTGCTCCTCGGCATCGGCGGCACCCCCGAGGGCATCATCTCGGCCTGCGCCATAAAGTGCCTCGGCGGCACGATCCAGGGCAAGCTGTGGCCCAAGGACGAGGCCGAGCGCCAGAAGGCCATCGACGCGGGCCACGACCTGGACCGCGTCCTGCACACGAACGACCTGGTATCCGGCGAGAACGTCTTCTTCGTCGCCACCGGCATCACGGACGGCGAGCTGCTGCGCGGCGTCCACTACCGCGCGGCGACCGCGACGACGTCCTCGCTGGTCATGCGCTCGAAGTCCGGCACGATCCGGCAGATCGACTCGACGCACCGGCTGTCGAAGCTGCGGGCTTACAGCGCGATCGACTTCGACCGAGCGCTGTAGCCTGCGGCTCGCTCGGCAGGGAGGGGCGGTTCCCGTGTGCGGCGGGACCGCCCCTCCGGCATGTCCGCGTACGTCGCGCGCCGCGGCAGTGCTACGGGGCTTCGCGCAAGCCGGTGCGTGCGGCCCGTCGCGCCCGCGCGGCTCAAAGACCTGGGGCTCCGCCCCAGACCCCGCGCCTCAAACTCCCCCAGCTACCGCTGGGAGGGGCCCCCAGGCGGGGCTGGATATCCCGACCCGTCAGCCCGCGGCCGCGATGGGGCCGGGCCCCGGGGTCTGGCGCAGTTCGGCGGACCTGCGTCGCATCCTGGCCAGTACCACCCGCCGCTCGGCGGCGGTGAGGCCGCCCCAGACCCCGTACGGCTCGGGCTGGAGCAGTGCGTGCTCCCGGCAGGCGACCATCACCGGGCAGCGGGCGCAGACGCGCTTGGCGGCCTCCTCGCGGGAGAGGCGGGCCGCGGTGGGCTCCTTGGAGGGGGCGAAGAAGAGCCCCGCCTCGTCGCGGCGGCAGACCGCCTCCGCGTGCCATGGGCCGTCCTCTTCCCTCGCCGGCACCCGCGGCCTCGGCACGGCGGCCGGACGCGCCTGAAGACTCTTTACGGCGGCAACCTGCAGGGACTGATGCGGCGGATGCGGCACGGTCTACTCCTGACGACGGATACGCGAGCGAGAGACGATGCACCTGTCCCTACCCGCTGTGCGTGGCCCTATGCACTGTGTGCCACCGGCCCGCAAGGGTTCGTCCGAAACGTGCCCCTCCCCCGCACCCCGTCAGACCGCGGGCGGCGCCCACTGGGAATCCCGGCCCAGGAAGGCCAGCAGGGCGTCCGCCGGACCGCTCGCCTCGCCCGCCGGGGGCGCGAGTTCCGGGCCGTAGGCGAAGCCGCGCAGCGGCTCTACGAGGGCGTCGGCGGCCGGGCGCAGGGCGGAGGCCAGGGCGTCCGTCAGCGGCGATGCCTGACCGGTGGCGACGGAGATGTCCCAGGCGTGCACGGCGGCGTCGAGGGCGGCCGCGCCGACGGCCGTCTCGACGGACACGGTGAACGGGGGCAGCGGGACCTCGACCTCGGCGGTCCCGGGCGCGAGTCCGGCGAAGGCCTCGGCCGCGGCGGCGAGCGCCGGCTCCAGCAGCTGCGCCGGGGGGCCCGCCAGGGTGCCGGACGGCTCGAAGGGATCCTCGGCGGGACCGGAGCCGCCGGTGAGGCGGGCGGCGTAGGCGAGCTGGTCGCCGGCCGCGTGCTGGAACACCTGGGTGACGTTCCACTTCTCGGACGGCGTCGGGCGGTCCCAGGCGTCGGCGGGTACGCCGATGACGGCGATGCGCAGGGCTTCGTGTGCGCGGTCGAGCAGGTCCCACTTGGATGCGGTCATGATCCGGATCCTAGAAGCACTTCGGCCAAATACCGCCGGAGCGGGGCCGTTTGGTACGGCGGTCAGCCGTCCAGGCGCTTGCGCAGCTTGAGGGCCAGATCGACCAGGCGGGCTCCGAGCTTGGGCCGGGCCTCGATGTTGCCGAGCAGCGCGAAGCCGCGGACGATCACCACCGGGGCCTGCGGGTCGGTCTCGCCCCGGCCCTCGCCGCGCACCTCGAAGTTGCCGAGGACTCCGCTGCCGTAGCCGCGTAGCGTGACGTTCTCCGGGACCAGGACCTCGACGTTCCCGAGGACGCAGGTCACGTTGATCTCGGTGACCTGCTGCTCGAAGACCGCCTCGGTGAGGTCGATGGTGATGTCGCCCATGACCGAGACCGCGCGGGTCTGCGCGCCGGGGCGCCAGCGGCCCTTGCGGGCGGAGCTGCTGCACACGGCGACGACGCTCTCGACGGGGCCGCCGGGGCCGGGCGTCGCGTACGCGGGCGGGGTGCGGCCGCTGCCCGGCGCGGGCAGGTCCCGTACGAGGACTTCCAGCTCGCCCACCGTCTTGAGGGCGTACAGCGAGTCCAGGCGCTCGGAGTGCTCCTCGGCGGTCAGCCGGCCCTCGGCGACGGCGTCGGCCAGGATCTGGGCGATCCGGTCCCGGTCGGCGTCGGAGGCGCGCAGCTCGGCGGGGGCCGGGGCGGAGGCCGGCGTCGGGGCCGGCGCGGGGGCGGCGGGGTGCTTTTCCAGGTCCACGGCACTCAGCATAGCGAGACACGATAGATCGCGATACTGCCGAGTGGAGTGGAGCGCGCGCCGAGTGAGCCTTACCTCACAACCACGGGCACGGCAGGACGTTCTACGCTGGATGACTGCGCTGCCAATTGGTCGTCAGCGCCGTCTGTCGAGTGAGGAATGCCCCCAATGTCCCTTAGCTCCCGCCCCCCCGGCCCAGCGTTCGCGTACACCGACCTGCTGCCCCTGGGCGAGGACACCACCCCCTACCGGCTGGTGACCGCCGAGGGCGTGTCCACCTTCGAGGCGGACGGCCGTACGTTCCTCAAGGTCGAGCCGGAGGCGCTGCGCAAGCTCGCCGAAGAGGCCATCCACGACATCCAGCACTTCCTGCGCCCCGCGCACCTCGCGCAGCTGCGCCGCATCATCGACGACCCCGAGGCCTCCTCGAACGACAAGTTCGTCGCGCTCGACCTCCTCAAGAACGCGAACATCGCGGCGGCCGGCGTCCTGCCGATGTGCCAGGACACGGGCACGGCGATCGTGATGGGCAAGCGCGGCCAGAACGTCCTCACCGAGGGCGGCGACGAGGCGGCCCTCTCGCGCGGCATCTACGACGCCTACACGCGCCTGAACCTGCGCTACTCGCAGATGGCCCCGATCACCATGTGGGAGGAGAAGAACACCGGCTCGAACCTGCCCGCGCAGATCGAGCTGTACGCGACCGACGGCGGCGCGTACAAGTTCCTCTTCATGGCCAAGGGCGGCGGCTCCGCCAACAAGTCCTTCCTCTACCAGGAGACCAAGGCGGTCCTCAACGAGGCCTCCATGATGAAGTTCCTGGAGGAGAAGATCCGCTCGCTCGGTACGGCGGCCTGCCCGCCCTACCACCTGGCGATCGTGGTCGGCGGCACCTCGGCCGAGCACGCGCTGAAGACCGCGAAGTACGCCTCCGCGCACTACCTGGACGAGCTGCCGCGCGAGGGTTCCGCCCTGGGCCACGGCTTCCGCGACGAAGCCCTGGAACAGCAGGTCTTCGAACTCACCCAGAAGATCGGCATCGGCGCGCAGTTCGGCGGCAAGTACTTCTGCCACGACGTCCGCGTGGTGCGCCTGCCGCGCCACGGCGCGTCCCTGCCGGTCGCGATCGCCGTGTCCTGCTCGGCGGACCGCCAGGCCACCGCGAAGATCACCGCCGAGGGCGTCTTCCTGGAGCAGCTGGAGACGGACCCGGCGCGCTTCCTGCCGGAGACGACGGAGTCGCACCTGGACGAGTCCTCGGACGTCGTGTCCATCGACCTGAACCAGCCGATGGACGAGATCCTGGCGACCCTGACCAAGCACCCGGTCAAGACCCGGCTCTCGCTGACCGGCCCGCTGGTCGTGGCGCGCGACATCGCGCACGCCAAGATCAAGGAGCTGCTGGACTCGGGCGCGGAGATGCCGCAGTACCTGAAGGACCACCCGGTCTACTACGCCGGCCCCGCGAAGACCCCCGAGGGCTACGCGTCGGGCTCCTTCGGCCCGACCACGGCCGGCCGCATGGACTCGTACGTGGAGCAGTTCCAGGCGGCGGGCGGCTCCAAGGTCATGCTGGCCAAGGGCAACCGTTCCCAGCAGGTGACGGACGCGTGCGGCACGCACGGCGGCTTCTACCTGGGCTCGATCGGCGGCCCGGCGGCGCGGCTGGCCCAGGACTGCATCAAGAAGGTCGAGGTCCTGGAGTACGAGGAGCTCGGCATGGAGGCGGTCTGGAAGATCGAGGTCGAGGACTTCCCGGCCTTCATCGTGGTCGACGACAAGGGCAACGACTTCTTCCAGAACCCGGCCCCGGAGCCGACGTTCACCCACATCCCGGTGCGCGGTCCGGGCCTGTAACGCGACCCCCGAGGGGCCCTCTGCCGACCGGCGGAGGGCCCCTCCCCCGTTCGGGGGAGAGGCCCTCGGACATGTCCGCCGATCGGCAGATGAATCACCGGCGGGCTCCCGGCGAAGCTGTTCCCGTACCCAAACGGGCCACTCGCAACGGGAGTTCACGATGAAGAACCGCACGCGCACCCTCGCCCTCACCGGATCCGCCGCCCTGGTGGCGACCCTGATCGGGGCGGCTCCGGCGCCGGCCGCGCCGGCTGCACCTGCCGCACCTGCCGCGCCGAAGCTCGCCGCGGTGCACGGCGGCGGGACGGTGGTCTTCCCCTACGCGCCCAAGGCGGACGACATCCGCTTCACCGTCGATGCCGACGCGAAGCCGTGGAGCAGGCCCTTCCCGGGTGCCGAGCAGGGGCTGCCGACCGATGCCCGCGGCCGGGTGACCGTCTACCACCACTTCTCCGAGACGGGCTTCACCGGCGTCGCCGAAGCGGAGGTGGACTGCCTGGTCACCGGAGGCCGAACGGCCACGGTGACAGCGGTGGTCACGTCCTCGAACGTCGGGTGGGAGGGCCGCCGGATCGGCATCAGCGTCCAGGACGGCGAACGCGGCGGACCCGACCGCCTGGGCTTCTCGTGGGCCATCGTCAACGTCGATGTGAAGCCGGACGGTTCGGTGGCCGAGCCCACGGTGGGCACCTGCATGGCCCCGGCCCCCTTCACGGAGGTCACGAAGGGCGGCTTCAAGGTCACCCCGGCGCCGCTGCCCCCTCAGCCCGCGGCCAAGCCCTAGCGGGTGTCCTGCCCGGCCCCGGCCGGGGAAACCACCGAGCCCCCGGCCGGGGAAGGGGAGGGATCCGGTTAACGTCTGCGACACAGGCCCGCACCTGGCCGTTCACCCCGGTTTGCAAGGATTTCCGAATGACTGCGACGTCTCCCCTCCGTCCCGCCCGCGCCGTCCGGGTGGTCGCCCACCGCGGGGCGTCCCACGCGCACCCCGAGCACACTCTCGCCGCCTACCGGCAGGCCATCGCCGACGGCGCGGACGCGCTGGAGTGCGATGTGCGGCTCACCGCCGACCGGCGGCTGGTCTGTGTGCACGACCGGCGCGTCGACCGGACCTCCGACGGGCGGGGGGTCGTCTCCGAGATGACCTACGAGGAGCTGTCCGCCCTCGACTTCGGCGGGTGGAAGGGCGAGGCGCACCGCGGAGCGCAGGTGCTGCTCTTCGAGGACCTGCTCAAGGAGGCGCTGTCCGCCGGCCGCCCCGTCGGGCTCGCCGTCGAGACCAAGCACCCGACGCGTGCGGGCGGCCGCCTGGAGGCCGAGCTGGTGCGGACGCTCGCGGACCACGGGCTCGCCGACGGCTCCTCGGGCCTCGTCGAGGTGATGAGCTTCTCCCGCAACGCGCTGACCCGGATGCACCGGCTCGCGCCCGGGCTGCCCACCGTGTTCCTCATCGAGCGCAAGGTCCGCCCGGTGCGGCCCCCGTACACGACCCACGCGGGCCCTGGCATCGACCTCGTACGGAAGGATCCGGGGCTGGTGGGCCGGCTGAAGGCCAAGGGGCTGGCCGTACGGGTGTGGACCGTCGACGAGCCCGAGGACGTGGAGCTGTGCCTGCGGCTCGGGGTGGACACGATCATCACCAACCGGCCGCGCGAGGTGCGGGAGCACCTGGAGGGACGGTGACACCCGGCCGGGGTGCGCCGGCCGGGTGTGGGGGGAATCAGGGAGCGGCGGTCAGACGAAGCGCTGGCTCGCCGAGCCGTTGCAGGCCTGGAGGCGGGCCGGCTCGTGGGCGGCGGACACCGTCAGGCACATGCCCGGGGCGGCCGCGGGGCGCAGGGTGGCGCCGTCGCGGACGAACTGCTGGTTCGCGCCGCCGTGGCAGTTCCAGATGATCAGGCCTGTGCCCGCGCCGTAGTTGGCGCCGGGGGCGTCGAGGCAGCGGTCGTGGGTGAGCTCGACGTGGACCGACTTGCGCGCCGCGTCGTACCACCAGCCCTGGTTGCGGCCGCCGTGGCAGTCCCAGCCCAGGACCGCCGTCTCATTGGCGCTGGAGCCGCCCTTCGCGTCGAGGCAGTTGCCGGTCGCCTCGTTCTTGAGGGGTGCGTAGAGGGAGTCCCAGGCTCCGGCCTGGAGGACCGGGGTGCCCGTGCCGGCCGGGTCGGCGCAGGAGGCCTCGCGCAGCCCCGAGTTGTACAGCTGGGTCAGGCAGGACGCGAACGCGCCGTGGCCCCGGTAGTTGGGGTGGAAGGACTGGCGGGCGGTGTTCTCGTCCCACGGGAAGTGGTCCCCGAGGTCCAGGTAGAGGCCCCGGGCCCAGGTGTCCTCCATGCAGACCTCGTGGCCGTGGAAGAGCCGGGAGTTGTCGAGGTAGACGGCGCCGGAGTTGCGCGCGGCCTCCCGCATGCCCTTCTCGAAGGTGGGCACCGCGTAGTTGCGGCCCCAGGTGGCGTCGGAGTCGTAGCCCGCGCAGCCGCCGGGCAGCTTGCCGGGGAAGCCGGGGTTGTCGTTGAAGTCGGGGCCGATGGGGCTGGGGTAGCCCATCACGACCAGCTTGTAGTCGGAGTCGGCGTAGCCGGCGTCCCGCATGACGGTCTTGAGGTCCGCGACCGTCGCCTCGACCTTCGGCTTGAGGCCGTCGACGCGCCCCTGCCAGCCGGGCCCGTACTTGGGCTCGCAGGTGCCCTGGCTGAGCACCCAGCGGGTCACGCAGTCGGTCATGACCGGGCCGAACTGGAGGTCGTCGTTGGCCCCGGCGACCAGCAGCACCATCTTGATCTTCGTGTTGCGTGCTTTGATGGCGAGGTTGTCGCTCTGCACCAGCTCGTCGGCGTACTGCTTGCTGCCGCCGATCCTGATGTTGCCGGTGTAGCCGCCGGAGCAGGAGACGTTGAAGGTGAGGTCGGCCGGGATGCCGGTGCGGTGGATCGCCGAGTCGGGCGACCGGTGGCACTGGTTGGACGGCGTGTTGGTCGCGGGGTCGTAGTTGCCGACGCCCTCGCCCGATATCTCGCTGTCGCCCAGCGAGATCAGGCCGGTCTTGCGCTCGTTCAGCGGGCGGACGGCCGCGTCGCCGTAGATCTTGACGGCCTCCGCGGCGCGGATCGCCTCCAGCTCGGGCGAGAGGGGGGTCACCGCCCCGGCGGTGGTGGCCGCGGGGGTCGCCGCCTGGGCCATGGGGGTGATGGCGGTGACGCCCCCGAGGGCGGCCGCGATCGCCGCGACTGCGGCGAAGGTAGATCTGAGCCTGGGTTTCGTACGAGCACGTGCCATGAACGCCTCCCCGGATGTCAGTGTTACCCACGGTATTTACTGGCCGGTAGGGGAGTTGGGAACACTTCGAACAAGACAATTGCTCAACTTTTTGAGGAGGCCACGAAAATGACACAGGATCAGCAGGCCGATGCGTTCCGGATCGAGCACGACTCCATGGGCGACGTACGGGTGCCCGCACACGCCAAGTGGCGCGCCCAGACCCAGCGCGCGGTGGAGAACTTCCCCATCTCCGGACAGCGGTTGGAGCGCGCCCACATCGAGGCGCTCGCCCGCATCAAGGCCGCCGCGGCCGCGGTGAACGCCAAACTGGGGGTGGTGGACGAGGACATCGCCGGGGCGATCCGCTCCGCCGCCGCCGAGGTCGCGGACGGCCGCTGGGACGAGCACTTCCCGGTGGACGTCTTCCAGACCGGCTCGGGGACCTCGTCCAACATGAACGCCAACGAGGTGATCGCCACCCTGGCCACCGAGCGGCTCGGCCGGGAGGTCCACCCCAACGACCACGTCAACGCCTCGCAGAGCTCCAACGACGTCTTCCCGTCCTCCATCCACATCGCCGCGACGGCCGCCGTCACCCGCGACCTGATCCCGGCCCTGGAGCACCTCGCCGCCACGCTGGAGTTCAAGGCGGAGGAGTTCTCGCAGGTCGTCAAGGCCGGCCGGACGCACCTGATGGACGCCACCCCGGTCACCCTGGGCCAGGAGTTCGGCGGCTACGCGGTCCAGCTCCGCTACGGCGTCGAACGGCTGCGCGCGGCGCTGCCCCGGCTCGCCGAGCTGCCGCTGGGCGGCACCGCCGTGGGCACCGGGATCAACACCCCTCCCGGGTTCTCCGCCGCCGTGATCGACGAGGTGGCCTCGGCCACCGGGCTGCCGCTGACCGAGGCCCGCAACCACTTCGAGGCCCAGGGCGCCCGGGACGCGCTGGTGGAGACCTCCGGCATGCTCCGTACGATCGCCGTCTCGCTCACCAAGATCTCCAACGACCTGCGCTGGATGGCTTCCGGGCCGCGCACGGGATTGGCCGAAATCAATCTCCCGGATCTCCAGCCGGGGTCCTCGATCATGCCCGGAAAGGTCAATCCGGTCGTCCCGGAGGCCGTCCTCATGGTCGCCGCGCAGGTGATGGGGAACGACACCGCCGTCGCCGTGGCGGGCGCGGCCGGCAACTTCGAGCTCAATGTGATGCTCCCGGTGATGGCCAGGAACCTCCTCGAATCCATCCGGCTGCTGGGCAATTCGAGCCGGCTGCTGGCCGACCGCACGGTCGCCGGGATCACCGCCAACACGGCCCGGGCCAGGGAGTACGCCGAGTCCTCGCCCTCCGTCGTCACCCCGCTCAACCGGTACATCGGCTACGAGGAGGCGGCCAAGGTCGCCAAGAAGTCCCTCGCCGAGCGGAAGACGATCAGGGAGGTCGTGCTGGAGTCCGGCTACGTCGAGCGCGGCGCCCTCACCCTGGAGCAGCTGGACGAGGCCCTGGACGTCCTGCGCATGACACACCCCTGACGGGCCCCGCCGGGGCCCCCGGGCGGGGGCCGGATTCGGTCGTTTCCCTTCCCTTCACACCTCCGTGACCTGCACCGCAGCGGGCGTACGGGCCCCCGCCCTAAGATCTGCGCATGACAGGTACCTTCCGGCCCGGGGGCAGCGCGGCACAGAGCGGCGCGCAGGGCATGCGCTGGGCGCCCGGGGAGCAGATCCTCTGGCGCTACCGCGACCACGCCCCGGGGCTGAAGGGCCCGGTCCACATCTGCCGCCCGGTGACCGTGGTGCAGGACACCGACGAGCTGCTGGCCGTCTGGATGGCCCCCGGCACCGAATGCGTCAAGCCGGTCCTCGCCGACGGCACCCCCGTCCACGAGGAGCCGCTCGCCACCCGCTACACCGCGCCGCGCACCACCGTTCGGGCGCGCTGGTTCGGTGCGGGGGTGCTCAAGCTGGCCCGGCCGGGGGACCCGTGGTCGGTGTGGCTGTTCTGGGAGCACGGCTGGCGGTTCAAGAGCTGGTACGTGAACCTCGAGGAGCCGCGGTCGCGGTGGTCGGGCGGGGTCGACTCCGTGGACCACTTCCTCGACATCTCCGTCTACCCCGACCGCAGCTGGAAGTGGCGGGACGAGGACGAGTTCGCGCAGGCCCAGCGGTCCGGGCTGATGGACCGCGACCAGGCGCGGCAGGTGCAGGCCGCGGGGCGTGCGGCGGTCGACCTGATCAAGGCGTGGGGTACGCCGTTCTCCGACGACTGGCAGGACTGGCGGCCCGATCCGACATGGCCGGTTCCGGTTCTGCCGAAGGACTGGGACCGCACTCCGGCGCATATGACCTCATGAGACCCTTGATGCGCCCCGGGGGTTCAAACGTAGGATCGTCCTCCGCAAGGTCGCGCGCGCGGGGCCGTGCACACGGGCCGTCCCTCCGCAAGTATCGCGCCGTACGCGGGACTTGACCGGAGGCCGCACAGAGCGAGAGGTAACGAGGGGGACGCGGAAACCCGGGGTGATGGTGCCCGGGCCGCTGAGCGGGTATACCGCGACTGACCGAGTTGAGTGCAGCGCACATCGAGCGCAAACGGACGGAATTGCACGCGTGACGGAGTACCCCACCTCTCAGGAGGGCCCGCAGCCCGTCGCCTCCGGCGGAGGTACGGACGAGGCCGGCCACGGCAAGGCGCCCATCGCCGCCGCCGAGGCCGTACGCACGCATGCCGTGGAGCCTGGCGGCGGCCCCGCGGACGGCCCGGGCGGCGCGGCCCCGGCGGCCCCCGACACCCGCGCGGCCCGCTCCGCGGCGGGTGCGGCCGCCGGACTCCCGCGACCCCGCGGCAAGGCCGCGGCCGCCTCGGCCGACGTACCGGCCGCCGCCTCCGGCGCCGGCGAGGGCCGGACCACCGCCCGCACCCGGGACGGCGCGGCCGCACGCAACGCGGCAGGCGGCGCCGCCGGAGTCCCCCGGCGCCACGGCAAGGCGCCGGGGGACTCCGGCGATGTCCCGGCCCAGGCCGACACCGTCCAGGGCAGCGCCCGCTCGCGGGACGGCGGCCCCTCCGAGGAAGCGCCGCGCAACGCCGCGGCGGGCCCGGGCGCGGCCCGGCACGGCGGCGGCCCGGCCCGCGGCCGTCGCGGCGTCGGGACCCCGCGCGGCGGGGAGGCCGGCGCCGTGGACGCCGAGGCCGCGCACACCGCACAGGACACCCCGGGGCAGGGCTCCGCCCACCCCGCCACCGGCGAGCCCGCGCGCAGCGCGCAAGGCACCCCCGGACAAGGACCCGCCCACCCCACCACCGCCGGCGAGCCCGCGCGCAGCGCGCAGGACGCCGCCGGGCAGGACACCGCGTACCTCGCCGGAGGCGACCGGCACGGGGGCGGCGGCAGCGTGATACCGGCAGGTGCGGGAGAGGCGGGCGCGGCGCGCCGCGAGGGCGACCGGCTGCGCTTCGTAGGCGCCGCCACCCGGCGGATCGCCCGCGGCATCGACCTCGACGAGATCGTGCTGGGCCTGTGCCGCGCCACGGTGCCGACCTTCTCGGACGCGATCCTCGTCTACCTGCGCGACCCGCTCCCGGTCGGGGACGAGCGCCCCGTCGGCCCGGTCGTTTTAAGGCTCCGGCGCACCGACCGGCTCCGGCCGATCGACGACCTCACCGATGCCGGCTCGACCGGCACCATCGGCGCGGGGCTGGACCTCGCCGGGGCCGCGGGGGCCGCCGGCGAGCTCGACTTCAGCCAGCTGCCGCTGGTCGGCCCGCAGGGTGACCTGCCCGCGGCCGAGCTGTGCGAGATCCGGCCCGGCGGCGCGCTCGCCGAGGTGCTGCGCGGCGTACGGCCCGTCTTCGGGTCATCCGCCGCCGCCAAGGCCGCCCTGCCCGAGCTGCTCGGCGCGGACCATCCGCTGCCGCGCGGCAACCGGGCCGTCCTCGCGCCGCTGCGCGGGCGCCGCCGGGTGATCGGCGCCGCCGTCTTCCTGCGCAGCCCCGAGCGGCCCGCCTTCGAGCAGAACGACCTCCTGGTCGCCGCCCAGCTGGCCACCCACACCGCGCTCGGCATCGACAAGGCGGTCCTGTACGGCCGCGAGGCGTACATCGCCGACGAGCTCCAGCGCACCATGCTGCCCGACAGCCTGCCCCAGCCCACCGGGGTGCGGCTGGCCTCCCGCTACCTGCCCGCCGCCGAGACGGCGCGGGTCGGCGGCGACTGGTACGACGCCATACCGCTGCCCGGCAGCCGGGTCGCGCTCGTCGTCGGCGACGTCATGGGCCACTCCATGACCTCCGCCGCGATCATGGGCCAGCTCCGCACGACCGCGCAGACCCTCGCACAGCTGGACCTGCCGCCCGCCGAGGTCCTGCACCACCTGGACGAGCAGGCGCAGCGCCTGGGCTCCGACCGCATGGCGACCTGCCTGTACTGCGTCTACGACCCCGTCGCGCACCGGATCACCATCGCCAACGCCGGCCACCCGCCGCCGGTGCTGCTGCACCTGGGCGGCCGCGCCGAGGTGCTCCGCGTACCGCCCGGCGCCCCCATCGGCGTCGGCGGCGTGGACTTCGAGGCCGTGGAGCTGGACGCGCCCGCCGGGGCCACCCTGCTGCTGTACACCGATGGCTTGGTGGAGTCCCGGCTGCGGGACGTGTGGACCGGCATCGAGCAGCTCCGCGAGCGCCTGGCGACCACCGCCCAGCTGACGGGCCTGGACCACCCGCCGCCGCTGGAGGCCCTGTGCGACGACGTGCTGGACATGCTCGGCCCGGGCGACCGGGACGACGACATCGCGCTGCTCGCGGCCCGGTTCGACGGGATCGCGCCCAGTGACGTCGCGTACTGGTTCCTGGACCCGGAGGAGACCGCTCCGGGCCGAGCCCGCCGGTTCGCCCGCCGCGCGCTGACCCGCTGGGGCCTGGAGGAGCTGAGCGACTCGCTGGAACTGCTGGTCAGCGAGGTGGTCACCAATGCCGTCCGGTACGCGGAGCGGCCGGTGACCCTGCGCCTGCTGCGTACGGACGTCCTGCGCTGCGAGGTCGGCGACGACTCCCCGCAGCTGCCGCGCCAGCGCCGGGCCCGGGACACCGACGAGGGCGGCCGCGGCCTGTTCCTGGTGAACCGGATGGCCCGCCGCTGGGGCGCCACCCGGCTGAGCAGCGGAAAGGTGGTCTGGTTCGAGCTCCCGTTGCCGGGGGCGCACGAGCGGCGTTGACTGACAGGTGACCGTGGCGACCCCACCCCGACCCCCGCGGGAGGACGCTCGTGACCCAGGACGCGCAGAAGATCCCGTACACGACGACGAACGCCGGGATACCGGTGGAGAGCGACGAGCACTCGCTCACCGTCGGTCCCGACGGCCCGATCCTGCTCCAGGACCACTACCTCATCGAGAAGATGGCCCAGTTCAACCGAATGGGGTCTCCCCTGCTCGAACGTAGTTGAGAGCTTGGGGAAGGGTCCCGGAGCGGGTGGTTCACGCCAAGGGCGCGGGCGCGTACGGCGTCTTCCAGGTGACGAACGACGTCAGCCAGTTCACCAAGGCCGACCTCTTCCAGCCGGGGCGCAGGACGGAGATGCTGGCCCGCTTCTCGACGGTCGCGGGAGAGCAGGGCTCTCCCGACACCTGGCGGGACCCGCGCGGTTTCGCCCTGAAGTTCTACACCGAGCACGGCAATTACGACCTGGTCGGCAACAACACCCCGGTCTTCTTCGTGCGCGACCCGAGCAAGTTCCAGGACTTCATCCGCTCGCAGAAGCGCCGTCCCGACAACGGGCTGCGCGACCACGACATGCAGTGGGACTTCTGGACCCTGTCGCCCGAGTCCGCGCACATGGTGACGTGGCTGATGGGCGACCGGGGCATCCCCAAGACCTACCGGTTCATGAACGGCTACGGCTCGCACACCTACCTGTGGGTCAACGGCGGCGGCGAGCGGTTCTGGGTCAAGTACCACATGAAGACGGACCAGGGCATCGACTTCCTGACGCAGGCCGACGCCGACCGGATCGCGGGCGAGGACCCCGACTACCACCGGCGCGACCTCTTCGACTCGATCGCGGGCGGCGAGCCGCCGAGCTGGACCCTGCACGTGCAGGTCATGCCCTTCGAGGACGCGGCGGGCTACCGCTTCAACCCCTTCGACCTCACCAAGGTGTGGCCGCACGGCGATTACCCGCTGATCGAGGTCGGCCGGATGACCCTGGACAAGAATCCGCCGGACTACTTCATCCACATCGAGCAGGCCGCCTTCGAGCCCTCGAACCTGGTGCCGGGGATCGGCCCGTCGCAGGACAAGATGCTGCTCGGCCGGCTGTTCTCGTACCCGGACACGCTCGCTGGTGTCCTCGTACGCCAAGGACGGAGCGATGCGGTTCGAGGCGTCCAACGCGGCGCGCCCGTACGCGCCGAACTCCTACGGCGGCCCCGTGGCCGACGTGTCCCGCTTCGGCGAGCCGGCGGGCTGGGCCACGGCGGGCGAGATGGTCCGCGAGGCGTACTCGCTGCACGCCCAGGACGACGACTGGGGCCAGCCCGGCACGATGGTCCGCCAGGTCCTCGACGACGCTGCGCGCGACCGGCTCGTCTCGAACGTCGCCGGGCACCTGAAGGACGGGGTCAGCGGGCCGGTGCTGGAGCGTGCCTTCCAGTACTGGCGCACCATCGACAAGTCCGTCGGCGACCGGATCGCGGCGGCGGTCCCGGGCGGCGGCTGACGAGGGCCGCCGACGACAGACCGCCGCCCCGCGAGCCGTGAAGGCTGCGGGGCGGCGGTGTGCCTGCGACGCCCGGGGCTGCTGCCCGGGTCTGGTGCCCGGGTCTAGCGCTCGGGGAACAACGGCGGGTCCGGCGGCTTCGGACCGCCGGTCTTGGTCGCGGTCGGCGTCGGGGTCGGCGTCGGCGTGGGCGTCGGAGTCGGCGGCTTCGTACCGGTCTTGGTCGGCGTCGGCGTCGGCTCCTGCGTGTTCGGCGGCGCGCTGCTGGTCGCCGGAGCGCTGGAGGACTGGCTCGCGGAGGGCGACGGGGAGGTGCTGCGGGACGGCGCCTGCGCGGCTCCCATCTCGGCCTCCTTCAGATCGAACGAGTCGGTCTCCGTGCCCTTGAGGGCGGCGAGGGTGTACGCCTTCCAGATCGAGGCGGGGAAGCTGGAACCGCCCGCGCGCCCCAGGCCGGCGGTGCCGGTCAGGGTGACCTGCGTGTGGGTGCCCGGCTCCTCGCCGAACATCGCGACGACGGTGACCAGCTCCGGCGTGTAGCCGGTGAACCAGCCGGAGAAGTTCGACTCGCTGGTACCGGTCTTGCCGGCCGCCTCGTAGGCGCTGCTCCTGACCTTGTTGCCGGAGCCGCCTTCGTCGTTGACCACGCCCGTGAGCACCTTGGTGACGGTGTCGGCGGTCTTGCGGCTGATGGCCTGGCCGCCGATGGCCTGCTGGGGCGCGAACTCGCGGTCCTTGTGCTCGGCGCTCTTGATGATGGTCGGCGTGACCTTCTTGCCGTGGTTGTCGAAGGTGGCGTAGACGCCGGCCATCTCCACGGTGCTGGCGGTCATGGTGCCCAGCGCCATGGCCGGCTTGTCGTCTTCCCAGCCCTTGCGGTCCTTCATGCCGAGTTCCAGGGCCGTCTTCTTCACGGCCTGCGGCTTTACGTCCACGATCATCTGCGCGTAGACGGAGTTCACCGAGAAGTTGGTCGCGTCCTGGACCGTCATCATCGGATCGCCGAAGTTCCGGTTGTCCTGGTTCTGCGGGTTGAACGGGATCTTGCTGCCGACGACCTGGCGCTTGCTGGTGCCGTCGTAGAGCGCGTTCGGGGTGATCGGCTTGCCGTCCTGGGTCTTGGCGCCGTTCTCCAGGGCGGAGGCGAGCACGACCGGCTTGAAGGTCGAGCCCGGCTGGTAGTCGGTGCGCAGGGCGTTGCTCTCGGACTTCTCGGCCAGGCCCTGACCGCCGTACATCGCGACGATCGCTCCGCTCTTCGCGTCCACGGAGGTCGCGCCGGCCTGGACGCTCTGGTCCTGGGGCCTGCCCGCGGTGTCCTTGCGGTCGAGCTTGGACTCCAGCTCGTCCTCGACGGCCTTCTCCAGCGCCGCCTGCTTCGCCTTGTCGACGTTGAGCGTGATGTTCCAGCCGCCGGCCGCGATCTGGGCGTCGTTGATGTTCTGCTTGTTCAGCTCGTCGTTGGCTGCCTGGACCAGGTAGCCCTTCTGGCCGTCCATGCCCGGGCGGGGCTTGGGCTTGATCGGCGGCGGGAGGGTCATGGTCTTGCGCTTGGCCGGGTCCAGCTTGCCCATCTCGACCATGTTGTCGAGGACGGCGTTGAAGCGGATGTTGACCAGCCTCGTGCCGTTCGGGCCGGCCGTCGCCAGGTCGTACTGGCTGGGGGCCTGGATGACGGCCGCGAGGTAGGCGCCCTGCTCCAGCGTGAGCTTGTCGGAGTCGACCCCGTAGAAGGCCTGGGCCGCGGCCTGGATGCCGTACGCGTTGCGGCCGTAGAAGTTGGTGTTCAGGTAGCCGACGAGGATGTCGTCCTTCTCCATGCGCCGGTCGACCTTGAGGGAGATCACCAGCTCCCGGAGCTTGCGCGTCGCCGACTGGTCCTGCGTCAGGTAGTAGTTCTTGACGTACTGCTGGGTGATCGTCGAACCGCCGGCCTTGCCCTTGCCGGTGACCGTGTTGAACAGGCCCCGGCCCACGCCCATCACGTCGATGCCGCGGTCCTTGTAGAAGGACTTGTTCTCGATGGCGATGAAGGCGGTGCGGACGTCCTCGGGGATCTTGTCGATCGGCACGAGCTCGCGGTTCATCTCACCGGTGCGGGCCATGATCGAGCCGTCGGAGTACCGGTAGGTGTTGCTCTGGAGCGTGGCCTGCTTGTTCGGGTCGGTGGGTTCGTCCACCGAGAAGTACAGGATGATCGCCGCGGCCATGAGGACCAGGATCCCCCCGAGGAAGGTCCCGAGGATCTTCTTCCAGGTGAAGAACCGGCGTATGCCGGAGCGTTTGCCCGAGCCCGCCTTGCCCTCGGCGCCCTTGGTGCGTCCGCTCGGCGCCCGCCGCGCACCGCGCTGCTGCTGCGCCTTACGTGCTTCTGCTCGGCCCATCGCTCCCGCTCCGCTCGATTTCCCCCGACGTCAGCTCAGAAAGCTAACACCGCATGCTGTGACAAAGGCTGGCCAACCTTGGCCAATACCGGTCAATTCGGACGTGAGAATCAGCACCCGCGCCACAGGAACCGACGCACGTGAAGGCCGAAGGGTTGCCGTACGTACCGCACGGAGCGAAAAAGTGATATCACTTTGCTAAGCGACCCGACCGGTCGCGACCACAAGAAACGGGGCACACCATGACGAACACCTTCGCCACGCCGGGTGGGGTACGCGAGTTCACCGCGCGCAGCGTGGGCGGCGGACTGGCGCTGCTGCTCGGACTGGCGGGCATCGCGGCGGGGGCCGGTCTGATCGCGACCGGTGCGGTGCTGACGGCCGTCGCCGCCAAGGCCTCGCTGATAGCGGGCGGCATCCTGCTGATCCTCGCCTCCGTCATCGCGATGAGCGGGCTCAACACGGTGGCGCCTGGCGAGGCCCGGGTGGTCCAGCTGTTCGGTCGGTACCGGGGGACGATCCGCACGGACGGGCTGCGTTGGGTCAACCCGCTGACCTCGCGGGAGAAGATCTCGACCCGGGTCCGCAACCACGAGACGGCCGTCCTGAAGGTCAACGACGCCTACGGCAACCCGATCGAGCTGGCGGCGGTCGTGGTGTGGCGGGTCGAGGACACGGCGCGGGCGGTGTTCGAGGTCGAGGACTTCACGGAGTTCGTGGAGACGCAGACGGAGGCGGCGGTCCGTCACATCGCGATCGAGTACCCGTACGACGCCCACGAGGAGGGCGGCCTGTCGCTGCGCGGCAACGCCGAGGAGATCACCGAGAAGCTCGCCGTCGAACTGCACGCGCGGGTGGAGGCGGCCGGGGTGCACATCATCGAGTCCCGCTTCACGCACCTCGCGTACGCTCCGGAGATCGCCTCCGCGATGCTCCAGCGCCAGCAGGCGGGCGCGGTCGTGGCGGCCCGCAAGCAGATCGTGGAGGGTGCGGTGGGCATGGTCGAACTGGCCCTGACCCGCCTGGCGGAGGAGGAGATCGTGGACCTGGACCCGGAGCGCAAGGCCGCCATGGTCTCGAACCTGATGGTGGTCCTCTGCGGGGACCGCGCCGCGCAGCCGGTGCTCAACACGGGCACGCTCTACCAGTGACCTCCGGCGGCGGCACGCCCCCGACCCCCGACCCGGACCCGGGGCCCGACCGTGGCCCCGCCCCCGACTCCGGGTCGGGCTCCGGGTTCCGCCCCGGGCCCGGCCCCGGGGCGGAACCCGGGCCCGAACGCCCCGCCCGGGCACGGGCGCAGGCGCGCAAGCAGGTGCTCCTGCGGCTCGACCCCCAGGTCTACGACGCGCTGGCCCGCTGGGCGGGCGAGGAGCTGCGCAGCGCGAACGCGCAGATCGAGTTCCTGCTCCGCCGCGCCCTCTCCGAGGCGGGCCGCCTCCCCTCCTCCCCCGCCCCGATCCCCCGCCGCGGCCGCCCTCCCAAACCGACGGACTGACCGGGGCCGGGGGGAGCGTCCGCACGTGCGGCACCGCTGCTGGGGCTCCGCCCCAGACCCCGCGCCTCAAACGCCGGCGAGGCTGGATTTGGCCGGCGTAAGCCTGGAAGTGCGGTAGCCCAACCCCGGGCTGGCTGGGGCTGGATTGCCCGCAGGGCAATTTCAGCCCCGCCGGCGATTGAGGCGCGGGGGCCCGGGGGCTGGCCCCCGGCAACGGCGCCGCACCTGCGGGACGGCGGGGGCACATCAAGCCCCGCCGGCGTTTGAGGCGCGGGGTCTGGGGCGGAGCCCCAGGAAGCGGCGCCGCACCTGCGGGACTACGGGGGCACATCCAGCCCCGCCGGCGATTGAGGCGCGGGGGTGCGGGGGCGGAGCCCGGCGCCGTGGCCCGTCAGTCCGTGGGCCACACCGGCAGCGGCCGCACCGCCTCGCGCAGCGCAGCGGCAACCGCCCGGAACTCCTCCTGCCGCGCCGTCCCCGTCCGCATCGCCAGCGCGATCCGCCGCGACGGCACCGGCTCGGCGAAGTACCCCGTGGCCAAGTGCTCGTTGCGCGCGGTCTCCAGCCGCAGCGCGGTCCGCGGCAGCAGCGTGACCCCCAGCCCCCCGGCGACCAGCTGGACCAGCGTGGACAGCCCGGCCGCGGTCGTCGTGACGTCCGCTCCGGCGGTGCGCCCCGCATCGCGGCAGATGTCCAGGGCCTGGTCCCGCAGGCAGTGCCCCTCGTCGAGCAACAGCAGCTGCAGTCCCCGCAGTTCCTCCCGCGGAATGTCCCGCCGCCCCGCCAGCGGATGCTCCCGCGGGGCGAGCAGCACGAAGTCCTCGTCGAAGACCGGCAGTTCGGTGACCCCCGGCACCCCCAACGGCACCGCGAGCAGCAGCAGGTCCAGCCGCCCGCCGGCCAGCCCCTCCAGCAGGGAGGCGGTCTGCTCCTCGTGCACCTGGAGGTCCATCCGCGGGTAGCGCCGGTGGAACAGCCCCAGCACGGTCGGCAGCAGGTAGGGGGCCACCGTGGGGATCACCCCGAGCCGCAGCACCCCGGTGAAGGGGGCCCGTACCGCCTCGGCTTCCTCCAGCAGCCCGCCCACGGCGTCGAGCACCACCCGCGCCCGCGCCGCGATCCGTTCCCCCGCCGGGGAGAGCAGCACCTTGCGGGTCGTGCGCTCCAGCAGCTGCACGCCGAGCGCCTCCTCCAGCGCGGAGACCGCCCCGGAGAGCGCGGGCTGGCTCATGCCGATGGCCGCGGCGGCGTCCCGGAAGTGCAGGTGCTCGGCCACGGCCGCGAAGGCGCGCAGCTGGGCGAGGGTGGGTTGCTTCGCTCCCCTGTTACCGACAGCCACTGATAGGTACCTCCGATCACCTGCCTCAAGACTAGCTATTTCTGTAATCAATGCAGGTGTGCCAGCATGTGAGATACGTCCAACCCTCTCGGAAAGCCCCCAAAAGGGTCGCTTTCCATTTCCGCAAGGAGAGCACGTGCTCACTGTCGGCGACACGTTCCCCACTTACGATCTGACCGCCTGCGTCTCGCTCGAAGCGGGCAGCGAGTTCGCTCAGATCGACCACAAGACCTACGAGGGCAAGTGGCGCGTGGTGTTCTTCTGGCCGGCCGACTTCACCTTCGTCTGCCCGACCGAGATCGCCGCCTTCGGCAAGCTGAACGAGGAGTTCGCCGACCGCGACGCGCAGATCCTCGGCGTCTCCGGCGACTCCGAGTACGTCCACCACGCCTGGCGCAAGGACCACGCCGACCTGCGTGACCTGCCCTTCCCGATGCTGGCCGACTCCAAGCACGAGCTCATGCGCGACTGCGGCATCCAGGGTGCCGACGGCTTCGCCCAGCGCGCCGTCTTCATCGTGGACCCGAACAACGAGATCCAGTTCTCGATGGTGACCGCCGGTTCCGTGGGCCGTAACCCCAAGGAGGTCCTGCGGGTCCTCGACGCCCTGCAGACCGACGAGCTGTGCCCCTGCAACTGGAACAAGGGCGAGAACACCCTCGACGCCGGCGCCCTGCTGGCCGGTGAGTGACGGATGTCCCTCGACTCCCTCAAGTCGGCCATACCGGACTTCGCCAAGGACCTGAAGCTGAACCTCGGTTCGGTCATCGGGAACCAGGACACCCTCTCGCAGCAGCAGCTGTGGGGCACCGTCCTGTCCTGCGCGATCGCCGCCCGCTCCCCGCGCGTCCTGCGTGAGCTGGAGCCGGAGGCGAAGGCGGCCCTGACGCCGGAGGCGTACAACGCCGCCAAGTCCGCCGCGGCCATCATGGCGATGAACAACGTCTTCTACCGCACGCGGCACCTGCTCTCCGACCCGGAGTACGGCACCCTGCGCGCGGGCCTGCGGATGAACGTCATCGGCAACCCGGGCGTGGAGAAGGTCGACTTCGAGCTGTGGTCGCTCGCGGTCTCCGCGATCAACGGCTGCGGCCAGTGCCTGGACTCGCACGAGCAGGTCCTGCGCAAGGCGGGCGTGGACCGCGAGACGGTCCAGGAGGCCTTCAAGATCGCCTCGGTGATCCAGGCCGTCGCCGTCACCCTCGACGCGGAAGCGGCGCTCGCCGCCGAGTAGTCACCCGTACGAAGACCAGGGCCCCGCAGCCGTTCCCGGCGGCGGGGCCCTGCGCGTTCCGTTCAGCCGTGCGTGCGTTCAGCCGTGCGTGCGTTCAGCCGTGCGCGTTCAGCCCTTCTTCAGCGCTGTCATCACAGCCCGCGCGTCCTCGATCATCGCCGCCGCGACCGCGTCCTTGTCGGCCTCGCCGTCCGAGCCGACCGGGCCCTGCCCGGTCCATTGGACGGTGAGCGTGAAGACCGTCCCGCCGTCGAGCACCTGGAGCCGGCTCGCCGACATGTATCCGTGGAGCAGCGCGCGCTCCCCCAGCCCCGGGACCTGCTGCACCTCGTCGATCTCCGGGCCGATGAACGCGTCGAGCCCGAGCCCGGCCCCGAACTCCGGCCCGGGGTCGGTCTTCCTGTGCAGCTGGACCTCGACCTTGCCGTAGTAGCCGAGCCCCTCGTCCGGCCACTCCCCGTTGAAGTCGCAGGTCGCCCACTCCAGGGCGGGGCGCCGCTCCTGCCGGGCCACCCGCTGGTCCAAGGGCCCGGTCACGCCGACGAGCGCCTTCATCGGGGCGATCTTGCACAGTTCCTCGGTGTGCCGGTACGAGATCCTCGGCCCATCGGCGAATCGATTCTGCGCCGTCAGGACCCCCGCCCACACCGCCGAGGCCAGCACGGCCCCGCCCAGCGCCCAGAGCCACGGCCGGAGCGGTGGCCGCCCCGCCTTCTTGTCCCCCGACCCGGCCACATCGGCCGGCCGCTCCGACTCCCATTCCCCGTCGAGCTCGGGTTCAGTGATCACCGGCACCCGCCTCACGCGTCGCCGAGCCGAGGGCGGTCGCCCCGTGCGGCGCGGGTCCCACCGACCCGGCCCCGTGGTGGCGCTGGTCGCGCGAGTACGCCTTCAGGTAGGCCACCACGGTGTTGGTGACGGCGACCAGCGGTACGGCGACCACCGCGCCGCCGATGCCCGCGACCATGCCGCCCGCGGCCACCGAGAGAACCACCGCGAGCGGGTGCACCCGTACCGCCCGGCCCAGGATGAAGGGCTGGAGCACGTGCCCCTCGATCTGCTGCACCGCCAGCACCACCAGCAGCACCATCAGCGCGCTGAACACGCCCTGGGTCACGAGGGCGACGACCACCGCGAGGGCGCCCGAGACCACCGCGCCGACGAGCGGGATGAAGGCGAACAGGAAGATGAAGACGGCGAGCGGCACGGCCATCGGCACGTCGAGGAAGTAGATGCCGAGGCCGATGAAGATGGCGTCGATGAGCGCGACCAGCACGGTGCCCCGTACGTACGCGGTCAGCGTGCGCCAGGCGCGCGGTCCGGCACCCGCGACACCGGGGCGGGCCGCGGCCGGGACGAGGCCGAGCGTCCAGGTCCAGATGCGCTTGCCGTCGTAGAGCAGGAAGAGCGTCGAGAACATCGCGAGCAGAATGCCCGTCAGCACCTCGACGAGGACCGTCACGCCCTGCAGGCCGGCGGAGGTGATCTGCTCGGTGTTGGTGCCGATGGTCTCGCTGAGGTTCTTCGCGATGTCGTTGATCTGCTTCTCGGTCACGTGGAACGGACTGTCCAGTGCCCAGAGTTTGAGTTCGTTGATGCCGTCGCGGACCCGGTCGGAGAGGTCGTCGAGGTTCTCCATGACCTGCCAGACCACGAACCAGCCGACGAGTCCGATGACGACGAAGCCGAGGATCGCGGTGACGGCGGTGGCCAGCCCGCGCGGCAGGCCGAGCCGGCGCAGCCGGACCACGAAGGGCTGGAGCAGCGCGGTCACGAGCAGGGCGGCGGCGAAGGCGAGGACGACCAGGCGGACTTCGCTGATCACCTTCATCAGCACCCAGAGCATCCCGGCGAGGAGCAGCAGCCGCCAGCTGGCCTCGGCGGCGACCCGCATGCCCCAGGGGACCACGCTGACCGGGTCGGGGCGCTCGGGGAGGACCACGACGGCGGCCGGCGGAGCCGCGCCCGCCGACCCGGCGCCCGCGACCGCCCCCGCGTCGGCGGCCGCTCCCGGGGCCGGGGCGGCCGCGTCGGAGTGCGGAAGTCCGCCGGGCGCGGGCAGGTCGCCCCTGGCCTCGGCCTCGACTTCGGCGCGCCGCTCGTGGAGGCGCGCCTCCATGCGGTTCAGCCTGTTCCCGAGCCGGCCGAGCCAGCCTGCCCTCTTCACCATGTCGTTCCCTTCCCCCCGCCCACTGGTCACACCTCGAAAGACCGTACACGCGAGGAGCCCCGCACCGTAGGACGGTGCGGGGCTCTCGGGGGTTGAGCGGGGTGCGGCGGCGGTGTCTAGTACCAGCCGTTGGCCTGGTGGAAGCTCCAGGCTCCGCACGGGCTGCCGTAGCGGTCTTCCATGTAGTTCAGGCCCCACTTGATCTGCGTGGCGGGGTTGGTGCGCCAGTCGGCACCGGCCGAGGCCATCTTCGAGCCCGGGAGCGCCTGGACGAGACCGTACGCACCCGAGGAGGAGTTGACGGCCTTGTAGTTCCAGGTGGATTCCTGGTTGATGATGTTGGAGAAGCACTGGAACTGGCCGGCCGGGACCATCTGCTGGGCGATGGCCTTGACCTGGGCGACCGTGTAGGAGCCCTGGACCGCGAAGTCACCGGCGTCGCGGGCGGCGGAGCGGCTGGCGGCCTGCTCCTTCTCCTCGCGTTCCTTCTTCTCCTTGGCGTCGGCCTCCGCCTTCGCCTTCTCCGCTTCCGCCTTCTTGGACTTGGCGGTCTCGGCGGCCTGGAGGCGGGCGGTCTCCTCCGCCGAGCGCTTGGCGTCGGCGTCGGCGGCGTGGACGATGGCGTCGGCCTGCTGCGTCAGGGACGCGCTCTGGACCTGCGCCTGGTCGCCGACCGGGATGTCAGTGAGGAGCGTCGCGCCGGACGCGGTCGTCTCGAGATCGTTCGAGGAGGGGTCGCCAGTGGCGACACCCACGACTGCACCGACGGTGGTGACCGCCGTGGCCGAAGCCACCGCGAACCCCCGGACCGAGATCCGGCTCACATGATGTCCTTCCAGCAGCGTCCGCAGTGACCGCGCGGGCGCAAAAGTGCCCCTCGACACTGGCCTCCGTGGTTCTACGGTCACTGGAGGCGCGGGCCCGTGGGCAACTCCCTTGCGGGGGCTGCCGCGTGAAACTCCGGGCGGCATACGGCAATCGACTGTGGAGTTGTGGTGGTGCTGTACCTCACGGGAGATACACGTGTTCCGTATGCGGGGCCTGACGGAAACCAGACTCTGCCGGAACGCGACGCCGCAAGGCAATTCTCCGTTGCGTGTGAAAGGTCACACCTGGCATGTCGCCGTCGATTTCACCAAAGGGCTGTGCAGCACGACGCCGCCCGGCTAGGCTCTCGGGCCTTTGCCGGGCGGCGCCAACTCACCTTCCCGCTATGGGCGTTTTGCCCCTGTGGCCGTTACAGGGATTCCAGCATCTCGGTGACCAGCGCGGCGATCGGGGAGCGCTCGGACCGCGTCAGCGTGACGTGGGCGAAGAGGGGATGCCCCTTCAACTTCTCGACCACGGCGACGACTCCGTCGTACCGGCCGACCCGCAGGTTGTCCCGCTGGGCGACATCGTGGGTCAGAACGACCCGCGAATTAGCGCCAATCCGGGACAGAACGGTCAGCAGGACGTTCCGCTCCAGCGACTGCGCCTCGTCCACGATCACGAAGGCGTCGTGCAGCGAGCGGCCGCGGATGTGCGTGAGCGGCAGGACCTCCAGCATCCCGCGGTTCAGCACCTCCTCGATGACCTCGCGCCCGGCCACCGCCGAGAGGGTGTCGAAGACCGCCTGCGCCCAGGGGCTCATCTTCTCGGACGCGTCCCCGGGCAGGTAGCCGAGGTCCTGGCCGCCCACCGCGTACAGCGGCCGGAAGACCATCACCTTCTGATGCTGCCTCCGCTCCAGCACCGCCTCCAGGCCCGCGCACAGCGCGAGCGCCGACTTGCCGGTGCCGGCCCGGCCGCCCATCGAGATGATCCCGATCTCGGGGTCGAGGAGGAGGTCCAGGGCGATGCGCTGCTCGGCGCTGCGGCCGTGCAGCCCGAAGGCCTCGCGGTCGCCCCGTACGAGCTTCACGTTGCCGTCCGCCGTGACGCGGCCCAGCGCCTTGCCGCGCTCGGACTGGAGGACCAGTCCGGTGTGCACGGGCAGCTCGGCGGCCTCCGGAACGTACAGCCGCTCCTCCGAGTAGAGGAGGTCCACCTGCTCCCCGGAGAGGGCGATCTCGCCCATGCCCGTCCAGCCGGCATCGGTGATCGCGAGCTCGGCACGGTACTCCTCGGCGATCAACCCCACGGAGGAGGCCTTGATGCGCAGTGGGAGATCCTTCGAGACCACCGTGACGTCGTAGCCCTCCGCCTGCAGATTGCGGGCGACCGCGAGGATCCGCGAGTCGTTGTCCCCCAATCGGAAGCCGGCGGGCAGCACGCCCGGGTCGGAGTGGTTGAGCTCGACACGCAGGGTGCCGCCCAGATCGCCCAACGGGATGGGGGCGTCGAGGCGTCCGTACCGGACCCGGAAGTCGTCGAGCAGGCGCAGGGCCTGGCGCGCGAAGTAGCCGAGTTCGGGATGGTGCCTCTTTGCCTCCAGCTCGGTGATCACCACGATCGGGAGCACGACCTCGTGCTCGTCGAAGCGGGAGATCGCGTTGGGGTCTGCCAGCAGGACGCTGGTGTCGAGGACGTAGGTCCGCCTGTCGGGCAGGCGGCGCTTTGTGCTGGTCACCACGGAAGGACGTACCCCCTCGGAAGAGGTCGGGCCATGAAGACCGGACCGGTCATCGGCACCCATGCCAGGGCCGATTTCCGGCCCTCCACGTCGTCCGTGCGAACCGCACGTGCGTCCTGGTGCAAAGGGCCTCCCGGGCGGACGACCCCATGCCGTCCGCTGAGACTCGACACCCGTGGATCGGGCATCGACCTGAAAGGGATATTCCCCGATCAGGCCAGGCCATGCCTTGGCATATGACGGACGCTCGGTGAATCCCTGGTGAAGGGTTCGAGGGGAGGGCGCGCCGGGACCGAAGGGGCATCAGAAGCCCCCCGGCACCTCTCAGGTGCCGTACCGCCGGTGGCGGGCCGCGTAGTCGCGCAGCGCCCGCAGGAAGTCGACCTTGCGGAAGGCCGGCCAGAAGACCTCGCAGAAGTAGTACTCCGAGTGGGCGCTCTGCCAGAGCATGAATCCGGACAGCCGCTGCTCGCCGCTGGTGCGGATCACGAGGTCCGGGTCGGGCTGGCCGCGCGTGTAGAGGTGCTCCGCGATGTGGTCGATGTCGAGGATCTCGGCGAGCTCCTCGAAGGAGGTGCCCTTCTGCGCGTGCTCCAGCAGGAGCGAGCGGACCGCGTCGGCGATCTCCTGGCGGCCGCCGTAGCCGACGGCGACGTTGACGAGTATCCCGTCGACGTCGTGCGTGGCCTGCTCGGCCTCCTTCAGCACGGTCTGGGTCTGCGCGGGCAGGATGTCGAGGTTGCCGACGTGGTGGACGCGCCAGCGGCCGTCCGCGGCGAGGCCCCGCACCGTGTTCTCGATGATGTTGAGCAGCGGACGGAGCTCGACCTCCGGCCGGTCCAGGTTGTCGGTGGAGAGCATCCACAGGGTGACGACCTCGACGTCCGTCTCGGTGCACCATCCGAGCATCTCGGAGATCTTGTCGGCGCCGGCCTGATGGCCCTGCACCGTGGAACTCCCCGAGGCCTTGGCCCAGCGCCTGTTCCCGTCCAGGATGACGCCGATGTGCTTGGGCGCCGCGTCATGGTCGAGGCGGCCTTCCACCCGGCGTGCGTAGAGCCTGTACACCAGGTCGCGCAGCTTCACGATCTTCCAGCCCCTCCGTGCAGTGCCCCCGTGCGAAATGCGGTCCTCCCCCGAGGCCGCCACATTACTGCGCGGCGGGATGGGGTACCCAACTCGGTCTGTCACAACTCCGTGATAGGGAGGACATCGTGACTGATACCAATCCCTATCGGGCAGAGCCCTCGCGCTACGACTCCATGGAGTACCGGCGCACGGGCCACAGCGGCCTCAAGCTCCCCGCCATCTCCCTCGGCCTCTGGCACAACTTCGGTGACGACAAGTCCCTCGAGTCCCAGCGGGCGATCCTGCGCCGGGCCTTCGACCTGGGCATCACCCACTTCGACCTGGCGAACAACTACGGTCCGCCGCCCGGCTCGGCCGAGCTCAACTTCGGCAAGATCTTTTCGCAGGACTTCGCGTCCTACCGCGACGAGCTGATCCTCTCCACCAAGGCCGGCTACCTGATGCACCCCGGCCCGTACGGCGAGTGGGGCAGCCGCAAGTACCTCATGAGCTCGCTCGACGCCTCGCTGAAGCGGATGGGCGTGGACTACGTCGACATCTTCTACTCGCACCGCTTCGACCCGGAGACCCCGCTGGAGGAGACCATGGGCGCCCTCGCGTCCGCGGTCCAGCAGGGCAAGGCGCTGTACGTCGGCGTCTCCTCGTACACGGCGGAGCAGACGGCCGAGGCCGTGCGGATCCTGCGGGGCATGGGCGTGCGCCCCCTCATCCACCAGCCCTCGTACTCCATGATCAACCGCTGGACGGAGGAGGACGGCCTGCTGGACACCCTGGAGGAGTCCGGCATGGGCTGCATCTCCTTCGCGCCGCTCGCGCAGGGGCTGCTGACCGGCAAGTACCTGAAGGAGATCCCGGAGGGCTCGCGGGCCACCCAGGGCAAGTCCCTGAACCCGAACCTGCTGTCGGAGGACGTCGTCCGCCGGCTGAACGGGCTGAACGAGATCGCGGTCCGCCGGGGCCAGTCCCTGGCCCAGCTGGCGCTGCGGTGGGTGCTGCGCGACGACCGGATGACGTCCGCGCTGATCGGCGCGTCGAGCGTGCGGCAGCTGGAGGAGAACGTGGCCGCCCTGGCCGGGGCTCCGCTGTCGGAGCAGGAGCTGAAGGAGATCGACTCCTTCGCGGTTTCCACCCCCGGCACCAACATCTGGGCCCAGCGGGGCTGACCTGCGGGAACGCCGATGGGGGCGGTGGAACAAAAAACGGGCCGGTCCGTGGGGGGGATACGGACCGGCCCGAGGGGGGGGTTCCACCATAACCCTTCGTAAAGCGTGATGCGTGCATTGGCGCGACACGATTACGCTCCGAAACCGCCCAGCAGCACTCCGGTGAGTGCGCCGGCGGCCATGAAGGGGCCGAAGGCGAAGCCCTGCTTCCGGGTCGCGGAGCCCCGCAGCACAAGGGAGAGCCCGTACAGGGCCCCGTAGAGGAAGCCGAGGAAGGCCCCCGCGGCCCATACCCCCCACCCGTACCACCCAAGAGCGACCCCCAGGGAGAGCGCCAGCTTGACGTCGCCGAGCCCGAGGCCGGCGGGGTTGACGAGGTGGAGGACGAGGTACGCCGCTCCGAGCGCTGCCCCGCCGAGCAGGGCCGCCCGCCATGAGCCTGCGGCGCCGGGCAGGAGGGCGGCTGCGCCGAGGCCGGCGGCGGCCGCGGCGGCGAGCGGGAGGGTGAGCACGTCGGGCAGCCGGTGCACGGCGCGGTCGACGAGCGCGAGGAGCAGGAGCGCCGGCGCGAGGCCGACGTACGCGACCCCCTCGGGCCGCACCCCGACGGCCCACGCCAGCGCGGCACACACCGCCCCGCCGAGCGCGGCGGCCGGCCGCCCGTACCGATGGGGCTCCGCCCCCTCGCCCCGGCAGCGGGCGGGCCCGAGCCATCCGCTGACGCGGTGCCCGTCGGGGCAGAGGTCGCGCCAGGGCTCGCCGGGCTCGACGGCCAGCCGGTAGCGCGCCCGCGGCATGAGCCACCCGGCCGCCGCCCCGTACGCGGCCCCGATCACGATCCACAGGACACCCATCCCGCCGACGGTAGCGCCCGGACTCCGGTGCGACTCAAAAACCTGGGGCTCCGCCCCAGACCCCGCTCCTCAAACGCCGGAGGGGCTGATTTTTGCCCCCGCCGCCGGTCAGGTGCGGCTGAATCGCCGCGCGTGCGGGACGGCGGGAGCCAAATCCAGCCCCTCCGGCGTTTGAGGAGCGGGGGGTCCGGGGGCTGGCCCCCGGCAGCGGCGCCGCACCTGTGAGGCGGCGGGGCACATCCAGCCCCGCCGGCGATTGAGGCGCGGGGTCCGGGGCGGAGCCCCAGGGGGCCACCGGGGACGCCTACGCTGAGCCGCATGGCGACATGGCAGGACGGCCCCGGCACCCTCCGCATAGGCGCACGGCACCGCGTCCCCCTGGAGGTCGCCGCCTCCTACTCCGCCCGCACCCGCGGCCTCCTCCGCCGCGACGGGATCGACGGAGCCATGCTCCTCACCCCCGCGGCGAGCGTGCACACCTTCCGGATGCGGTTCGCCATCGACGTGGCCTACCTGGACCGGGACCTCCGCGTGCTCGCCGTCGTCACGATGCGCCCGGGCCGCCTGGGCCGCCCCCGCCTCCGCTCCCGGCACGTCCTGGAGGCCGAGGCCGGAGCCATGGCCGCCTGGGGCCTGCGCCCCGGGACCACCGTGAACGTGGACGTACCCGGGCGTCTCACGCGCGGCTAGGCGACGCTCCGCCCCGGCGGTAGGTTGGGGCGGTTGAGCTGGGGTGGCAGGGGAGCGGCATGACGGAGAACGCGCACATCAAGGCGCTGGAGCAGATCATGCCGGCGACGCACGGCGCCGACGAGGACATCGACTGGCAGGCGGCCGAGACCGCCTGGGGCACCCGGTTCCCGGCGGACTTCATCGCCTTCATGGGCCGCTTCGGCGCCGGCTCCATCAACGGCGAGGCCAGCATCCTGCTCCCGCTGCCCAAGCCCGGCCTCCAGTGGGACCCCGCCGAGATGGCGGAGGAGACGGACAACGCCCGCCAGGTCTGGGAGGCGGAAGGCGGCCGGTCCGCCTTCGACGTGGACCCGGAGGCCATCATCGCCTGGGGCGTCACCGGCGGCTCCGACATCCTGTGCTGGCTCACCTCCGACCCCGACCCGGACCGCTGGCCCGTCCTGGTGTGCGGGCGGCACACGGCCGACTCCTTCGCCGTGTATCCGTACGGCATGGCCGAGTTCCTCTACCGGCTCTGCTCCGACGAGTTCGACGTGAGCCCCGTCAGCATCACCTTCTGGGACGGCGGCCACCTCAGCTTCGTGCACTGGCGCAAGGCCCAGCGCCGCTGGCAGGAGGGCCGCAACCCCGAGACGGGCGAGCCCGACCCGTACGCGGGCGAATTCTCCGACTCCGACTGACCGACAACCCCCGCACCGCGAAAATCCCGTTCCCGAGCCGGAAACGGGCTTTTCGGCATGTCTACGCGCGTCCACTTTGTGGATCACATATCGGAAAACACCAGCCGGAAAAGCCCGCGTTGGAGCATTGCCCACAAGTGCGGCCCCAATGGAACCAACCGCCCTCCTTCAGGAGAGAATTCCGGCCAACGGGCCATGGAGGGACACCCCCGCCCGGAGTGACTCATAAGTAATAACGGGATCCAAAAGAAATTCAGGGGAATCCATCCGTGCGACGAAGAATCTTCGGCACCTCCGCCACCACGGTCGTGCTCGGTCTGCTGATACCTCTGGCCGGATGTGGTGGCTCCGGCGAGGGCGCAGGTGGCAGCGGCACGCTGCACCTCGTGGCCGCCGAATACGGCGACACTCCTGCCACCAGCTCAAAGGCCTTTTGGGACAAGGTGACCGGCGATTTCACCGCCGCCCACCCCGGTATCAAGGTCGAGGTCAAGCTCCTGCCGTGGGCCGACATCGACCGCGAGGTCTCCCGTATGGTCAAGGCCGGCAAGGCGCCGGACATGGCCCTCATGGGCTCCTACTCGGACTTCGCGGCGCAGGGCAAGCTCTATTCCGCGGAGGAACTCCTCTCCATCAGCGCCGAGGCGAACTTCCTCGCGCCACTCGCCGAAGCCGGTTCCGTCGGCAACACCCTCTACGGGCTGCCCTGGGTGGCGAGCAGCCGCCTCCTCTTCTACAACCAGGCGCTGTTCGAGAAGGCCGGCATCAAGGACGCGCCCAAGACCTGGACCGACCTGAAGTCCGACGCCAAGTCGCTCAAGGACAAGGGCGTGAAGTTCCCGTACGCCCTGCCCCTGGGTCCGGAGGAGGCGCACGCCGAGGCGATGATCTGGGAGCTGAGCAACGGCGGCGGCTACGCCGACAGCGCCGGCAACTACAGCCTGGCCTCCGACCAGAACATCCAGACCTGGAAGTGGGTCAAGTCCGAGCTGGTCGCCCCGGGTCTCGTCGGGCCCACCCCGCCGTCCCAGCTGAACCGGGCCGACGCCTTCGCCGCGTTCCTGCGGGGCGAGGTCGGCATGCTCAACGGCTACCCCTCGCTCGCGCACGAGGCGCGCGCCAAGGGCATCGACGTCCGTACCGTCGCGATGCCGGTCTCGGAGAACCTCGGCGCCGGGGAGATCCCGCCGGCGGTGGGCGTGGCCGACTGGATGATGGCCTTCAAGCAGAACGGCAAGCGCGCCGAGATCGGCAAGTTCCTGGACTTCGTCTACCAGGACAAGAACCTGACGGACTTCGCCGGCCGCTACCACCTGCTGCCGTCCACCGTCTCCGCCTCGCGCACCCCGGCGGGCGGCGGCCTCGACAACAACGACACGCAGTTCCTGACCGCGCTGCGCGGCGCCCAGCTCTACCCGGTCAACGACCCGGCCTGGGTGACCGTCAGCGACACGATCAAGCGCAACATCGGACGCGCCGTGGAGCCGACCGGCGACCCGAAGGCCGTCCTGGAAGACATCGCGTCCAAGGCCAACGAGGCGTCCAAGAAGCACTGAAGCGTACTGAAGTACCCACGTGACACGGGACCTTCGCCTCCTGCCGCAGCCCACCCCGTGCGGCACAATGGTCACTGCGGCTCTTGATCCAAGGCCGTCGGCCCAGTCGCCCGCCGAGCACTCACGAGGTGCGCGGGGCGGCCGGCCTCCTCACCCCTTCGCGTGGTCCGAGGCGAACGCCGTGCGGTACTGCTCGCAGCTGGAGTCCCAGCCCAGGGTGCCGGTGAGCGTTCCGTAGCCGGACCGGGTCACCGACCACTCCACCGTGTACTTTCCGGTGTCACACGCGATGCGCTTGCCGCCCGCGACCTTCTCGCGCCCCGTCGCCGGCTTACCGGTGAGCTCCCGGCGCACCTCCCCCACCTTCGCGCCGTCCGCGGTGCGCAGCACGGCGTGTACGACGATCGGGTGCTCGCCCTTGTTGCCCGGCAGCACCTTCTTCACCAGCGCCGTGTCCGACACCGCCCAGGCGAACTCGTACGACGGCTGCCACGCCAGGGTCTTGGGGTCGGGGAACTGCCGCTCGCCGTCCGGCGCTTCCGGGGCGTTGCGGCGGGTGACCGTCTTGTACTGGACTCCGGGATGGAAGCGGAGCTGCCCCTCCACCTTGTGCTTCTTGTCCCCGCTCCGCATCGACTTCATGGCCTTCTCGTCGCCGGCCGGGTCCTGGAAGTACGCCGTCCCCTCCGCGGCGGTGGCCGGCTGGACGAGGGCGGGGGCGAGGGCGGCCGCGGCGGTGGCCAGGGCGAAAGCGGTGATTCGGGTGCGTTTCATGCCCGGTCCAACGGGGGCCCGCGGCGGGCCGGAACGACGCCGGGCGCGCTTTCACCCGTACGGGAGCGGCGCCCGGCGCGGCGGGTGCGTGCGGCGGGTGCCTGCGGCGCGGTCAGGCCTGGCCGGTCTCGAAGCGGCTGATCTTCCCGCCGCCGGGGGCGATGGTGAAGTACCAGCGCGTGCGCATCTCGCCCCAGGTGTCGTTGCGGTAGTTGACGTTGAGGGCTTGGCCGTTGGCCGACTCGGACTGGACGTCCATGTGGCCGCCGGAGTCGAAGATCTCCTTGTCGATCCACTCCTGGAGGTCGCGGTCCGCGCCGTCGTCGGCCATGGTCGCGTCGGCGGTCAGGACGGCGAGGAAGGCTTCCTTGTCGTGCGCGTTGACGGCGGCCACGAAGGCGGCGACGACGGGGTCGGAGAGTTTGGCGGGGCTGATGGTCACGGGGGCCTCCTGGCCGGGCGGGCCCGTACGGGCGTACGGCTGCCCGACCAGGGAACACCTCGGAGTGCGCCGGAGCGCCGACCCTCACCCGTTCGCCGCCCGACGGCGTGTCAGGAGGAGGGTGCGGTGCGGACGGGGAAGCCGGTGGGGCGGCCCTGTTCCTTCAGCCAGGCCAGCACCTGGTCGAGGGCGTCGACGCTCTGGGCGCGGTTGCCGCCGCCGTCGTGGAAGAGGACGGTCGGGCCGTTGCCGATCTCCTTCTTCACCGCGTCCACGATCGCGGCGACGCCGGGCTTGCCGAAGTCCTTGGTGTCGACGTTCCAGCCCAGGGGGCGCATCCCGTTCGCGGCGGCGATCCGCCTGCTGTCGGGGGTGAACGCGCCGCCGGGGGCGCGGTAGTACTCGACCTTCGCGCCGCCGCCCGCGGCTTCCTCGATCAGCCGCTTCGCGTCCAGGATCTGCTGCTCCTGGTAGGCGACGGGCTTGGTGGCCATGGTGGTGTCGTGGTCCATGGTGTGGTCGCAGAGCCGGTGCCCGGCCGCGACCACCTTCTTGACGAGGTCGGGGTGGGCCTTGGCCTGGGGGCCGATCATGCAGAAGGTCGCCTTCACGTCGTGCTTGGCGAGGACGTCGAGCACCTTCGGGGTCCATCGGGGGTCGGGGCCGTCGTCGATGGTGATGTTGACGGCGTTGCCGCCGCTCTCGGAGTCGTGGGCTATGCCCTGGGGTATCTGCTGTTGCCCCTGCTGACCCGGCGCCTGGTTGTCGCCGCCGCTGCCGGCCGCGTCCCGCTCGCGTGCCACGTTCTCGCGCGGGGGCGCGTGCCCCGATTCGACGAGGGCCGTCACGCCCCAGACCGTCGCCGCCACGGCGACGGCCGAGGCCGCGACGGCGGCGCGGGCCCGGATGCCCTTGATCTGCATGCTGTCCACTCCCCTATCCGCCTTGTGAGCGTGTCGGAGATCAGGACGTTCACGGCGACAGGGAGGTTCCAGCCAATTGGCCCATAAATTCCAGTTAATGGGACAGATGGGACTCGTGGGACCTCGGTCATGGGCCTTTGGTCCTGACGGAGCGACAGGGGCGGGAGATACGGAAAAGGCCCGGCCCCAGGGGATCCGTTCATCCCCTGGAGCCGGGCCTACCGGTGCGGCCGTTCGATGCTGCGTTCGTTCAGGTCAGTGCGCGAGGGACTCCTGCGGAGCAGGGGCACCCTTCTCGTCCTTCGCGTCCTTCGCGTCCTTCTCGCCGTCCGCGCCGTCGGCCGGGGCCGGGCCCGCGCCCCGGAGCGGGACCTCCTTGACGAACCAGGCGGCCGCGAAGCCCAGGAGGGCGATCGCCGCGCCGAGCAGGAACGCGGAGTGCGTACCGGCGGCCACCGCGTGCTGGTAGGCGTCGCGTACGGACTCCGGCAGCTTGGCCAGGCTCGCCGCGTCCAGCTGGGCGGAGCCGGCGGCGTTGGCCGCCTGCGGGCCCAGGCGGTCGGACATGGTCTGCGTGACCTGGCTGGTGAAGAGGGAGCCCATCAGCGCCACGCCGAACGAGCCGCCGAGCGTGCGGAAGAGGGTCGCCGAGGAGGACGCGACGCCCATGTCCTTCATCTCGACGCTGTTCTGCGCGACCAGCATGGTGATCTGCATCAGGAAGCCGAGCCCGGCGCCGAGGACGGCCATGTACACGCCGGAGACCAGGCGCGAGGTGCCGGTGTCCATCGTCGCGAGCAGGAAGAGCCCGACGACCATGAGCGCGCCGCCGACGATCGGGAAGATCTTGTACTTGCCGCTGCTGGTGGTGATGCGGCCCGCGATCAGCGAGACGACCATCATCGAGAGCAGCATGGGCAGCAGGAGCAGGCCCGAGTTGGTGGCGGAGGCGCCCTGGACCGACTGCTGGAACAGCGGGAGGTAGAGCACGCCGCCGAACATCGCGAAGCCGACGAGGAAGCCGATCACCGACATGAGGGTGAAGTTGCGGCTGCGGAAGATGTGCAGCGGCATGACCGGCTCGGCGGCCTTGGTCTCGGCGTAGAGGAACGCGGCGGTGGAGACGATGCCGACGAGGATCAGGCCGATGATCTGGCCCGAACCCCAGGCGTACTCGGTGCCGCCCCAGGTGGTGACGAGGACCGTGGAGGTGATGGCGACGGTCAGCAGGGCCGCGCCGAGGTAGTCGATCTTCGGCCGGTGCCCGTCCGTCTTCTTGGGGAGGTGCAGGACGGCGGTGACCATGGCGAGGGCGACCGCGCCGAGCGGCAGGTTGATGTAGAAGGACCAGCGCCAGCCCATGTGGTCGGTGATGGTGCCGCCGACCAGCGGGCCGCCGATCATGGCGAGGGCCATCACGCCGGCCATCATGCCCTGGTACTTGCCGCGCTCGCGGGGCGGAATGAGGTCGCCGATGATCGCCATGACGCCGACCATCAGACCGCCGGCGCCGAGGCCCTGGATCGCGCGGAAGCCGATCAGCTGGCCCATGTCCTGGGCCATGCCGCTGAGCACGGAGCCGGTCAGGAAGATGACGATCGAGGTGAGGAAGGAGCCCTTCCGCCCGTACATGTCGCCGATCTTGCCCCAGATGGGGGTGGAGGCCGCGGTGGCCAGCGTGTAGGCGGTGACCACCCAGGAGAGGTGCTCCAGGCCGCCGAGTTCGCCGACGATGGTCGGCATCGCGGTACCGATGATCATGTTGTCGAGCATGGCCAGCAGCATCGCGATCATGAGTGCCATGAGCACCACGCGCACGCTGCGCGGCTTCACCTCCTTCGAGGTGTCCACCGTCTTGACTGTCTCGCCCATGTCCACTCCCCTGGCACTTCTCGCGCACCGGCACTTACTTGCCGCCCGGCTAGTTCACTACACTGGGGAAGGTAGACCCGTAACTAGCCGGGCGTCAAGTAAGTAAGTGTGGGGAGAGCCATGTCCAGCAGCAGTCCGCAGCAGCGCCGCGGCAACACGCGGCAGCGCATCCAGGACGTCGCACTGGAGCTCTTCGTCGAGCAGGGGTACGAGAAGACGTCGCTGCGCGAGATCGCGGAGCGGCTGGAGGTCACGAAGGCGGCGCTGTACTACCACTTCAAGACCAAGGAAGACATCATCATCAGCCTCTTCGAGGACCTGACGCGGCCGATCGACGAGCTGATCGAGTGGGCCGAGAAGCAGCCGGGCACCCTGGAGACCAAGCGGGAGGTGCTGCGGCGCTACAGCGAGGCGATGGCGGCCGGCGCCTCGCTGTACCGCTTCATGCAGGAGAACCAGGCGACGACGCGGGAGCTGAGCATCGGCGAGACCGTGAAGAAGCGGCTCTTCCGGCTGGTGGAGCTGCTGCGCACGGAGGAGGGTCCGCTGACGGACCAAGTGCGCTGCGTCAGCGCCCTGTTCACGCTGCACGCGGGGATGATGTTCCTCCAGCACGTGGAGGGCGACCCGGAGGAGACCCGCCAGGCGGCCCTGGAGGTCGCCATCGACCTCATCACGCAGGCCCACCACCAGGCGCCCTGACCCTCCCCGGGGGGGCGGCCACCCGAGTCCCTGGAGGCCCGGTCCCGGCCCCGGCGCGGGCCCGGGGCAGGCCCGGCGCGGGCCCGGGGCAGGCCCGGCGCGGGCCCGGAGCGGGCCCGGGGCAGGCCCGCGGGTCGGTCCGGCGCGGGCCCGCGGGTCGGTCCGGGGGCACCGCGGACCGACCCGCAGGGGCCGTGCATACTGCTCCAGCGGAATCACAGATTCCGCTCTCGTGGCCGCAGGCCCGGCCGCAAGATCGAGAGCAAGCGCGAAGGCAAGAGCGACGATGTTCGGATCCCTGTCCGCCGGAAACGACCTCGGCGCCTTCCCTCCCGCAGGACGGCCCTCGCAGGGCGCCCGCCCCGGCTCGCCGGCGAGCATCGTGCGCCGCGGCGCCGCCACCGCCGTCGATCTGGCCATCGCCATCGCGGTGATCCTCGGTCCGCTCGTCGCGCTCGACCGGATACTCGGCGCCCTGGCGGTCCCCGACGCCGACGCCGGCCCCCTCTGGCGCGCGACCGCCGCGGTCTGGGTGCTCGCCTTCCTCCTCCTCTACTCCCCGCTGGCCGTCTCCCGCTGGGGAGCGACGCCCGGCAAGCGGACGCTCGGCCTGGAAGTGGTCACCCTCAAGGACGGCGAACGCCTCGGCTACGGCGCGGCCGTCGTCCGCCACGCCGCCAACCTCGTCGTGACCGGCATTCCCGTGCTCTGCATCGCCAACGCCTCGTCGATCGCCCTCAGCCCGAACGGCAGCGGCCTCCACGACAAGGCCGTCGGCAGCACGGTGATCCACCGCCGCTAGCCGGCCGCGCCCGGGCCGATGGTCGGGGGGCCGGAGGGGAGGCGGGGGGCGACTTCGCACTTAAGCTGCTGGGCGAGGTAGCGCGCGGCGTCGGCGACGAGTTCGGCCATCAGGGCGGGGTCGCGCTCACGGTCGACTTCGAGTTTGGCATCGGGCTTGACACCACCCGGATCCCTATATCGCGTCATGGAGACCTCAAGCCAGGGACTCTCCACGGCCGTAGGGGCGTAGCAGGACAGGAAGAGCGCCGCCTCCCGGGGATTCGTGTAGCCGGGTGCCTCACCCAGCCGCATGGGGGTGCCCATCTTGTCCATGAACTCGGGCGAGGCAACTGTCGAGGTAGTCCACGCGTAGCCGGCCACGATGGACTGGTCACTGGCCCTCATGGAGCACCAGCTGTCCGACTTCTGCTTCGCGGGGTCGAATACGGGCTGAGAGAACCTGTCTTCATACTCTCCGCCCTCCTTCGGCAGTATCACCGAGACCGGATTCCCAGAGATCGCGCCACCGCAGACCCGATCCGGTACATGGACTGCGGGAACTCTGTTCACCCACCACCAGGTCGCACCCGTGATGAGGACTGCCATTGCTCCGACGGCCGCGACAAGGCAAGCACCTGGTAACCGTACGGAGAGTAGTTGGCGCCGCGGGACGGGTAGACGTCGATCGTGCTCGCGCCAGCCTTCCGCAAGTCGGTCTGCCACATCGACGCGCTCCTTCGGCTCTGCCCGCCGCCCCCGCCCGGCTCCCCGACCCCCGTCGACTGGGATGCGGTGGAGGCCGCCCTCGGCATGCGGCTTCCGGCGGACTACCAGCGACTCGCCGACGCCTACGGCCCGGGGGGCTACTTCGGCTACCTGTGCGTCTACCACCCCGCCGCCGTCGGCGAGTTCACGGAGCTCACCGGCCCCATGCCCGCCCGGATCCGCGCGCACCTCCAACGCGACTGGGACGACGGCAGGCATCCGGTCCCGTACGACCCCCGGCACCTCTTCGCCATCGGCGTCACCGACAACGGCGAGTACCTCTTCTGGATCACCGACTCCCAGGACGCGCCCGACACCTGGCGCATCGCCGTGAACGAGGCCCGCGGGCCCCGCTGGTTCACCTACGACGGCACCCTGACCGAGTTCCTCGCTGGTGTCCGCAGCGGGCGGACGACCGTGCCCCAGTTCCCCGGCGACCTCCCGGACGGGGACACCGGCTTCACCCCCTCCGAGCCCCTGCCCTACCGGCCCGCACAGATCCCGACCGGCCCCATGGACACCGACCACATCCGGGAATGGGCCCGCACCCACGGCTACGAGGTCCCCGGGGACTCCCCGGCCACCGCCGAGGACCACGAATGGGGCGTCGGCGTCGACTGCCTCTTCACCGAGGCCGGGCTGGCCGTCTGGCGCAGCGGGTGGGGCGGCGCCTGGGCCGGCCGCCTCCACTTCGACTGCCCCCTGTAGCCCGGGTGCCACGTTGCTTTCGGAAAGTCCGTCGTGTCAGCATCGGTCCGTGAGTGACAACGGGGATGACATAGCGAGGCCTGAACGCGTCTCAAGACTTTCAGAGTTGGCCGACCTGCCTGCGGTGGACCGGTCAACCGCACCTCAGGCACTCGAACCCGCGGGGCAGCCGTTCGACGCATCCGGCGCCATCGGCCCGGGTGACGCGTTGGCGACTGCGAGACATCGATTTGCCCGCCTACTGGGCGAATTCCGGCGTACGGCGGTGCTCGTGCCGTTCGACGCGTACGGAAGCCTGTGGACGTCCGACTGGAGCGGCGTGCGCTGGATCTGCGCGTTCTCCGACGAGGAGGCGCTGGCCCGGTTCGCCCGTACTCAGGGAGACGCCGAGCGGGAGTGGACCTACCGCACGATTCTCGGTGCGCGGCTGCTGGACGTCATGGTTCCGATGCTGCCGGGCCCCGCTGGTGTGGCGCTGGACGCGGGCAGTGCTGACGGCATGGTTTTCCCGCCGGTCGAGGGCGTCGTGCCCGACGCGGCGGTAGTGGATCTCGGGGGGAAGCAGTGAGCGGGAACAATGCGGACCTGGAAGCGCCGGCATGGGCCATGGTCGAGATCGCGCGGGGCATCAACAAGGCGCACGCCGAACTGAAGGAACTCGGCACGTTCAGTGAGGCGTCCGTCGGACGCGGTTTCTCCGGCCTCGCCCTGACGGGCATGGAGCTAGGGCACGGCGGCCTGACTGCCGAGTTCGAGATGTTCTGCAACCGGTGGGGGTGGGGCGTTCGGGCGCTCACGCTGCGCGGTAACGCCTTCGCGCAGGGCGTGGGTCTGTCGGCTGGCTCGTTCTCCGAGCAGGACCTATACATCAAGGACTCGTTCAAGATCGGCGTGAACTCCCTCGACGGCAACCCGCACCTGTCGGAGGACGAGGTCAAGGAGATGGACTGGAGCACGGTCCGCGACCAGCACATGTGGGACAACGCCGACTGGAGCGGCAAGTCGTTCTCCGAGGCGCACGCCGAGGTCAAGCAGACCTGGAAGGACACGGGTTACGACGTCATGGATGCGCAGCTGGACTCCATGGAGCGCTCCGGCTTCATCGACCCGGCTGTCCGGGACCGGATGGACGAACAGCTGAAGGAGGACCTCGATCCCTCCCAGGACACGATCGAGCAGGCTGAAGAGCCGCGTTGGGGGGAGAACCTCTGATGGTGGACTGGGGTGGGCTGGCCGACAGGTTCGTCGACAAGGTCGACAGCGGGATCGACAAGGGCAAGCAGCTGGTCGGGGAGGGCGTCGACTGGACCACCGACAGGGTCGGCGAGGTCCTGGAGACGGTCGGCGCGGACGACTGGGCGGACGCGGTCGAGGACTGGGGCGACGAGACCGCCTCCTCCCTCGGGGCCGAGGTGGGGGAGCAACAGCTCGGGCAGACCGAGGAGGCCGATGAGCTGATCCACGGGAACCCGGAAAAGATCGCCACCACGGTGAAGCACCTCCAGGACTTCCAGAAGGCGTTCGACCTGGTCGGCAGCGGCATGAAGAAACTCGATGCGGCCAACTGGAAGGGCCAGGCCGCCGACGCCTTCCGCGAGAAGTTCCAGACCCTGCCGACGGACTGGATGAGGGCGGCGGACGCGTGCGAGGACGCCGCCAAGGCCCTGGAGGCGTACTCCAAGGCGATCACCACGGCCCAGGGGAAGGCCAGGGAGGCCATCGCTCTGTACAAGGAGGGTGACGGCGACTCCAGGAAGGCCGCGGAGGCCCACAACACGAAGGTCAAGGCCTACAACGCCGCCCGCACCAGCGACCATCCGCTGCCCGACCCCGGCGACTTCGATGACCCGGGCAAGTCCAAGCGTGCCCGCGCCCGGGAGATCCTGGCAGACGCCCGGCGGGCGCGCAACGAGTCGGCCGAGACCGCGAAGAGCGCCGTCACGGCGGCGATGGCCTTCGCGCCGAAGGAGCCCGCCGGCCGCGAAAGGCTCATGAACGAGTTCGTCGACCAGAACCTGATGATGGGCGTGCAGGGCCTGCACCTGGCCGGCGGCATCATCAAGGGAGGCGCCGGACTGGTCAACTTCGTCCGCTCGGTCAACCCCCTTGACCCCTACAATCTGACTCACCCGGCAGAGTGGTACAAGGGCATCAACACCACGCTCGCCGGGCTGGCCTCCACCGCCGCCAACCCCGACCGCGCGCTGAAGAACGCCTGGGAAGCCGCCAAGGGCGACCCTGCAGAGTTCATCGGACGCCTCATCCCGGAGATCATCGGAAGCAAGGGCACCGGCCTCCTGCGCGGCGGCCTGCGCGCTGGCATACGCACGCCCCGCCACCTGCCCGATGGGGAGAAGCCGTCCCGTTCGCGTGGCGACCACGAGCGGAACCCGGATGGCAACGGGCAGCGGTGCAGCGACACGGTATGCAAGAAGGACCCGATCGACATCGCGACGGGCCGCATGCTCCTGCCCCAGACCGACATCGCCCTTCCGGGCTCCCTACCCCTGACGTTCCGACGGACGTTCGATTCCTCCCGCCGGTCCGGTCGCTGGTTCGGCCCGGCGTGGTCGTCCACCGTCGACCAACGCCTGGACATCGACTCCGAGGGAGTCGTCTTCAGTTGTGACGAGGGCAGCCTCCTCGCCTACCCCCACCCCGCAGCCGGTGTTCCGGTCATGCCCACCCACGGACGGCAATGGCCCCTCGACCGGGTCGACGACGGCTACACGGTCACCGACCCCGATACGGGCAGGGTCTGGCACTTCGCCGACCTCAGTTCCGAGCTCGCGCTCCTGACGCAGATCGACGATCGCAACGGCCGCTGGATCGTCTTCGAGTACGACGAGTCCGGCGCACCGACATCGATCATCCACCACGGCCGCTACCGGCTCGACCTCACGACCGCCGAGGGCAGGGTCACCGCCCTCCGTCTGGCCGGCGCGGCCCCCGACGGCACCGACCTGGCCATCCAGCACTACGGATACGCCGACGGACACCTCAACGAGGTCTGCGATGCCACCGGCCGCTCGCTGCGCTTCGGCTGCGACGAGCACGGCCGCATCACCTCGTGGACCGACACCAACGGCTGTCGCTTCGACTACGCGTACGACGCCCAGGACCGCTGCACGTACCAGTCGGGCGGAAACGGCCACCTCGAAACCCGTTTCACCTGGGACGACACCGACCCCGCCACCGGGCTTCGCGTAACTTCGCTCACCGACGGCATGGGCAACACCGAGCGCCACCTCGTCAACGACCACTCCCAGGTTGTCGCCGAGATCGACGCCCTGGGAGCGGTAACCCGCTTCACGTACGATCGGCGCCACCGCCTGCTTTCACGCACCGATCCGCTGGGCCACGTCAGCCGCTACACCTACGACGAGCACGGCCGGCTGACCACGGCGGAACGACCGGACGGACGCCTCTCGCGTGCCGAGTACAACGAGCTCGGCCTTCCCGTACGCATCATCGGTACGGACGGCAACGCCACCCGCCAGACCTACGACGCGCGCGGCAACCGCACGTCCCTCACCGATCCGTCGGGGGTGACGACCCACTTCGGATACGACGGGGCCGGCCACCTCGTCACGATCACGGACGCCCTCGGCCAGCGCACGAACGTGCGGCGCGACAAGGCCGGGCTCCCCGTCACCGTCACCGATCCACTGGGCGCGACCACGCGTTACGAACGCGACGCCTTCGGCCGCCCGATCGCGATAACCGACGCGCTGGGAGCGGTCGTCCGCCTGGGATGGAGCGCGGAAGGCAAGCTCGCGCACCGCATGGAAGCCGACGGAGCCGTGGAGTCGTGGGTGTACGACGGCGAGGGCAACTGCGTCGGCCATACGGACGCGATGGGAGGCGCAACGGCCTACGAGCACACGGACTTCGACCTCGTGACCGCGCGCACCGGGCCGGACGGCGTGCGCTACGAGTTCCGCCACGACACCAACCTCAGGCTCACCCAGGTCACCGACCCGCAGGGGCTGACGTGGGAGTACACCTACGACCCGGTGGGCCGGCTCACCTCTGAGAAGGACTTCGACGGTCGCATCATCGTCTACTCCTACGACGCCGCTGGCCGTCTCGTCACCCGGACGACCGGGCTCGGCCAGCGCGTCCGGTACGAGTACAACGAGCTCGGCCAGATCATCCGCAAGGATGCTGCGGGGGCGGTCACCACCTTCGAGTACGACATCTTCGATTCACTGGCCGAGGCTGCGGCCCCCGATGCCACCGTGACGCAGTTGCGCGACCGCTTCGGGCGCCTCGTGTCCGAGACGGTGAACGACCGCACGCTCGCCTTCACCCATGACGCGCTGGGCCGTCGAACCGGCAGGACGACCCCCAGCGGGGCGCTCAGCACCTGGGCGTACGACGCGGCCGGCCGGCGGACGGAACTCACCACGTCCGGGCGCACCCTCACGTTCGATCACGACGCCGTGGGCCGCGAGCTGGCTCGCCACATCGGCGAGACCGTCACCCTCCGACACGAGTTCGACGCCAGAGGACGTCTCACCGATCAGCAGGTCAGCGGCCGGGACGGTCTGCTGCAACGCCGCGGGTACACCTACCGCTCGGACGGCCACCTCCTCGCCGTGGACGACCACCTCTCGGGCAGCCGCAGCTTCGACCTCGATGCGGCAGGGCGCGTCACCGCGGTGCACGCGGCGAACTGGACCGAGCGCTACGCCTACGACGAGGCGGGAAACCAGACCGAGGCCTCCTGGCCCCGGGTCCACCCCGCCCAGGAGGCCACCGGTAGCCGCTCCTACGTCGGCACTCGCATCACGCGGGCAGGAAACGTGCGTTACGAGCACGATGCACAGGGACGGGTCGTGGTGCGCCGGAAGACCCGGCTGTCACGCAAGCCCGACACCTGGCGTTACGCGTGGGACGCCGAGGACAGGCTCGTCCGGGTGACTACACCGGACGGTGCGGTATGGCGCTACCTGTACGACGCGCTGGGCCGCCGCATCGCCAAGCAGCGCTTCGCCGTCGGCGGCCGGGCCGTTCTGGAACAGGTGACGTTCACCTGGGACTCCGCCGTCCTGTGCGAGCAGACGACCGAGTCGGAACACCTGCCGCATGCCGTGACCCTCACCTGGGACCACCGCGGCCTGCGGCCGCTGGCCCAGACGGAACGCATCCTTCCGGCCGATGCCCGGCAGAGCGCCATCGACGAGCGCTTCTTCGCGATCGTCACCGATCTCGTCGGCGCGCCGAGCGAGCTCATCGACGAGTCGGGCGCCCTGGCGTGGCGCGCCCGCAGCACGCTGTGGGGGACGACGACCTGGGCGGCATCGAGCAAGACCTACACCCCCCTGCGCTTCCCCGGCCAGTACTTCGATCCGGAGACCGGCCTCCACTACAACTTCCACCGCCACTACGACCCGGAAGCCTGCCGCTATCTCAGCATCGACCCGCTCGGCCTGGGTCCGGCACCCAATCCCACCGCCTATGTCCACAACCCGCTGACCTGGGCCGACCCGCTGGGGCTTTCTCCCTGTCCCCAAGTCGACCCCATATCTCAGAACATCGCGGATCATTCACGAAAGCGCGCCCAGGATCCGGCCGGATTCGAGCACTATGTGAAGGACGTCAGCCCGAACGCACTGGAATACTACGTGGACGGCGTCATCAACGGAGATGTTCCCACCGTGCTGCAGCCGAGATTCCTGGAACGGGGCCGCGTAGCGTATTGGGACACCGACAAGAATGTCGTGGTCATCGAGGACGGCAACGGGGGTACTGTCTTCACGCCAAAGGAAGGGAAGACCTATTACGATGAACTGGAATGACGACGTTCCCAGCGCGGTGATGACCGCACAGCAGTTCAAGACCGCTTTCCAGGTAACGAAGGAACTTCACAGCGTCCCCGAAGAGCAGTTTTCCGCAGCGGGAATCCCATCGGGCTACCCCGTCGAGATCCTAGGGCTCGCGCGCGATATCCGGAGAGCCCTCGCCACCGGCGGGGTAGAGGTTCATTTCACCTCCCGGGATCCTTCAGGCAGTCGGACCCTTCACATCTCGGAGCTACCGGAAGTCCACGGATCCGGCGGGACGTCCAGGGAATTCCCGTCGGAAACCGCACAGCACTGGAAGGCCTTGATCGACGTAACGGCGGAATGTCTGGGCACGGACGAACTGAGGTTCAGGACGGGCTATAGCAAGGAGGAGGTCGACTCCGCCTCCTCCTTGCTCGGCGGCCTGTTCACCGATTGAACAGGCGGCGTTCCGATTCCTCGATCGGGACGTCGTTGATGCTGGCCTCGCGGCGCCGCATCAGGCCGTCGTCGGCGAACTCCCACTGCTCGTTGCCGTGGCTGCGCCACCACTGGCCGGCGGCGTCGTGCCACTCGTACTCGAAGCGGACCGAGATGCGGTTGCCGGTGTACGCCCAGAGTTCCTTGCGGAGCCGGTAGTCCAGCTCGCGCTCCCACTTGTCGGCGAGGAACGCGCGGATCTCGGCGCGGACGGTGAGGAAGCGGTCGCGGTTCCGCCAGGCCGAGTCCTCGGTGTACGCGAGGGCCACGCGCTCGGGATCGCGGCTGTTCCAGGCGTCCTCGGCGGCCTGCACCTTGGCGCGGGCGGACTCCTCGGTGAAGGGCGGCAGGGGCGGACGGGTCATGGGGGTTCCTTCCGAGCGGCGGAGTCGATCGAGAACGGTCGTTCTCCACGCTACGAGAACGATCGTTCTCAGCGCAAGCGAAAACCGGCTACCCTGCCGCCATGGACGACGAAGAGGCACGCACCCGGCTGCTCGACGCCGCGGAGGAGCTGTTCTACCGGCACGGCATCCAGGCCGTCGGCATGGACCGCATCCGCGCGGCCTCGGGGGTCCCACTCAAGCGCCTGTACCGGCTCTTCCCGGCGAAGGAGTCGCTGCTCACGGCCTACCTGGAGCGCCGCGACCGCCGCTGGCTGGGCTCCCTGCGCACGGCCGCCCTCGCCCCGGCGGACCCCGCCGCCCGCGTCCTGGCGGCGTTCGACTGGCTCGCGGACTGGTTCGCCGAGCCCGACTTCCGGGGCTGCGCGTTCCTCAACACGTACGGCGAACTCGGCGCGGCCGCCCCGGAGATCGTCCGCACCCACAAGACGCAACTCCGCGCCCTGCTGGCCGACCTGACCCCCGACCGGCCGCCGACCCTCGCCGACCAGCTCCTGATGCTCGTCGAGGGCGCGACGGCGGTGGCCTCCCTCAACCCGGGCTCGGACCCGGCCCACCGGGCGCGCGAGGTCGCGGAGCTGCTGCTCGACGCCTCACGGCCGACCGGCTGACCGGCTGACCGGCTGGGGCGATCGGGTGAAGCGGTCAGGCACCCCGTGATCCGGCCGCGCGCGGGGCGTTGCCGTAGCGCCAGGCAGCCCGCGTGAACACCCGACAGGGAGCAACTCACCATGTCCATGCAAACGTTGAGGCGACGGGCATCGGCCCTCGCGGCCGTCCTCGGACTGGGCGTCGTCCTGCCGTTCACCATCGGGGCCACCCCGGCATCCGCCCAGCCCCGCATCAGCGTCACGAAGACCCACGAGGGGAATTTCACCCGTGGCGGGCAGGGGATCTACCACATCACGGTCCGGAACACCGGCAACGAGCCGACCCTCGGTTTGGTGCGCATCACGGACCTCTACCCGCAGGGACTCACCGAGGCGCAGCTCAACGTGCAAGCCAACGACGTCATCCCGACCCCGGGCCAGGGCTGCACGAGCAGCGAGACGGGGATCCTCTGCGACTGGCGACTCGACACCATCAGCACCGTAACGATCGACGTCACCCTCGATGTCGCTCCTGACGCCCCCTGCGGCGTCGCCACCAACACGGTCACCGCCAGCGAGCTCGAGGATGGAATCCTGACGTCGGCGAGTGACGCCGTCACCATCACCGGCAGCGGCTGCCCCAGCGGCGACGGAGGAGGAGGCGGCGGCGGCGGCGGGTCGATCCTCCCCATCAATCTCAGCGGGGTCGTCACGCTGTTCAACAACATCAGCACGAACAACAACATCCTCAGCCCCGAGGGCAAGAACACGACCAACCAGAACCTCGGGATCAACGCGCCGTAGCCGAAGGCGCCCCACCGTGACGCGGGTCAGGCCGATCCGCGTCGGCGTCCTGTCACATTCGCCCGGGCCCATGCGTCAGTGCTGTGTAACCGTCGACACGGCAAGGAGAAACCACCATGGAAGCCCGCCTCAACTACTACGCCAACCCCGTCGCCGCCAAGTTCGCCAAGTACATCAACTCCGCGGGCAAGGCCGTCACCGACTCGACCCTCCCGGCCGCCACGCAGGAGCTGGTGAAGATCCGGGCCAGCCAGATCAACGGCTGCGGCTTCTGCACGGACATGCACACCAAAGACGCCACCCACGCCGGGGAGACCGCGGTGCGCCTGAACCTGGTCGCGGTGTGGCGCGAGGCCAAGGTGTTCACCGAGGCCGAGCGTGCGGCCCTGGAGCTGACGGAGCAGGGCACGCGCATAGCCGACGCGGCCGGCGGTGTCTCGGACGAGGCTTGGGCGAACGCGGCCAAGCACTTCGACGAGGAGCAGCTGGCCGCCCTGGTGTCCCTCATCGCCCTGATCAACGCCTACAACCGCATGAACGTGATCATCCAGCAGCCGGCCGGCGACTACCAGCCGGGCCAGTTCGGCTGACGCGCCGTTCCGGCAGACGGCGTAGGGCGGGCCGCCACGGCTCGCCCGGGCCCGTCCGCGGTCGTAGCGTCGCAGGTGGAACCCCCTCCCCCATGGCGCACGGAAACGAGGAACCGAGATGGCCGTTCTGGTCTACAACCGGGGCGCGGACTGGACCCAGGAGATCTACCAGGCGGTCCACGACCGGGTGCTCCCGGACCCCGGGAACCCGCCCGCCGGGCTGCTCGCCCATGTCGCGGCGCCCAGCGAGAGGGGCGGCTGGCAGGTCGTCGACGTATGGGAGTCGGAAGCCGACTACCGGCGCTTCGTGGAGGAGAAGGTCGTTCCCGCCGCGCAGGAGGTTGGCGCGCCGCCGTTCGACACGAAGGTGGTCGAGACCTTCTACCACCTGATCCCGTAGCCGGGCCGGCCGGTCATCCGCCGAGGTAGCCGGCGGCCCCGCGCCGGGGCAGGCTGGCCCAGGTTCGGGTACCGCCGCCCGGCTCTCGGGACTCCCCGAAGCCCCAGGCCCCGCCGCACTCCCGGACCACCGCGGACGCCAGCCGCAGCGCCGCCCGCCGCCGGGCCTCGCAGTGGGCGGCGAGTCGGGGGCGCGCGTGGGCGGCGTGGCCGTCGTAGACGGTCAGCCGGAGTGCGTCGTCCCGGTAGCGGACGGACAGGTACAGGCTCCGCCCCGGGTCCAAATGCCAGGCCGCCGCGACCAGTTCCCCGGTGACCTGGGTGGCGGCGGGCGCGAGCGGGTCGAGCCGGTACGCGTGCAGGACGGACCGTACGGCGGCCCGCGCGATCTGGGCGCTGAGCGGTTCGCCGGGCATGGTGAGGCTGCACGTGAGCGTGTCGAGCGCGGGCGGCTCGTTCCCGACGGTCGCGGGCGGCGACGAGGGGCAGGCGGTGAAGGGGTGGGTGGACATCGCGGACTCCCTGAGGTCGAAGGTGACTACGGCGAGTTCGGCGCGCACGGATGGCTGACGCGGGCGGGGAGCGTGGCTCGTCGCCGAGGCCCGAGGCATGCTGCGGCGATGCACTTCAACTCCCCTACGTGAGCGGTGCGTTACCTACCGTAGCGTGCCGGTGCACATTTTTACACCTCGCGGGAAATATCCCGGCTCGGTGGCCACGGCGGTGCCCCGCGGGGCAGACTGCGAAGGCATAGCCCGAGGGAGGATGACGTGGGGGCCAGAACATCGCCGACCGAGCGGCAGCGCCGACTGGGCACGGAACTGAAGCGGATGCGACTGGCGGCGGACGTCCCCGCGGAGACGGCGGCCGGGCTGCTCAGGGTCGACCGGTCCCGCCTCTCGCAGATCGAGCAGGGCTACCGCGCCATCAGCGTCGACCGGCTGCGCACCCTGGCCTGCAATTGCGACTGCGCCGACGAGGCGTACATCGACGCCCTCGTCGCGATGGCTGAGCCCAGCCAACGGGCCTGGTGGGACCGTTATCGGGGCTGCCTGCCTGCCCAACTGCTCGACATCGCCGAGCTGGAGGCCCATTCGCCACACCTGCGCACCGCCCTCGCGGTGCACATCCCCGGGCTACTCCAGACCTTCGACCACGCCCTCGCCATTTTCGGGGTTGCCGTGCCACAACTGCCGGAGCACGAGCTCGCGCTCCGGCTGGAGTTCCGACTGGAACGCCAGCAGGTACTCGAAGGGGCCGACCCAGTCCGGTACACCGGCATCGTGCACGAAGCTGCCCTGCGGATGCAGTTCGGCGGACCGCAGGTGGCGAAGGCGCAACTGGAACACCTGCTGCGCAAGTCCGAGCAAGACAACATCACCCTGCTCGCCATCCCGTTCAGCGCGGGCGCCTTCCCAGGCTCTGGACAGACGCTGACCTACGCCGAGGGACCGGTCCCCCAGTTGGACACCGTCCAGGTCGACAGCACGCATGGGCCCGAATACGTGCACGCTGAGGCACAGTTGAGCAAGTACCGGGCACACCTGGACTGGATGGAGAAGATCACGCTGTCCCCGAAGGGCACGCGGGACCTCATCCGCTCCATCGCGCAGGGACTTTAGGGGAGCAGCCATGCCGGACATCACCTGGGAAGAGCCGTACTGCGCAGAAGGAAGCGCCTGCTACCGAATCGGGGTGGACGGGGGCGGGAACAGCTACATCGCCATCGCCGGCCGGGAGGACACGTACCTCACCGACACCACGGACGCCCTGCGCCAACTGATCCGGGACATCAAGGCGGGCAAGGCCGACCACCTCCTGGCCGACTAAACGCGGTGGACAGCCCTGCGGCGTTGGGCGAGCATCTCCGCGATGAACAACGAACCTCACCCCACCCCCAAGCGCATCCGCTTCGTCGAGCTCAACGCAAAGGCCCTGCGGGCGCTCGCCGACGGCGACCTCGCCGGCGGCAGCGCCGAGGCCGGGGTCACCCTTGACGAACACTTCGTCTGCGACCGGGCCCGCTCGATCTTCGAGTACCGCGCCAACCAGCTCGCCGAAGACCCGTCCGCCGCACCCTGGACCACGCGGGCCGCGGTGTCCGAGCCGGACGGGATCGTCGTCGGGGACGCCGGGTTCCACGGGCCGCCGGACGAGGCCGGCATGGTCGAGGTCGGCTTCTCCGTCGTGCCCGCGTACCGCCGCCAGGGCTATGCCCGCGCCATGCTGAGGGCACTGCTCGTCAGGGCCGCCGCCGAACCCGGTGTCAGGACCGTCCGGGCCCGCATCAGGTCCGACAACAGCGCCTCCCTGGCCACCATCGCGGGCTTCGGTTTCACGCGCGTCGGCGAGCAGGGGAACGAGCGCGACGGAATCGCGTTCGTCTTCGAGGTCCCGGCAGACGCGATCCAGACCGCGTAGCTAGCCGCCCGCGCCGCGCGGGAAGGTGATCTCGACGCGGCGGTTCTTCTTGCGGCCCTCCTCCGTGGTGTTGTCGGCGATCGGGTAGTCCTCGCTGTAGCCGCGGACGTCGAACACGACGCTGGGGTTGGTGACCGTCTTGGCCAGCTCCGCCTGCACGGCGTCGGCCCGCTTCTTCGACAGCTCCTTGCCGTGCTCGTAGCTGCCCTGGTCGTCGGTGAACCCGAAGACCCGGATACGGGTCGCCTTCGCCTGGTTGATCTCGTTGGCGATGGCCTGGATCCGGGCCGCCGCCTGCGCGTTGAACACGGCACTGTCCTCGGGGAACAGCACCTCGGACTGGAGCGCCATCATGACGGTCTGGTTGGTCTCCTGGCGACGCTCCTCGCCCCCGATGTCTTCGACGACCTCGACCATGTCAAGGACCTTCGGCGGGGCGAGCGTGCCGCCCTGCGGGAGCTTGAGCCGTGGGGAGTCGGGCTTTACGGGTGTGGGGGCCGAGGCGGACGGCTCCGTGCCCGGTGGTACGGAGGGCTCATCGGCGTGGGCGCTGGTCGCGCCTATGAAGTGGACGCCGGCGATCACGAGACCGACGACGGCCGAGGCAGCGGTGGTGCGATGGCGTGTGGTCATGGGGTCACCCGGAGATTTTGATGGGGGCCGCGGCAAAGGTCGGCAGGCCGAAGACGACCTCGGTCGTGGTGGCGGGTGGTGCGGGGAACTGCGCGAAGAACGGGATGCTCTCCCCGCTCTTGACGATACTCAGTCCAGTCGTGCAGGCACACCTGCCCTCGGTGTCCCGCAGCACGAGGTATCGCTTCTTGCCGACAGCGTCAACCAGGGTGGCGCCCGCAACCGATGCAGGGCTGGCGTTCTTCTCATCGCCACGCAAGGCGGCAATCTGCGTGAACGGCGCGGTACCGGCGTTCTTGATCTGGCCGCTGACAGTGACGTATCCGTCTTGGTCACGCACGGCTGAATTGATCTCCAGTACGACCCCGGCCGGCCCCTGGCTCGTCGCGATCACCTCAACCGGGGCAGCGCTACTGCCCGTCGCCGGCGCGGACTTCTGGGGCGTGCTCCCCTGGCTCTGTGGAGTCGAGGACTTCGCCGCCTCCTTCGGCTTCTCATCGCCGCCGCATCCGGCCAACGTGAGGGCCAAGACCGCCGCAACCGCAACGGCCGCTCCCCCGCGGACCTTCACCTTCTGCCGAATGCTCATGTACGCCGTTTCCTTGTCTCTAGTTCTCTGTCAGTCGGTCAGTCGCACGATGAAGAGCTGCCTCGCCAGCTTGGTCAACGGGTCCGAACTCGCAGGGTTCCACGTGACCACGGCACCACCCTTGCATCGGAAGACGAAGCTGGCGGGCGGTCCCGGGGTACCTCCGCTTGGCGAAGGCGTCGGGCTTGCCGTCGGGCTTGGTGTCGGGGTGGGCGTCGGCGTTGGCCCGGCTTTCAAAGTGCAGCGAGGTTCGATCACGGCCTTCGCCGTAGCGTTGCCCTTCACGCTCTCACTGCCCGGGATCACCGACTTTCCGACCGCATCGTTGGTGGTGGCCGTGACCGTGAACTCCGGGATGTTCGCCTCGCAGGTCGCAGAGGCGTCGTTCAGCTCCGCGAAGGCAAGGGCCTTCCCGCACCCCCCCTGCGCACCCAGACGATCACCGTCGAGAATCTCCTCCCAATCGCCCTCCGTGAGAGCGAGGAGATCCATGCCCCGGAAGGCGTTGTCCCTTACTTCACGGGCAGCCGCCAGCGCCGCCGCATCGGCGGCTCCCTGCGCCTCGCTGCGGGTAGCACCGGCCATGCCCACAACGACGAAGGCGAAAGCGGCAAAGAGCAGGCCCGTCACCACCACGATGTAGATGGGGAAGGCCTGCCCTCTGTCGTGCGATGGCGCCTCGGCCATCAGTTGGCCGTGATCTCGCCCAAGGCAGCCGTGATGGCGTTCGCGATGGTGTTGGCGAGCCCCGACCCCACGATCGCCCCAATGATCAAGACGATGATCACGATGATCCCCAGGTACTCGAAGACCGTCTGACCCTTGTCCCCGCCTCGCCGGTTCTGCCGTTCGACGATCGCCTTGAGCAGCTTGGGCTTCTGCATGGTGGTCCCCTCCAGGGCCGGCGCCGTAGTCGATTCGCGGACGGTACGACCGAACACCAGCAGTTGCAAAGGGTCCCGGGACCCAATTACGGACCCACTGCGCACTCCGTCTACCCATGACCGGTCACCCCTGGACGGGTGGTTCCCAGCCAACGCGCTATCGCCTCGCTCCGCGTCGCGCTCTGGAGCTTGGCGAAGATGCGGTTGATGTGGTTCTTGACCGTCTTCTCACTGATGAAGCAGGTGGCCGCGATCTGCTGGTTGCTCATCCCGGTCGCGATGAGATCCATGACCTCCTCCTCACGCGAACTCAGCCCGAATTCAATGCGGTTGGGACGGTAGCGCTCTGAAGACTGTGCCACAGTTCGTTGCGGATGCGAAGAGGCCCGGAGTTCCGCGAGCAAGGCGCTCGCCGCCGTCGGGCTGAAATGTGCCCGTCCCGCACGTACGTCACGAACGGCCGCCAGGAGATGGTCTGGCGTGAATTCGCCGTGGACCAGGTAGCCGCCCGCGCCCAGCAGCAGGGCCTCGCGCACGATCTCCGATTCCTGGCTGTACGTCAGCATCAGGACGGGAGCCAGCTGTACGAGGTGCGGCAGCGCCGAGATGCCGTCCACGCCCGGCATGCGGACGTCCAGCAGGATCACGTCGGGGCTGTGGAGCCGCGTCAGGTGGAGGGCCTCGCCGCCGTCCGACGCGCAGGCGGCCACCTCTATGTCGGGGGTGGTGGTCAGGAGGGCCGCCAGGCCCGCCCGGACGACCGGGTTGTCGTCGGCGATCAGGACGCGGAGCGGCGGCGCCATCAGCGGGCCCCTTCCGCGAGGGCCGCCAGGGGGAGGGTCAGACGGACCCGGGTGCCGGTGGCGCCGTCGGCGCGCGGGCCGATGTGGAGGGTGGCGCCGATCGCGGCGGCGCGTTCCCTCATGCCGAGGAGGCCGAAGTGGCCGGCGCCGGGAGGGTCCGCGGGTGGGCCGCAGCCGTCGTCTTCGACCGTCATGTGGAGGTGAGTGGCGTCGACCTTTGTCTCCACCGTGATGTGTGCGCCGGCCCCCGCATGCCGGTGGGCGTTTTCCAGGGCTTCCGAGGCCACCGCGAGGAGGTGGTGCGCCAGTGGGGTGGGCAGCGGGGGCAGGGGGCCTGACACTCGTAGCTCGGCGGAGCCGGACGAGGGCGAGGACGAGGCGATCCGGGCGCGGAGTTCCGCGGCCAGGGAGACGCCCGGCGCGTCCGGGGCCAGGTCTCGGCGGAGGTCCGTCAGGAGCTCGCGGGATTCCGTCGCCGCGCGGCGGGCCGCGCCCGCGATCAGGTCGGCGTTGCGGCGGATCGCCTCCGGGTCGGTGGTGCGGGACAGGGCGTCGGCCGCCAGCGCCAGGCCGTGCAGGGTCTTGGACACCGAGTCGTGCATCTCGCGGGCCAGGTGGTCGCGTTCCGCCCGTACCGCCTCGGCCACCGCCAGCCGGGCCCTGGCCGCGCCGAAGCGGAGCAGGAGGTCCCGCAGGCAGGATCCGGCCGCGCCCGCCAGCAGGCAGAGCAGGGCCAGCATCAGGCTGGTCGCGGTGGCGGCGCCGGCACCCGTCGCGGCGGACACCGTGCCGAGCGCCGCCACGGCGCAGGCCTGCACGGCCGCGTAGACCGCCGAGCCGCGCCACCCGTAGACCAGGCCGGCGAGCAGTGGCGTGCAGACGGCGACGAAGCCGAGCGGGGAGGCGGGGGTGGCCGTGATCAGGAGCAGGCCGCTGACCGTCATGTCCACTGCCAGGATCCAGCGGTGGCGCAGCAGTAGCGGCCCGAAGCGGGGCCAGTCGCGGACTGGTACGTACGAGAACATGAAGGTGAGGACGATGGCGCCGGCGACGAGGTACGTCGGGAAGCCGGGGGCTGTGCGGGCGAGGGCCAGGGGGGTGCCGAGGGCGATCATCGCCATCCGGAAGATGCAGACCTGGCGGCACAGGGCCTGTAAGGCGTTCGCCTGCAGCCGGAGTGTTGCGGAGGCGCCCTGCGGGCTGCGCCCTGGCTCTGCCCGGACCCGCGCCTCAAACGCCGGCGAGGCTGATTGCGCCCCGTCTGAGTGCCCCAGTGCGGGTACAGGACTGGGGCTCCGCCCCAAACCCCGCGCCTCAAACGCCGGCGAGGCTGATTGTGCCCCGTCTGAGTCCGCAGGTGCGGCTACAAGACCGGGGCTCCGCCCCGAACCCCGCGCCTCAAACGCCGGCGGGGCTGGGTTTGGCTCGCCTGAGTGCCCCCGCGCGGGTGCAAGACCAGGGGAAGGGGAGCCCAGCCAGGCCGTGCCCCCCGCAGTGGTGGCGGCCATGTCACCCGCCCCCGAGCATCGCGCCGAAGTCGACGTTCGCGCCGTACACGAACCCGCCGATCAGCAGGATCATCGTGCCCGGCAGCATGAACATCGTGACGGCCAGCGTCGCCCTCGGGACGGCGCGGGCGGCGCGGCGGCGGGCGTTCTGGGCGTCCGTGCGGCGCATGTCCTCGGCGATCGCGATCAGCGTCTCGACGATGGGCGAGCCGAGTTCCTCGCCCTGCTGGAGCGCGGTGACGAACTGCGCGACCTGTTCGCTGTCGTTGCGCCGCCGCAGTTCGTCGAAGGCCTGGCGGCGGCTGACTCCCATCGCCATCTGCTGGAGGGTGATGCGGATCTCGTCGGACCAGGGGCCCTGGTACTTGTCCGCCACTCGTTCCAGCGCCGGGCGGAAGCCCAGCCCGGCGCTCACCACGACCGCCAGCACGTCGAGGAAGTCCGGCAGGGTCCGCTCGATGTGGTCGCGGCGGATCCGGATGGCCGACCACAGACCGACCTCGATCCAGAAGAAGCCGAAGGCGACCATCAGGAGGGCCAGGACCAGTTGGCCGTTGAGCAGCATCGAGAAGGCGCCCAGCCCGCCCAGGGCTGCGTAGACGGCGCGGCGCGCCGCGTAGCGGTCGATGGTCAGGCCGGACGGGTTGCCGGCGGTGTCGATCTGGCGGCGCTTGCGGGCCACCCGGTCGGGGCCCATGAGGCGCAGTATCAGCGGGGCGTAGCGGATGCCCGCGCGGTCGACGAGCGAGCCGACGACGGTGGTGCGGGTGGCGCCGACCTCCAGGGCCAGCGCCAGGTCGGTCGGGAGTTTGACCTCGGCGCGGTAGAGGCGGATGCCGTGGAAGGCGCCGAGGACCGAGAGGGCCACGGCCAGGGCAAGGAGCAGAGCGATCATCCCCGCCTCCTCATACGTCGATCTTGGACAGGCGGCGGATGAAGACGAAGCCGAGCGCGAAGAGGCCGAGGGCCACCAGGACGGCGGTCTGGCCGATGACGGAGCCGGTCATACGGTCCAGGGCGCCCGGCATCATCGTGTCGACGAGGAGGAGGGAGCCGACGCCCATGACCGGCACCAGGTAGGCCGTTACCGTCACCTGGGACAGCTGGGTGCGGATCTCGCGGCGGGTTTCCTTGCGTTGTTCGAGGGTGACGGTGAGGTTGCGCAGGCTGCCTACGATCGCGCCGCCCGCGCGGGAGGACAGCACGAGGGTGGTGACCAGTACGACCAGTTCCCGCGAGGGGAGCCGTTCGGCGATCTCGCCCAGCGCCTCCTCGATGGAGTGCCCGACGGCGAGCCGGTCCGCGACGCGGGCCAGCTCCTCCCCCGCGGGCGCCTCCAGCTCCTCCGCCGCCATGCCGATGGCCGTACGGAGGGCCAGCCCGGCCTGGGTGGCGTTGGCGAGGATGCGGGCGAGGTCGGGGAGCTGGTTGATGAACCGCTCGGTGCGCCGGGCCCGCTGCCAGTTGAGGAAGGCGTTCGCCGCCCACAGGCCGAGGAGGCCGGCGACCGGGCCGAAGAAGGGCGCCAGGAAGGAGGCGGCGATCAGCCATATCCCGGCGACGGCCGCCAGCATGTAGACGAAGAACTCGCCGACGGTCAGGTCCAGGCCGGTCACGGCGAGCTTGATCTCGATGCGGCGGCCCAGGGTGGTCTTGCGCAGGCGCCGGTCGATCTCCCGGAAGCGGCGCACCCGGCCCGGGGGTTCGGGGACTCCGCTCGCCGAGAGGCGTTCGATGAGGGCGGCGCGCTGGGCGCGGCCGGCCACGTACGCCTGGAGGCCGACGACCACGAACACGCAGGCCAGCAGGGTGGCGCCGAGGGTGAGGAGGATCAATGGGTTCACAGGGCGGTCCGGGTGATGCGGGCGGCGAGGGGGTCGGAGGGCAGGGGGCCGGCGGGGAGGGGCCCGGTGAGGGGGTCGGTGAGGGGGTCGGTGGTCAGGGAGCCGTCCGGCGGGGCGACACCGAAGGCCTGCGGGATCGGCTGGTTGTTCATGTAGAGGCGCTCGGCGATGGTGCGCGGCAGCGGGTAGTAGGCGAAGTAGCCGTGGACCCGGCCGTCCCCGCCCATGGGCTGCGCGACGAAGCGGCAGACCGTCGTGATGCGGAAGGGCTCGCGGCCGTGCGATTCGAGGACGGAGATCTCCGTGATGCGGCGCGAGCCGTCGCCGAAGCGGGTGAGCTGGACGATGACGTTGACGGCGCTGTTGATCTGGTCCTGGAGCGCCTCGAAGGGGATCTCGACCTCCGACATGGAGGCGAGGGTCTGCAGGCGCATCAGGGCGTCCGAGGAGCTGTTGGCGTGGACGGTGGCGAGGGAGCCGTCGTGGCCGGTGGACATCGCCTGGAGCATGTCGAGGGTCTCCCCGCCGCGGACCTCGCCGACGATGATGCGGTCGGGGCGCATGCGCAGGGAGTTGCGTACGAGGTCGCGGATGGTGATCTGGCCCTTGCCCTCGACGTTCGCGGGGCGGGATTCGAGGCGGATGACGTGCGCCTGCTGGAGCTGGAGTTCGGCGGAGTCCTCGATGGTGATGATGCGCTCGCCCTCCGGGATCAGGCCGGAGAGGGCGTTGAGGAGGGTGGTCTTGCCGGTGCCGGTGGCGCCGGAGACGATCAGGTTCATCTTCGCGGCGACCAGCCCGGACAGCAGCAGGAGCATCTGCTCGTCCAGTGAGCCGAGGGTGATCATCTCGTGCAGGGTGAAGGCGCGCGGGAAGCGGCGGATGGTGAGCGTGGCGCCGGTCAGGGAGAGCGGCGGGATGATGACGTTGACGCGCTCGCCGCTGGGCAGGCGGGCGTCGACCATCGGATTGGCCTCGTCCACGCGGCGGTTGACGGTGGAGACGATGCGCTCGATGGTCTGCATCAGCTGCTCGTGCGAGGCGAAGCGCAGCGGGAGCTGCTCCACGCGGCCGGCCCGCTCGACGAAGATCTGGTCGGGGCCGTTGACCATGATCTCGGAGATGGAGGCGTCTTCGAGGAGCGGTTCGAGGACGCCGAGGCCGAGGGCCTCGTCGACGACGCGGCGGATCAGCTGGGCGCGCTCGACGGTGGACAGGACGGGGCCCTCGCGGCTGATGATGTGGCCTAGTACGCGCTCAAGGCGGGCCCGGCGCTCGGCGGGCGCGAGCGCGGACATCTCGGCGAGGTCGATCTCCTCCAGCAGCTTGGCGCGGTAGGAGGAGACGAGGCGGCCGTCCTCGCGGGGGCCGTGGGGGTCGTCCGGGGTGTTGACCCGGGAACGCAGGCTCATGGTCAGGGTCCCTTCGGGTCGGGGTCGTCGTTGGGCATGGTGGCGCTGCGCGTGACGGTCCTGTCGTCCACGCCGGGCACGATGGATTTGATCGGAATGGTGACGGTCGCCGTGATCGCGTCCCCGGGCGTGATCTGTATCTGCGTGGCCGCGCGCAGGCTCTCCTTGATCGCGAGCTTGCCCGCCTCGGCCCCCTCCCCCGGCTTGCGGGCCTCTACGCGCGCCGCCGTACGAGCGGCGGTCTGCGCCTGCTGCACGACGTACGCCGCCCAGCCCAGCTGGATCCCGCAGAGCGCGACGAGGAGCAGGATGGGGATGAAGCCGACGTACTCCAGGACCGCCTGGCCCCGGTCCTTCCGCTGCCGGTCCATGTCACTCCGTCTCCTTCGAGGAGCCGCCGTTGCCTTCGATGGGGACGCCGATGTCGAGGCCCGGGAAGAGGATGGGGAGGTTGAGGCGGACCGTGGCCTTGTAGACCTCGCCGTCCAGGCCGCACAGCGGCTCCTGCATGTTCCAGGCGCCGACGTGCTTCTTCGCAGCCGTCACGCACGCCGCCTGCCCGCTCACCGCTCCCACCCGCGCCGCCTCGTCCGCCGCGTTCCCGGCCAGGGAGAAGGCGTAGCCGATCAGTACGCACTCCCACACCGCCGCCACGAGCAGCAGGATCAGCGGGACCGTGCCGACGAACTCGATGGCCACCTGACCCCGGTCCCGGTCCCGATCCCGCTTCCGGCCGACGCGGCGCATCCGTCAGCCCTCCCGGCCGCGCCGCAGCCGGGCCACCGGGCCCGGAGCGCGCACTGCGAGGGCCGCGCCCGCGCCCGCCGGCGCCGCGTCCTCCGCGGCGGCGAGGAGGCCGAGTTCGCCGGCGAGGGTCCACAGGGCCTGCTTGACCGTCGAGCGGTTGTCCAGGTCCTGGACCCGGCCCGCGTCGACCACCCCCTGGAGCTCCTTGAAGGCCGCCGGGACCGGGGTCCGGGTGGCGCGGGTCTTGGTGATCTTCTCGATCAGGGCGGGCTGTATCTCGGTGTGCTTGCTCCAGCGGTTGACGACCATCGCGGTGTCCTCCGCCTTGCGCACCTGGAGCCGCTCCCACATCCGGACCATCCGCTTCGCGGCCCGCACCGCGACCACGTCGGGCGTCGTGACCAGCACCGCCACGTCCGCCATCTCCACGGTGGCGGCGGTCGCGCCCGTCACCTGGGTCCCGCAGTCGACGACGACGATCTCGTAGCGGCTGCGCAGGGCGCCGACGATGTGCCGGGCGGCCCGGTCGTCGACCTCCTCGCCCCGCTCGCCGTCCGCCGGGGCCAGCAGCAGCGCCAGCCCGGTGCGGTCCTCGTACACCGCGTCCTGCAGGACCCGCGGGGAGATGTCCTGGATCCCGGCGAGGTCGGCGATCGAGCGCCGGAACTGCACGTCGAGGTACGAGCCCACGTCGCCCGCCTGGAGGTCCATGTCGACCAGCGCGGTACGCCGTCCCGAGGCGGCCGCGGCCAGCGCGAACTGGACGGCGGTGAAGGTGGTGCCCACGCCGCCCTTGGCCCCGGTGACGGTGACCACCCGGCCGCCGGGCCCGGTGAAGACGTCGGCCGCCGCGCCCCGCCCGAGGTGCCGGCGTACGCCCACGGACCACTGGGCGGCGGCCTGCACCCGCGCGGCGAGCTCCTCGTAGGAGAGCGGCAGGCCGATCAGGCCGCGCGCGCCGGAGTCCATCGCGGCGGAGAAGAGCGCGGGGCCGGCGTCCGAGGAGACGAGGACGACGCCCACGGCCGGGAAGCGCAGGGCGACCTCGCGGATGAGCTCCAGGGCCGGCACCGGGCCGATCCGCTCGTGGACGAGGACGACCTCGGGGAGCTCGTCGATCGACTCCGCGGCCAGCCGGGCCAGGGTGTCCAGCAAGGACGTGGAGTCGGGGACCGGGGCGGCCGGTTCGACGGACGGGAGCTGGCCGATGAGGGTCGCGATGTGGCGTGCGGCGTCCGGGTCGCCGGCCGCGGGGAGGATTCGGGTGGTCATCCGGGCGGCCTCACTTGTCGCCGTCGAGGGTGTACGTACGGTCGCCCGCGCTGGGCGCCGAGTCGGTGCCGGGGGCCACCAGGGCCAGGCGTACGTGCTCCGCGAAGGACTCGGCGTACGCGACGCGCTGGGTGTCCTTGGTGTTCAGGGCGAAGGTGATCGGGACGGCCTCGGCGGGGCCCTTCTTGTCGCTGTCCTTGTCGAGGGAGGTGAGCTTGCCGACGCCGAGCACGCGGGCGTTGGCCACGATGATCACGGAGCGCGAGGGGTCGGTGTCCTTGGCGCCCTTGAAGGTGGCGATGATGTTGACCTTGGCGCCGGAGGTGATCTTGCCCGCCACGCCGGTCGCCGCGTCGATCATGATGGCGATCTCCTGCTCCCCGGGCTGGAGCTGCGGCCGGTCGACGAACATGTCCGCCTGGAGCAGCGAGCCCTTCTTCAGGGTGGTCAGCGCGATCTTGTCCTTGAGCGCGCCGAGATCGGTGACGGCGGTCGCGGACAGCCAGCGCTTGGGGATCCTGACCTCCTCGAACTGTCCCGCCGCGAGCGGGCTGTACGGGGCGATGTCGCCCTTCGCCCGGTAGGCGACGACCTCGGACCCGACCTTGGAGTTGACGTCGCCTATGACCACGAGCACTCCGGCGAAGGCCCCGAGGGCGCACAGGACCGACAGGAGCAGCAGGATGACGCCGCGGCGCTGGCGTGAGTTCATGGTCCGTACTACCTCGCCGTTCTTCGTTCGGTCGTTGCGGTCAGGGTCGGGCTCTGGCTGGGGCTCTGGCTCTGGAGCGGCGCGGCGCAGAAGCCGCAGCGGTCGCCGATGAGTTCGAAGCCGCACCAGCGGCACTCCTCGCGGCGGACCGAGGCGACGAGCTGGTAGAGGACGGACAGGTCCGGGATGGCGGCGGCGAATTCGACGAGTTTCGGGGTGCCCCACCAGCCCGGGGAGTCGGCGGGCAGCGGGTTCTCCATGACGCCCTGCACCTGCCAGGCGGGGGCGAGTTCGGCCGTCACCCAGTCCGAGGTGAGCTGGCCGCGGGCGAAGGTGAGGTGCGTGGCGAAGCCCGGACCGGCCGGGATCACGCCCGTGCCCTGGGCGCCCTGGGATCCCCGGGCCGCCGCGGCCTTCCCGGCGCCCTGAGCCCCCGAGGCGCCCAGCCGGGCCAGGTGCGGTGTCGGGTGGGCCAGTACGGCGAACTGCGCGCTCGGCGACCAGGACCTGGCGTGCGCCTTCAGCCCGACCGGGATCCGGTCGAGTTTGGCGACCGAGCCCAGCAGGGCGCCCGCGTAGATGTAGTGGGAGAGCAGCCGGGCCGCGGAGGCAAGGATTCCGGGGCTGAAGTCGCAGACGCTGAGCTGGCGCAGCTGACGTACCAGCAGGGCCAGTCCCAGGGGCGGCAGATCGATGCCGAGGAGCGCGATCCGGTCGGTTTCGAGGATGGCCCGTACGGTGTGCAGGCGCCGGACGGTGGCCGTGGGCAGCCAGGGCGGTACGAGGGCGACGACATGCCCGTGGCGCTCCAGCAGGGCGGCGGCCTCGGCGAGCGCGCCCTCCAGGTCGAGCTGCTCGGGCGGGTGCAGGACGGCGGCCCCGGGCGTGTGCCGGTCAGGGGCCGGAAGGACCAGGTCTGCGCTGGTGACAGCGATGGCGGTCGGCACGCGAATCCCCCTGTTCACCCCGTACACCGCGGTTGTTCGCGTCGTGGCCGCGTACGCGCACAGAGTGCGCGACCGCAAACGATCGGCGCACTTTCCCCGCACTTCCCCCCTTGCTCCAGCACCATATCCGCGTCACCCCTGGCGGGGCAGGGGCTTGGGAATTCCCGTGCCGTGAGCACATGTCACAGGTAGCCGGAAACCCGGACAACAAGGATCCGACAGTCGCGCATTTCAAGCCACATTGCAAAGACTCTTGACACGAGGATTGGTCTGGACCAACTTGGCCCACGGGCACCCCACTTGCCCTCACCCTTCCGTCCTCCCCCCACCGGAGCCCACGTGAACCGCATACGCTCCCTCGCCCTGCTGGGCGCCGCCACCCTCGCCGCCGGCGGCCTGACCGCCCTCGCCACCGGCACCGCGCAGGCCGCCGACATCAACGTCGCCCGTAACGGAGGCTTCGAGTCCGGCCTCGCCAACTGGTCCTGTACGGGAGGCAGCGGCGCCGTCGTCTCCTCGCCCGTCTACGCGGGGGCCGGCGCCCTCAAGGGCACCCCGGCCGGCTCCGACAACGCCCGCTGCAGCCAGACCGTCACGGTCAAGCCGAACTCGACCTACACGCTGAGCACGCAGGTCCAGGGCAGTTACGTGTACCTCGGCGCGACCGGGACCGGCACCCAGGACGTCTCCACCTGGACCCCCGGCTCGGGCGGCGGCTGGCAGAAGCTCTCCACCACCTTCACCACCGGCCCGAGCACCACCCAGGTCACCGTCTACACCCACGGCTGGTACGGTCAGCCGGCCTACGTCGTCGACGAGTTCAGCGTCTTCGGCCCGGACGGCGGCGGGGGCACCGACCCCGGCCCGAGCGTCCCCGGCGCCCCGGCCGGGACCGCCGTTTCCGGCCAGAGCGCGAGCGGGCTCACCCTTTCGTGGAACGCGGTCAGCGGGGCGAGCGGCTATTACGTGTATCAGGACGGCGTCCGCGTCCAGACCGTGACCGGCGCCTCCGCCCAGATCACCGGACTCACCGCGTCCACCTCGTACTCCTTCCAGGTGAGCGCGTACAACGCGGCGGGCGAGGGCCCGAAGTCCGCCCCGGTGACGGGGACGACGACCGGCGGCGGCAATCCGAACCCGAACCCGGGCGTCCCCAAGCACGCGCTGACCGGCTACTGGCAGAACTTCAACAACGGCGCGACCGTCCAGAAGATCTCCGACGTGTCGGCCCAGTACGACATCATCGCCGTCTCCTTCGCCGACGCCACGACCACGCCCGGCGCCATCGCCTTCAACCTCGACTCGGCCGGACTCGGCGGCTACACCGTCGCGCAGTTCAAGGCGGACATCGCCGCGAAGAAGGCCGCCGGCAAGTCGGTCATCCTCTCCATCGGCGGCGAGAAGGGCACCATCTCGGTCAACGACTCCGCCTCCGCGACCAACCTCGCGAACTCGGCGTACGCGCTGATGCAGGAGTACGGCTTCTCCGGCATCGACATCGACCTGGAGAACGGCCTCAACCCGACCTACATGACGCAGGCGCTGCGCGCGCTGTCGGCGAAGGCGGGCGCCTCGCTCGTCATCACGATGGCCCCGCAGACCATCGACATGCAGTCCACTCAGGGCGGCTACTTCAAGACGGCGCTGAACATCAAGGACATCCTCACCGTCGTCAACATGCAGTACTACAACAGCGGCTCGATGAACGGCTGCGACGGCAAGGTCTACTCCCAGGGCTCGGTGGACTTCCTCACCGCGCTCGCCTGCATCCAGCTGGAGGGCGGCCTCGACCCCTCCCAGGTGGGCATCGGCGTCCCGGCCTCCCCCAGCGGCGCGGGCAGCGGCTACGTCTCCCCGACCATCGTCAACAACGCGCTGGACTGCCTGGCCCGGGGCACGAACTGCGGGTCCTTCAAGCCGTCGAAGACCTACCCGGGGCTGCGCGGTGCGATGACCTGGTCGACGAACTGGGACGCCAAGGCGGGTAATGCCTGGTCCAACGCGGTGGGTCCCAAGGTCCACGGGCTCCCGTAGGCGGTAGGTGTGGGGGTGGCTGACCGCGTGGCTGATTCGGGTCCGAGGAACACAGCGGGTTCTTGACCGGAACATGCCATGAGAGCACGCTGTGCGCGTCCGCACGGCTACCCCCACACTCCCCACCCAGGAGAACGCATGCGGCTACACACCCGCCGGAGGGCCGCCGTCACGGCGGCCCTGCTGGCGCTCGCGCTCGGCGCACCCGCCTACGGCATGAGCGCCACGGCATCACCACCGCCCACCCCGTCCACCGCCACCCAGGACGAGGCGATCGTCCAGTACGAGATCCAGGGCCCGTCCACACCGGCCGAACGCACCGCCCTGCTGCGCACCGGCGCCTCGATCGACGAGGTCGACGCCCGCTCGGTGGTCGTCAGCGCCGACACCATGCAGGCCAAGAACCTGCGCGCGCTCGGCTACACGCTCACCCCGCTGCCCGGACCCCCGGACCGCTCCCTGCCGGGCATCGCCGCCGGCCCGATGGACTTCCCCTCGGCGGACTCGAAGTACCACAACTTCGCCGAGATGAACGCGGAGATCGACCAGCGCATCGCCCAGTACCCCTCGATCATGAGCAAGAAGGTGATCGGGAAGTCGTACCAGGGCCGGGACCTCATCGCCATCAAGATCAGCGACAACGTCGCGACGGACGAGGCCGAACCCGAGGTGCTCTTCACCCACCACCAGCACGCCCGCGAGCACCTGACCGTCGAGATGGCCCTCTACCTGCTCAAGGAGTTCGGCTCCAAGTACGGCACCGACTCCCGGGTGACCAACGCCGTCAACGGCCGCGAGATCTGGATCATCCCGGACCTCAACCCCGACGGCGGCGAGTACGACATCGCCACCGGCTCCTACCGCTCCTGGCGCAAGAACCGCCAGCCCAACAGCGGATCCTCGTACGTCGGCACGGACGAGAACCGCAACTGGAACTACAAGTGGGGCTGCTGCGGCGGCTCCAGCGGCAGCAAGAGCTCCGAGACGTACCGCGGCGCGGCCGCCGAGTCGGCGCCCGAGGTCAAGGTGGTCTCGGACTTCGTCCGCAGCCGCGTCGTCGGCGGCAAGCAGCAGATCACGGCCGCGATCGACTTCCACACGTACAGCGAACTGGTCCTGTGGCCCTTCGGCTGGACCTACAACGACACCGCGCCCGGCCTGACCGCCGACGACCTCGCCGTGTACAAGAAGATCGGCACCAGCATGGCGGCGAGCAACGGCTACACCCCGGAGCAGTCGAGCGACCTGTACATCACCGACGGCACGATCGACGACTGGCTGTGGGGCAACCAGAAGATCTTCGCGTACACCTTCGAGATGTACCCGGAGAGCGGCGGCGGCGGCTTCTACCCGCCGGACGAGGTCATCGACCGCGAGACCGCCCGCAACAAGGACGCCGTGCTCCAGCTGCTGGAGAACGCGGACTGCATGTACCGCTCGATCGGCAAGGAAGCCCAGTACTGCGCGTAGGCGCGGGCTCGGCCGGGGCGCCCCACCGCCAGGGGGGCGCCCCTCCCGCGTGCGCTATCCGAGGACCGCGAGGGCGTCGATCTCGATGAGCAGCCCGTCGGGCAGGCCCACGTAGACGGTGGTGCGGGCGGCGGGGGCCTCCTTGAGGCCCTGCTCCTCGAAGTAGGCGTTGTAGAGGTCGTTCATCTCGGCGAAGTGCCCGGTGTCCGTCAGGTAGACGCGGATCATCATCACGTCGTCCCAGCCCGCGCCGCCGGCCTCCAGCACGGAGCGGACGTTCTCCAGCGTCTGGAGGGTCTGCTCGCGCAGGGTCGGTCCGGCGGGGGTGGGCGGCTGCCCGTCCACGTGCGGGAGGAAGCCGACCTGGCCGGCGACCTGGAGGATGTTCCCCTTGCGGACGCCGTGCGAGAACCGCGCGGGCGGGGTGGTGTGGGTGTCGGGGGTGATGGCGGTCTTGTCGCTCACGTTCTCTCCTGTGTCCCCGTTCGGGGTCCGGTTCCGGAATAGTCCTGGCTGATGTCGTCGGCGGTGCGCAGCACGAGGGGGAGCAGTTCGAGGAGCCCCTCGGCGGTGACGACCACACTGGGCGCGGAGACGGACAGCGCGGCGACGACCCGCCCGTCGGGCCCGTGCACGGGCGCGCCGAGGCAGTTGATGGACTCCTCGTGCCCCCCGAGGTCGGTGGCCCAGCCCTGATCCCTTACGAGTTCCAGCTCGCGGAGGAACGCGGCGGCGTCCGGGGTGGAGCGGGCGGTGTAGCGGGGGTACTCGATCCGCTCGGCGAGGCTCCTGCGCTCGCCCTCCGGGAGGTCGGCGAGGAGCAGCTTGGCCACGGCGGCGACGGTGAGGGGGACGGGCTTGCCGATGCGGGAGTACATGCGGACCGGGTAGCGGCTGTCGACCTTGTCGATGTACACGACCTCGTCGTCCTGGTGGAGGGCGAGGTGCACGGTGTGGCCGGTGGCCTGGTTCAGCGCGACGAGGTGCGGGTGCGCGACCTCGCGGACGTCGAGGTTCTCGATGGCCTCGGCGGCCAGGGCGAACAGGGTCGCCCCGAGCCGGTACCGGCCGTCGGCTTGCCGGTAGACGAGGCCGTGGTCGTGCAGCGTGCGGAGGAGTCGGAGGGCGGTGCTCTTGTGCACGCCGAGCGTGTCGGCTACCGCGCCGAGCCCGGCCGGGCCCTTCGCGAGCGCGGGCAGGATCCGGAGCGCCCGCTCCACGGACTGGCTCATCCCTCGTCCTCTCGTCCCGTCACAACAGAACCGGCTCCGCCGGCCCCTGGCTCCGCCCGGACCCGCGCCTCAATCTCCCCCAGCTACCGCTGGGAGGGGCCCCCGGGCGAGGCTTGATTTCCCCCTGCGGCGCCGCTGCTGGGGCTCCGCCCCAGACCCCGCGCCTCAAACGCCGGCGAGGCTGGAATTGCCTCCGGCGGGGCTGATTTTGCCCGCCGGTGGGCCAGAAGTGCGCGCAGCAATGGTTGCCCGTCGGGCTCATCGCTGCGCGGTGCGCACTTTCAGGCCTACGGCGGCCAAATCCAGCCCCGCCGGCGATTGAGGCGCCGCCGGAGGCACATCCAGCCCCGCCTGGGGCCCCTCCCAGCGGTAGCTGGGGGAGTTTGAGGCGCCGCCGGAGGCACATCCAGCCCCGCCGGCGTTTGAGGCGCGGGGTGCGGGGCGGAGCCCCGGATCCCTGAGCCGCACCGGCGCGGCCGGCCGCACGACATCCAGCCCCGCCGGGGGCAGCGGCGGCGTTGACCCTTCGTCACCCCGGATGTTAGACAGCATGCAGCGGCACACGCAACGACCGTTGCACCTCACGCAACAGAGCCCGGAGGCACCCTCATGGCCAGCGACCCCGTCAAGGACCTCGCCGACGAACCGGTCGACCACCGGTTCAAGGGGCTCCCCCCGGACGCCCAGACCGCCGGCCTGACCGTCGGGCAGCTCGCCGACCAGCGCCGCGACTTGTACGCCGGCGGGTTCACCACCCCCGTCCTGACCCTCGACGCCGACGCGCTGGAGCACAACCTCACCGCCCTCGGCGAGTACGCCGCCCGGCACTCCCTCGCCTTCGCCCCGCACGGCAAGACCTGCATGGCCCCCCAGCTGTTCCGCCGCCAGCTCGACCACGGCGCCTGGGGCATCACCGCCGCGGTCCCCCACCAGGCCCGCGTCTACCGCGCCTTCGGCATCCAGCGGATCTTCCTCGCCAACGAGCTCGTCGATCCCGCCGCCCTGCGCTGGGTCGCCGCCGAGCTCGCCTCCGACCCCGGCTTCCGCTTCGTCTGCTACGTCGACTCCGTGCGCGGCGTGCACCTCATGGACCGCGCCCTGCGCGACGCGCCCGCCGTCATCGACGTCGTCGTCGAGCTCGGCGCCGGCGCGGGCGCCCGTACCGGCGCCCGCAGCGACGAGGACTGCCGCGCCGTCGCCGACGCCGTGGCCGACGCCGCGACGCTCCGCCTCGTCGGCATCGCCGGCTACGAGGCCGAGGTCCCCGAGGCCGACCCGGCCCGCGTCCACGCGTACCTGCGCCGCCTCACCTCCCTCGCCGTCGAGTTCGACAAGGCCGGCCGGTTCGCCCCCGACCTGGAGGAGATCGTCGTCAGCGCCGGCGGCTCCGCCTGGTTCGACGCCGTCGCCGACGTCTTCGCCGAGATCCCCGCGCTCTCCCGCCCCGTCCTCAAGCTGCTCCGCTCCGGCGCGTACGTCTCCCACGACCACGGCTGGTACACCCGCCTCACCCCCTTCAACCGCCACCCCGACGAGGGCGGCCTGCGCCCCGCCTTCCGCCTCTGGACCCAGGTCGTCTCCCGTCCCTCCCCCACCCAGGCCTTCGTCAACGCCGGCAAGCGCGACATCGCCTACGACCTCGGCCTGCCCGAGGCCGAGCTGGTCCGCGACGCGCTCACCGGGGAGGAGCGGCCCGCCGCCGGGGTCCGCGTGGTCAGGCTCTCCGACCAGCACGCCTGGCTGGAGACCGATTCCCCCGACGACGTGCAGGTCGGCGACTGGGTGGCCCTCGGCATGTCCCACCCCTGCACGATCTTCGAGAAGTGGCCGCTGATCCCGGTGGTGGAGGCCGACGGCACCGTCACCGACTACGTGCGCACCTTCTTCTGATGGACCTGGTCGTCCGCGGGGCCCGCGTCGTCGACGGCACGGGCGGGCCCTCGTACACGGCGGACGTCGGCGTGCACGAGGGCCGGATCGCCGAGATCGGCCGCATCCGGGGCGGGGGCCGCCGGACGCTCGACGCGCACGGCCTGGCCCTGGCCCCCGGCTTCGTCGACATGCACGCGCACAGCGACCTGGCCCTGCTCCGCGACCCGGACCACAGCGCGAAGGCCGCGCAGGGCGTGACCCTCGAAGTCCTGGGCCAGGACGGCCTGTCGTACGCGCCCGCCGACGACCGCACCCTCGGCGAGGTGCGGGCCGCCATCGCCGGATGGAACGGCTCGGGGGAGGACATCGACTTCGACTGGCGCACGGTCGGCGAGTACCTCGACCGCCTGGACCGGGGCGTCGCGCTGAACGCCGCCTACCTCGTGCCCCAGGGCACGGTCCGCGCGTACGCCCTCGGCTGGGACGACCGCCCCGCGACGCCCGCCGAGCTCGACCGGATGCGGCAGCTGGTCGCCGACGGCCTCGCGCAGGGCGCCGTCGGCCTGTCCTCCGGCCTCACCTACACCCCCGGCATGTACGCCTCCGGCGCCGAACTGGCCGAGCTGTGCCGGGTGGTGGCCTCGTACGGCGGCTACTACTGCCCCCACCACCGCTCGTACGGCCGTGGCGCGCTGCCCGCCTACGCCGAGATGATCGGGCTCGCCCGGGAGGCCGGCTGCGCCCTGCACCTCGCGCACGCCACCATGAACTTCGCCGAGAACGAGGGCCGCGCCCCCGAGCTGCTGGCCCTGCTGGACGCGGCGCTCGCCGAGGGCTGCGACATCACCCTCGACAGCTACCCGTACACCCCCGGCTGCACCACCCTCGTCGCCCTCCTCCCCAGCTGGGCGAACGAGGGCGGGCCCGAGGCGGTCCTCGCCCGCCTGCGCGACGACGCCGAGGCGGAGCGGATCCGGTACGCGCTGGAGGTGACCGGGGCCGACGGCTGCCACGGGGTCCCCGTCGACTGGTCGACGATCGAGATCTCGGGGACCGCGGACCCGGCCTTCTCCGCCTGCGTCGGCACGCGACTGGACGGCTGGGACACCGCCCGGCGGCTGCTGCTCGGCGACCGGCTCGCCCCGACGATCCTCCAGCACGTCGGCCACGAGGAGAACGTCCGCGCGATCATGCGCCACCCCGTGCACACCGGCGGCTCGGACGGCATCCTGCGGGGCGCGAAGCCGCACCCGCGCGCCTACGGCACCTTCCCGCACTACCTCGGCCACTACGTCCGCGAGCTGGGCGTGCTGTCCCTGGAGGAGTGCGTGGCGCACCTGTCCGGCCGCCCGGCGGCGCGGCTGCGCCTGCCCGACCGGGGGCTGGTCCGCGCGGGCCACCGCGCCGACCTGGTCCTCTTCGATCCGGACACGGTCGCGGCCGGGTCCACGTACGAGAACCCGCGCACCCTGCCCACCGGCATTCCGCACGTGCTGATCGACGGGCGGTTCGTCATGCGGGACGGGCGGCGCACGGACGTCCTGGCGGGGCGCTCGATCCGGCGCACTCCCCTCTGAGCTCCCCTGGGAAAAGGGCCGAGGTGCGTTCATGGGGCCGCCGCCGGAGGATGGGGCCAGGGGGAACCGGAGGAGGTACGCGATGGACAGTGAATCGGACGAGCAGCCGACCCGGTCGGACCAGCTGCACACGGGCGGGGACCGGCCGTACGACCCCGAGGACCTCGTGATGGCGACCGGACACGACCCGACTCCGGAGCGGGTCGAGAAGGCACGCCAGCTGATCGCGAAGGAGGGCCCGCAGGTCATCGAGCGCTACCTTCCGTAACGCTCCGCAAGGATGCCGCCGACGCCCCGCCCCGGCCCCCTGGGTACGCCCCGGGGGCCGGGGCTTTTGCGAACCGAGCCGAACCGACCCCTAACCGACCCGAACCGATGAGCGCGCCGCGTGCGCGACGCGCCGACCACATCCACAATCGATGAATGCTCGTTAGCCGCCAGGGGGCCGAAACCCGAAGGACAGGTAACAGGTAGATGCACGCACTCGACGTCGACTGGGACCACCCCACCGACCCCCTGCCCGGCCCGAGACGCGACCACGTCCGCGCGTACGTGGCCACGGCCGGCGCCGACGGGCACCTCTGGCACGGAGTCCGCACCCTCCTCCTGACCACGGTCGACCGTGCGACGGGCCGCACCGTCCGCACTCCCCTCATCTACGGGGAGGACACCGACACGGGCCGCCTCATCGTCGTCGCCGCGGCTTACGGCGCCCCGGACCACCCCGCCTGGTACCGCAACCTCGAGGCCCACCCGGAGGTCCGCCTGCAGGTCGGCGCCGCCTCCTTCAAGGCGACGGCACGCACGGCCACGCCCGTGGAGCGGGAGACGTACTGGGAGGCGATGACGGCCCTCTGGCCCGACTACGACGACTTCCAGCTGGCGGCCGCACCGCGCGAGCTCCCGCTGGTGATCCTGGAGCGCTAGCTCCTGGGCGTACGGGCCCGGCGGCCCTCCAGCAGCCGGACCAGCAGGTGGGTCACGACGACGGCGGGCACGAGCACCCCCGTCATCCACAGCACCCGGTCCCGGAAGACGGGCCAGGTCAGGACGGACCACCCGTTGTGGGGCGCCCCCACGATCACCCCGGTGACCAGCAGGCAGAGTCCCAGGGACCACACCAGGCCGGCGGCCCCGTACCGGACCCACTCCGGGAACGGGAGCCGCTGCCAGCGCCGGGTCCGCGCGAGCGCGAACGAAGGCACCACGCACGCCGCGCTCGCGTACAGGGCGACGACCGGAAGCAGCAGCACACCACTGAGCCCTGCCACCACCCACACGGGCACGAGCAGGACGCTCAGCACCGCGCCCCCGGTCAGCACCACGCGCAGGAAGATGCGGTTCACGCCTGCCCGCCCCCCTCCCTGATCCCCCGTCAAGTGGCGCAAGTGTCCACCGGGGGCCGCCTCCACGGAACCGCCCAAGCGGTAACGCTTCGGCCCGTTCCACCAATTAGAGCGTTCGCCCTAGAGCTGTGCTAAGTTTTGAGCGCGCGCTAGATAGAACGATCCTTCTAGTTACGAAGCACAAAGACCACGGAGGTCTTCCGCTCATGAGCAGCAAGCAGTCCGTCACAGTCATCGGGCTCGGCCCCATGGGGCAGGCAATGGTCGAGGCCTTCCTCGCCCAGGGCCATCAGGTCACCTTGTGGAACCGCACCGCCTCCCGGGCCGACGCCCTGGTCGCCAAGGGCGCGGTGCTCGCGAACAGCGTCGAAGAGGCCGTCCAGGCGAACGAGCTGCTGATCCTCAGCCTGACCGACTACGACGTCATGTACGGCGTGCTGGACCCCGCCTCGGGCGTCCTCGCCGGCCGTGTCGTGGTCAACCTCAGCTCCGACACCCCGGAGAAGACCCGCGCGGGCTCGCGCTGGATCACCGAGCGCGGCGCCGTCCACATCACCGGTGGTGTCACGGTCCCGCCGTCGGGCATCGGCCACGCCGAGTCCAAGACCTTCTACAGCGGGCCGCTCGCGGCCTTCGAGAAGCACAAGGCCACCCTTGAGGTTCTGACCAGCACGGACTTCCGTGGTGAAGAGCCCGGCCTGGCCGCCCTCATGTACCAGATCGGCATGGCCATGTTCTGGCCGTCCATGGTCAGCTTCTGGCAGGCCATCGCCCTCGCCGAGGCGAACGGCCTCAAGGCGGCCGACATCCTGTCGCACGCCAACGACACCTTTGCGGCCATGCCGAACTTCCTCGGCTTCTACGCCTCGCGCATCGACGCCGGCAACCACGAGGGCGACGTCGACCGTCTGGCCATGGGCCTGGCCAGCGTCGAGCACGTCAAGCACACCATCGGTGACGCGGGCGTCGACACGTCCTTCCAGGCCGCTGTCGTGGAGCTCTTCCGTCGCGGCATCGAGGCCGGGCACGAGAACGACAGCTTCTCCAGCCTCCTGGAGATCCTGAAGAAGCCGGCGGCCTAAGGCTCCCGGACTCCCGCTGCGCACTTCGCCGGTGTCGCCGGTCGCCGGTCTGGTCAGGGTCGGCCCGGCCCGGCCCGGCGAAGTACGCACGGAGGAACGCGCGAACGAACGCGCAGAAGAACGCGAATGGGGCGCCCCCCGCCGGATGAAGTCCGGACCGCACCGGGGGGCGCCCCATTTGCCATCTCCGTTCGGGGGGCGCCGGCTCGGCGCCCCCCGAACGTCTTTCACGCCTGCCCGTCTCCGTCACCGGCACGGGCGCCGGCCAGGGCGACCCGGATGGCTTCCGTCGGGCAGACGTCGACCACACTGCTCGCGGCCTCGATGTCCGCGGGGTCGACCAGTTCCCTCTTGAGCGCCACGGCGTAGCCCTCGGCGCCCACTTTGAACAGCTGCGGGTGCATCGCCTCGCAGGTTCCCGCGCCGGTGCACACCGTCGTGTCGATGGTCAGGATCTCGCTCATACGGTCACTTCCCTCTCGGCCGGCCCGATCACAGCAGCACGGGCAGGGACGGAAGGCTGCGCAGCAGCCAGTTCTCCTCGAAGAGGATCTCCTCACGGGGCACCGCGAGGCGCATGTTCGGGAACCGCTTGAGCAGGGCGGGGACGGCGGCGCCGGTCTCCAGGCGGGCCAGGGCCGCGCCCATGCAGTTGTGCAGCCCGTGTCCCAGCGCCAGATGGCGCGTCCCGGTGCGGGTGATGTCCAGCCGCCGCGGGTCCGTGAACTTCTCCGGGTCGTGGTTGCCCGACTGCAGTCCGGCGACCACGGGAGTGCCGGCGGGGATGTGCACCCCGCGGAAGTCCAGGTCCTCCTTGGCCAGGCGGAACAGGCCGATGCAGAACGCGCCGTCGTAGCGGAGGAACTCCTCCACCGCGGTGGGGGTGTGCTCGGGCTTCTCCACCAGGAGCCGGCGCTGGTCCGGGTGGTCCAGCAGGGCGAGCACGGCGGAGCCGATCAGGTTCCTGGTGGTGTCGATGCCGGCCATGATCATCAGCGCGACCATGGAGACGAGCTCGTCCTCGGTGAGCTGGTCCTCGCCGTCCCGCGCCTGGATGAAGACCGAGGTCAGGTCGTCACTGGGGTTGCGCCGCTTCTCGACGATGAGCTCGCGACCGTAGATCACGATCTCCTCGAACGCCGCGGCGACCTCCGCCTCGTTGTTCGGGTTGGACGGGTCCGCGTGGAAGGCCCGCTCGATGGCGTGGAGCATGTCACCGAAACGCTCCAGCGGGAATCCCAGGATCTCGCCCGTGACATCGGCCGGAATCTTGCTCGCGAAGTCCATGACATCGGGGCTGTCCGACTTCGCCAGCCGGTCGAGGGCCTCCTCCACGATGCGCTCCACCGGCTCCTTCCAGGTGGCGGCGCGACGCGGGGTGAAGGCTCCCATCGCCAGCTTGCGCACCCGGGTGTGGTCCGGCGGATCGAGCACGGTGAGAATGCGGCCGATCAGGGTGTCCGCGCCGAATATCATTCCGGACTTCTTGAAGGCCTCGCTGCCCCAGGCCTCCCCGTCATTGCTGAACCGCTGGTCGCTCAGCAATTCCTTGACGTCGTCGTAACGCGAAAGGAAGACCATGGGAACATCGCCGACGGGGAAACGGAACTGGTGGACCGGGTCATTCACCCGGAGCCAGTCGTACACCGTATACGGGTCCTGATAGTAGGCGGAGTCGAAAAGCGTGGGCGCCTGCTGGGCTGTGGTCATGACGAAAGCTCCTCGTATGCGGCAGGTACGGGGTCGGCTAGATGTAGTCGGTGCCGGGCTCGAGACCGAGCAGCACGCGGCCGTGCGCCTCCAGGGAGCTGACCGGCGTCAGCAGGCCGTGCAGCGAGAGCGCGGCGATGTCGCGGTAGGCGCGCTGGAAGTGGTTGCTGCGCAGGATGGTCGACGCGGAGCTGATGTTGTACAGCGTCTCCACCGCCTCCTTGGTCGACTGCACCACGTAGCCGACCTGGCCGCGGATGGCCGCCTTCTCCTCCACCGTCAGCTTCTCGCCCAGGTCCTCACGTCCCTGGATGACCTTCAGCCACTCCTGCGAGAGCGCCTCACAGGCGGCGATCTTGTTCGCCGCGTGCGCCACCTGGACCTGCGTGTAGGGGTGTTCGCTCTGCTCGGTCCAGGACGTGTAGGTGATGGCCTTGCCGGGCAGCCGCTGGATGAAGAGCTCCAGCGCGGCCTTGGCGATGCCCAGGTAGACGGGGGCGCAGGTCGCCAGGATGTAGCTGGTCAGGTTGTAGTTGCGGCCGTTCAGGTCGGCGTTCCAGCGGTCGCGCGTGGAGGCGTCGAACACCCCCGCGTCGACGACCCGGTGGGCCGGCACGAACACGTCCTTCACGGTCGAGGTGCAGCTGCCGGTGGCGGCGGCGCCGAAGACGTCCCAGTCGTCGGCGATGGTGACGTCCTCGATGGGGACCATGGCGAAGAGCTCCTCGTGCTGGCCGTCGGGGCCCTCGACGAGCGCCGCGTGCACGTTCCACTGGGAGCCCCGCACGCCCGTGTTGAAGCGCCAGGTGCCGTTGAGGATGTAGCCGCCTTCGACGGGAACGAGGGTGCCGGACGGCGTGAACCCGCCGGAGATGCGGACGGAGCCGTTGGCGAAGACCTCCTCCTGGGCCCGGTCGGGGTACAGGGTGGCGATCCAGGCGGTGGACACCCACACCATCGAGACCCAACCGGTGGACCCGCAACCGCGGGCGATCTCGGCCAGGATCTCCGCCTGCTCGTTCACGGGGAGATCAAGACCGCCGAAGCGCGCGGGAACCGCGGTGCGGAATACGCCCGCCTTCTCCATGAGTTCGATGTTCTCGTCGAGAAGCCAGCGCTGACTTTCGTTGGCGAGACCATTGTTGCGCAATGTGGGAATCGCTTCCCTGACCGCATCCAGAACGTTCAGGGTTTCAGCACCGAGCGGGGCCATTTTTCCTCCGGAGTAGTCTTTCTTATTCATGCAGCCCACTGCGGCTACCGTGGGACGCCTGCCACGGTAGAGACGGGGGCGTAATCCCTCATCCATCGGCTGTCACCGGGTCGAGATTGCGCCGAACTAGACGTCGTATGCCGACTCACCGGCCGGTCACTGCATGTCCATCGGACGGCGGCACGGACCGGTCAACGGCCCAATGGGAACGGCCGCTTCCCCGGGAAGAGTCGAAGTAAACCTTCCAATTACTCATCGGTGACCCGTTTTCGATGGTGTCCGGCTAGCTTGCCGTTGGCGAAAACAGGCCACTCAACCTGATCACAGACGCGGTCTCCAACGACCAACGGAAAAGGTGCTCCGATGAGTTCTCGTCCCACCACCGAACGCCGGCAGCCGGCCCGTCAGTACGGACGCCGCTCGATCCTCAAGGCCACCGGTGCGACCGCACTGGCCGGCATGGCCGGCGCGACCGTACTGGGTGCGGGCGAGGCCGCCGCCACCGACGAGATCCTGACGGACGTGATCGTCGTCGGTGCGGGCTACGCCGGCGGCACGGCCGCGCGCGAGCTCACCGCCAAGGGACTGGACGTCGTCGTCCTGGAGGCGCGGGACCGCATCGGCGGCCGTATCTGGACCGACACGTTCGCCGGTGAGCGCATCGAGCTCGGCGGCGGTTGGCTGAGCCCCGACCACCACCTCGTCGCCAAGGAGTTCCAGCGCTACGGCCTGACGAACGTGGCCGACGTGATGCCGACCAAGTCGGTCATGCCCGGCGTGAACGGCCTCGACGCCCTCTCCCCCGCGGACGCCAACGCACGGCTGGCCAAGCTGTTCGAGCAGTTCTTCGCCGGGTCCGAGCAGTACTTCGAGCGTCCCAACGAGCCGCTCTTCCGCAAGGACCTCCTGGCCAAGGTCGACCCGCTCTCCTTCGCCGACCGGATCGCCCAGCTGCCGGGGCTCAGCGACGTGGACCGCAAGTGGCTCGAAGGGTACTTCGTGGCCTACACGGGCGGCGACAACACCAGCCGCTCGATGACGTCCATGGCGCAGTGGTGGGCCCTCGGCGGCTGGACCATGGAGGGCTGGGAGAAGCAGACGGCCTACAAGCCCGCCGACGGCATGACCGCGCTGCTCCAGAAGATGCTGACGGAGTCCCGGGCCAGGGTGATGCTCAAGTCCCCGGTCGCCTCGGTCACCAGCACGGCGACGGGTGTCCAGGTGCGGCTCACGAGCGGCCGGCTCTTCAAGGCCTCTGCGGTCGTCATGGCGATCCCGGTCAACATGTGGAAGACGATCCAGTTCAACCCCGGTCTGCCGGCGGTGCACGCCGCCGCGACCGCCGAGGGCGTGGGCGTCGGCCTCGCGACCAAGATGTGGATCCACCTCAGCGGGAACGTCGAGGCCGTCTACGGCATGGGCACCCAGACCTCCGCGCTGCCGCTGGTGATCCCCCAGAAGGCGCTGCCGGGCGGTGGGCGGCTCATGGTCGGCTTCGCCGGTTCCTCCCTCGACGTGAAGAACCAGGCCGCCGTTCAGGACGCGATCCGCGCCTACGTTCCCGGCGCCACCGTCGTGTCGTACAAGGTGCAGGAGTGGGGCCGCGACCCGTACGCGCGCGGTGGATGGGGTCTGCGTCGCCCGGGCCAGCTGCTGAAGCAGCTTCCCGCCATCCAGCAGCCGCACGGCCGCATCGTCTTCGCGGGCGGCGACATCGCCTCCGGCTGGAACGGTGCCTTCATCGAAGGCGCCGTCGAGACGGGATTCCGGGCCGCGGAGCAGGCAGCCGCCATAGCCTGGTAGTTCGGGGCACCGTGTGATCCAGTAGTCCCGTGATCCAGTGATCACACGGTGCGTCAGATCCACCGGAAGCCACAGATCCACAGATTCGCAGAAAAGAGAATCCATGTCGTCGCTGCCTGCCCAGCCGACCCACCGGACCATGCCGGCGTTACTCCAGCCGCTGCACGCGGAGGTGCTGCGGCGCAATCCCGGCGAGCCCGAGTTCCATCAGGCCCTCGGTGAGGTCCTGGAGACGTTGGAGCCGGTACTCACCGCCCGCCCCGAGCTCCTCGAGGCACGGCTGCTGGAGCGGATCGTCGAGCCCGAGCGCCAGATCATCTTCCGGGTGCCCTGGCAGGACGACCAGGGCCGCATCCACGTCAACCGCGGCATGCGCGTGGAGTTCAACAGCGCCCTCGGACCGTACAAGGGCGGTCTGCGGTTCCACCCCTCGGTGAACCTGGGCATCGTGAAGTTCCTCGGGTTCGAGCAGATCTTCAAGAACGCGCTCACCGGGCTGGGCATCGGCGGCGGCAAGGGCGGCAGCGACTTCGACCCGCGGGGGCGCTCCGACGCCGAAGTGATGCGGTTCTGCCAGTCGTTCATGACCGAACTGCACCGCCACCTCGGCGAGCACACCGACGTGCCGGCCGGTGACATCGGGGTCGGCGGCCGCGAGATCGGCTACCTCTTCGGCCAGTACCGGCGCATCACCAACCGCTGGGAGGCGGGCGTCCTCACCGGCAAGGGGCTCGGCTGGGGAGGCTCTCTGGCCCGCGCGGAGGCGACCGGCTACGGCAACGTCCTGTTCGCCGCCGAAATGCTGAAGACCCGGGGCGCGGACCTGGCGGGCCAGCGGGTCACCGTCTCCGGCTCCGGCAACGTGGCCCTCTACTCCATCCAGAAGGCCCAGGCGCTGGGCGCCCACGCGGTGACCGCGTCGGACTCCGCGGGCTACGTGGTGGACGAGAAGGGCATCGACCTCGAACTCCTCCAGCAGATCAAGGAGGTCGAGCGCGGCCGCGTCAGCGACTACGCCGAGCGGCGCGGGCCCTCGGCGCGCTACGTGCCCGGCGGCAGCGTCTGGGACGTGCCGACCGATGTGGCGCTGCCCTCGGCGACCCAGAACGAGCTGGACGCCGACGCCGCCCGGACCCTCGTGCGCAACGGGGTGAAGGCGGTGTCCGAGGGGGCGAACATGCCCACCACTCCCGAGGCGGTGCGCGTACTGCGCGAGGCCGGGGTGCTCTTCGGCCCGGGCAAGGCCGCCAACGCGGGCGGGGTGGCGACCAGTGCGCTGGAGATGCAGCAGAACGCGGGCCGGGAGGCCTGGAGCTTCTCCGAGGTCGAGGACCGGCTCGCCTTCATCATGCGCGACATCCACGCGACCGTTCGCGACACGGCGGAGCGCTACGGCGCCCCCGGTGACTACGTCCTGGGCGCCAACATCGCCGGCTTCGAGCGGGTCGCCGACGCGATGAACGCGCAGGGGCTCATCTGACCGACCGGTTGCGCCGCGCACCGCGGGCGGGTGACGATCCGTCATCTGCCCGCGGTGCGGCGGCGGTACAGCACCGCGATGGCCAGCGCGGCGAGGGCGAGCACCGCCAGGGCCGCGCGGAAGGCGGTGAGCCAGGCCGGCGCGCCCGCCTCGGGCGCGGCCGACCCGCCGGGCACGAGCAGCCCGAAGAAGACCAGCCCCGTGAACGCGATCCCGAGGACGCCCGCGGTCTCCTGCGCCGTGCCCAGCACACCGGCCGCCGTTCCGGTCAGCCGTGAGCGGACCCCGGCCAGGGCCGAGGCGGTCAGCGGCGCCATCAGCAGGCCCATGCCGGCGCCCGCCGCCGCGAGCCCGACGACCAGGCCCGTCGGCACCCCGCCGGAGCCGACGGCGGAGGCCGACCAGCCGGTCAGCAGCAGCCCCGTGGCCAGCACCGCCCCTCCCAGGACCGGGAGGCGCTGCCCGAGCCGGCTCGTCAGCCGCGCCGTGCACGTCGAGGCCACCAGGAAGGCCGCGTTGAGCGCGGTACAGACCGCGCCCGCCGCGACCGGCGGCATCCCGCGCCCCTCCTGAAGGAACAGGGACAGGACGAAGGTCAGCCCCGAGGAGACCCCGAACAACAGCCCTATGGACCCCAGCCCCCTGGCGAACCCGGGGTCGCGGAAGACCGCCGGGTCCAGGAGCGGGCTGCGTCCCGAGGTGACCCGGTGGCGCTGGTGCGCGAGGAAGCCCGTCAGCAGCGGCACCGAGAGCAGCAGGCTCACCCACGTCCACAGCGGCCACCCGTACTCGCGGCCCACCACCAGGGGCAGCACCAGGGCGACGAGGCCCGTCGCGGACAGCACCGTCCCGGTGGGATCGAGCCCCCGCCCGGCCCGCTCCGGTCCGACCCGCGCCGCGCGGCGGCCGGCCGGCAGCAGCCGGGTCAGTGCCAGGGCCGCGACGCCGAGCGGGACGTTGACGAGGAAGCAGGTGCGCCAGCCCAGGCCCGCCGGATCCATCGCGAGCAACAGCCCGCCGACCGCCTGACCGCTCGTCCCCGCCACCCCCACGGCCGCCCCGTACCAGGCGAACGCCCGGGCCCGGTCCGCACCCCGGTACAACAGGCCGAGCAGGGCGAGTACTTGAGGGCCCATCAGGGCGGCGGCAATGCCCTGCGCGATGCGTGCGGCGATCAGGACCTCCACGCCCGGCGCCGCACCGCAGGCCGCGGACGCCGCGGTGAACAGGGCCAGGCCCACGATGAACACCCGGCGGGGGCCGAACAGGTCGCCGAGCCGTCCGGCGGTGATCAGGCCGATGGCGTACGCGAGTCCGTAACCGATCAGGACGAACTGCAGGGCGCTCTGCCCGGCGCCGAGATCGTGGCGGGCGGCGGGTGCCACCGCGTTCACGATGAAGAAGTCGAGCGTGGTCATGAACACCGCGGAGAGCAGCACGGGCAGGGCCCACCAGCGCCTGCGCGGTACGGCCTCGGTCGCGGTCGGGGTCGCGGTCCGTTGGGATACGGGGCTGAGAAGCGTCGACATGCGGTCTTCCTGACAGGGGGTGCCGCCGTACCGCGCGCACGGCCCGGGAAGGACTCAGGGGTCGCGGGACGCGGGTTCGGGAGGACGCCTCGCGTCCCGGATTCCCGTCGCGGTGCGGCGCTTCGGGCGGCTTTACGGAGGCCACGCTGGCCCCCGCCCCTCTCGGCCTCCTCACGGTGCGCTCTCGAACTCGCCTCGGCCGCTCACGAGCCCCTGGCGGGGCGGTCCGGGCAGCAGGCCGGACAGCCGCCCGGCGGCCTGCCCCGCCCGTCCCCACCAGGCAATTGGGCTAATGTGCGAACCATGCGTTTCGGGGTACTGGGTCCGCTCGAGGTATGGACCGATGACGGCCGACCGGTCCCCGTCCGGGAGCCGAAGGTGCGCGCCCTCCTCGCCGACCTCCTGATCCACGCGGGGCGCCCCGTGTCGACGGACCGGCTGCTGGACGACATGTGGAGCCAGGACCTGCCGGGCAAGCCCGCGGCGGCGCTGCAGACCAAGGTGTGGCACCTGCGCCGCGCGCTGGAGGACGCCGAGCAGGGCGGGCGCTCGCTCGTCGTCTCACAGGCCCCCGGCTACCTCCTCGACGTCGGCCCCGACGCGGTGGACGCCCGGCGCTTCGAGTCGCTGACGGCGAGGGCGCGCGCGGCCTCCGGGCCCGCGGCCAGGACCGCGCTGCTGACGGAGGCGCTCGCCCTGTGGCGCGGGCCCGCCTACGCCGAATTCGCCGACGCGGGCTTCGCCGGCCCCGCGGTCCGCCGCCTGGAGGAGCAGCGCGTCTCCGCGCTCGAGGAGCAGGCCGACGCACGGCTCCGGCTCGGCGAGCACCGGCTGCTCGCGGACGAGCTCGTCGGCCTCGCGGCCGCGCACCCGCTGCGCGAACGGCTGCACGCCATCCATCTGCGCGCCCTGTACCGCGCGGGCCGGCAGGGCGACGCCCTGGAGGGGTACGCCCGCCTGCGCACCCGGCTGCGCGACGAACTGGGCCTGGACCCCGGACCGGAGCTCACCGCCCTGTACCAGGCGATCCTCCAGCAGGACCCCGCCCTCGACGCCGATGCCGCGTCCGCATCCGCATCCGTGTCCGCTTCCGTGTCGGGATCCGCTTCCGCATCCGTATCCGTACGCGGCTCCGGACCCGATCCCGCGTCGGACGGCGGCGGGCCCGCGGCCCCCCGGCCGCGCAGCAATCTCCCCGCCGCCCTCGCCGAACTGGTCGGCCGCGGCGACGATCTCGCCACGCTGCGCAGGCTGCTCGCCGAGGCGGCCGCCCCCCGGCCGCGCCTGGTCACCCTCACCGGGCCGGGTGGCGTGGGCAAGACCCGGCTCGCCCTGGAAGCGGCCACGCAGTCCCTCGACGCGTTCCCGGACGGCGTGTGGTTGGTCGAGATGAGCGGACTCGACCGGTCCGCGCACCCGGACGCGCGGGTCCGCCCGCCCGAGATCGCCCATGTGATCGCCGCCGCGCTCGGCATGCGCGACGACACCGCCCCGGACCCCTCCGACCCGCGACCCGCCGGACCGGCCGAGCGGCTGGCCGACGCCCTGTGGGCGAAACGGGCGCTGCTCCTGCTGGACAACTGCGAGCACGTCGTCGAGCCGGTCGCCGAGCTGTCCGGAGTGCTGCTGGCCCGCGCACCCCACCTGCGCATCCTCGCCACCAGCCAGGAACCGCTCGGCATATCCGGCGAGGTCCTGCACCCCGTACGGCCGCTCGGCCTGCCGCCCGCCACCGAGACCGGCCCCGACGCCCTGTTGCAGGCCGCCGCCGTACGGCTGTTCGTGACCCGGGCCCAGGCCGCCGCACCCGGGTTCGCGCTCGACGCCGACAACGCCGCCACGGTCGCCGCCCTCTGCCGGAGGTTGGACGGCCTCCCGCTGGCCCTCGAACTCGCCGCCACCCGGGTCCGCACGCTCGGGGTGCGCGAGCTCGCCGCCCGGCTCGACGACCGCTTCCGCGTCCTGGCCGCGGGCAAGCGCGACGCCCCGGCACGGCAGCGCACGCTGCGCGCGGTGATCGACTGGAGTTGGGAGCTGCTCACCGGCGCCGAACGCGCCGTGCTGCGACGCCTCGCCGTGCACTCCGAAGGCTGCGCGCTGCGGGCGGCCGAGGCCGTCTGCGCGGGCGAGGGCGTCCCGGAGGCCGACGTCGTCGACCTGCTCGCGCGGCTGGTGGACCGCTCCCTGGTCGCCGTCGCCGAAACACCCGGAGGCGTCCGCTACCGGCTCCTGGAATCCGTGGCCGCGTACTGCGTGGAGCGCCTCGACGACGCGGACGAGACCGCCGCCGTACGCCTGCGGCACGCCGACCACTACCTTGCCCTCGCCGAGACGGCCGCACCGCTGCTGCACGGCCGCGATCAGCGCGAGTGGCTGGAACGCCTGGACGCCGAATCCGCCAACCTGCGCAGCGCCTTGGAGACCCTGGTGCGCCGCGGCGCCGCCCACGACGCACTGCGCCTGGTCATCGCACTGTCCTGGTACTGGTTCCTGCGCGGCCGGCTCGGCGAGGCGCTGCGCTCCTTCGACACCGCCCTGTCCGTACCCGCCGACGGCACCGGGGAGTGTCGCACCCACCGTGCCGACGCCACGGTGCGGCGGGCCGCGTTCGCCCTGCACTCCGGCGCGGCCGAAGGGCCGTCGTCGGTCGCGAAGGCCCTGGCCGTGCTCGACGACATCGCCGATCCGTACGACCGGGCCCGGGCACGGTGGCTGCTCGCCTTCACCCTCTACGGCTCCGGGGACCTGGCCGCCAACCAGGACCGGGTCGCCGCCGCGCTGGCCGTCTTCGAAGACCTGGGCGACACCTGGGGCAGGGCCGCGGCGCTGGCCCTGCGCGCCGGTCACGCCTTCATCCGCGGCGACTTCCCCGCGGCCGCCCTCGACGCGGGGGTCAGTCTGAACCTCTTCCTCGAACTGGGCGACCGCTGGGGGCAGCTGAAGGCAGGCGACACCCTGGCCTCGCTCGCCGAGATCAACGAGGACTACGAGCGGGCCGCCCGGCTGCACCGCGACGGCCTGCGCAGGGCCGAGGAGATCGGGCTGTGGACCGACGCCTCCTACAAGTGGTCGGGGCTCGGCCGGATCGCCCTGCTCACCGGCGACTACGCGGACGCGCGGGAGTTCCACGAACGCGGTCGGCGCCTGGCCGCCGAGCAGTCCCACAAGCGCGGCGAGCAGTTCGCCGAGACCGGCTTGGCCCTGGTGGCCCGCCGCGAAGGCCGCCTGGACGACGCGGAAGGCCATCTGAACAAGTGGCTCGACTGGCTCCGCGCCGTCTACGGGGACCTCGGCACCGCTCTGGTCATGGCCGAACTCGGCTTCATCGCCGAGCAGCGCGGCGACGCCGAAACGGCCCTCGAACGCCATCTCGCGGGCTACGCGGCGGCCCGCGAGACCGGCGACCCGCGCGCCCTCGCCCTCGCCCTGGAGGGACTGGCCGGCACCCACGCCCTCGCCGGCCGCCACGCCCTGGCCGCCCGGCTCCTCGGCGGCGCCGCCGAGGCTCGCGCGTCCGTGGGCCGCCCCCTGGCCAAGGCCGAGAGCGGCGACGTCGAGCGCATCGCCGCGGCCGCCCGGAGCGCCCTGGGAGGGACGCGGTACGCCGTCGAGTTCGCCGCCGGACGGACCGCCTGCCCCGATGCCCTGTCGGGAGCCGGCCCGGCGGGGAGCGGTACGGCCCGGTGATCGCGGGGCCGGCCGTCCGGCCGCCCCACCGTGCGCACCCCCGAGTTCCGCCGAATCCAGTGGAAAGAACGCTCTACTGGTAACCTCGGGCGGGTGAAGAAGACGCCCGCGACCGATGCGAAGCAATCGGCAGCCGCCCAGGACCCCGTCCTCGCCACCCGCGAGCGGATCGTCCGGGCAGCCTCACGCCTGATGCAACGACAGGGCTACGCCGGCACCGGGATCAAGCAGATCTCCCTGGAAGCCCAGGCCACGCTGGGCTCCGTCTACCACTTCTTCCCCGGCGGAAAACAGGAACTGGCCGTCGCGGCGATCCGGCACGGCGACCTGGAGTTCGCCGAGGAGCTGCGGACCGCGCTCGGCAGCGAGACCGACCCCGCCGATGCCGTCCTCGCCTTCACCCGCCACCTCGCGACGGGCCTGCGCACCTCCGACTGGATCGACGGCTGCCCCATCACCACCACGGCACTCGGCACCGCCGGCAGCAGCCCCGACATCCAGTCGGCCGCTGCCGAGGCCTTCGCGCGCTGGCGCGAGATCGTCTTCGACAAGCTCCGGGAAACCGGAATTGCCGAAACCGACGCCCACGACCTCGCCCACACGGTGATCAGCACGCTCGAAGGCGCCGAACTCGCCGCCCAGGTGTCCAGGAGCAGCGAACCGCTCGACATCGCGGGCAAGCACCTGGCCCGATTGATCACCGCTTACCTGTAGGCCGTCGAGGCCGCGGCCCGCCCGAAGGTGACGAGCGCAACACCACCGGGCGGGCACTCCCCCGGCCCCACCCATTCCGCAGGCCGGAACGGCGGCCCGGCCCCCGTTTCCAAGGGCACAGCGCGCCGCCACCCTCCCATCGCGCGAAACGGGACATATCGCTCCCCCGCCACCCGCCGCAATACCTCGGCGAGCAGGCACCCGGGCCCGTAAGCTCCCGTCATGCAGGTGATCCAGTCAACGAAACTCGCCAATGTCTGCTACGAGATCCGCGGCCCCGTGCTCGAAGAGGCGATGCGGCTCGAAGCAGCAGGTCATCGCATCCTCAAGCTCAACACCGGCAACCCCGCGGCCTTCGGCTTCGAGTGCCCGCCGGAGATCCTTGAGGACATGCTCCGCAACCTGGGCAACGCGCACGGGTACGGGGACGCGAAGGGGCTGCTCTCCGCGCGCCGCGCGGTCATGCAGCACTACCAGACCAAGGGCATCGACCTGGACGTCGAGGACATCTACCTCGGCAACGGCGTCTCCGAGCTGATCCAGATGTCGATGCAGGCGCTGCTCGACGACGGCGACGAGGTGCTGGTCCCGGCGCCGGACTACCCGCTGTGGACCGCCTCGGTCTCCCTCGCGGGCGGCACGGCCGTGCACTACCGCTGCGACGAGCAGTCGGACTGGATGCCGGACCTCGCCGACATCGAGCGCAAGGTCACCGACCGCACCCGCGCGATCGTGATCATCAACCCGAACAACCCGACCGGCGCCGTCTACGACGACGAGATGCTGCGCGGGCTGACCGACATCGCCCGGCGGCACAATCTCGTCGTCTGCTCGGACGAGATCTACGACCGGATCCTCTACGACGGCGCCACGCACACGAACACCGCCGCCATCGCTCCGGACCTGCTCACCCTCACCTTCAACGGGCTGTCCAAGAACTACCGCGTCGCCGGCTACCGCGCGGGCTGGATGGCGGTCTGCGGCCCGAAGAAGAACGCCTCGTCGTACATCGAGGGCCTGACGATCCTGGCCAACATGCGACTGTGCGCCAACGTGCCCTCGCAGCACGCGATCGCCACCGCGCTGGGCGGCCGCCAGTCGATCACCGACCTCGTGCTTCCGGGCGGGCGGCTGCTGGAGCAGCGCGACACGGCGTACGAGCTGCTGACGCAGATCCCCGGCATCACCTGCGTGAAGCCGAAGGGTGCGCTGTACCTCTTCCCGAAGCTCGACCCCTCGGTCTACAAGATCAAGGACGACCGGCAGATGGTCCTCGACCTGCTGCGGGCCGAGAAGATCATGGTCGTGCACGGTACGGGCTTCAACTGGCCCGAGCCCGACCACTTCCGGATCGTGACGCTGCCGAACGCCAAGGATCTGGGCGACGCGGTGACGCGGATCGGGAACTTCCTGGACGGGTACAGCCAGCCGTGACGGGCGCGCCGCAAGGCGCGTATCGATCAAACTCAACTTTAGAACGGATCCAATGTAGGATGGTCTCCTGACCACGCAGGAGGCCACCTCATGTACGAGCCGATCCGCCCCAAGTCGGTCGTCCACCGCATGGGTGGCAGCCCGACCGAGCACGACTACCCGCACCGCAGCCGCGGCGAGGCGCTGGACATCCAGCTCGCCGGGCACCTGGCGGCCCTGCTCGCCGTGACCGACGAGCTCGGGCCCGGGTTCGAAGAGGGCGCCGCAGACATCGCCGCCCAGGTCACACGGCTGCGGGGGGCCCAGCCGGCCCGTGCGCCGCAGCAGGACCCTGCCGCCGCCGGGGACCGTGCCGTCGCCGCCCTGCACCAGCGGGCGCACGACCTCGCCGCCCGCGCGCTGCTCGTCGCCGCGTCGCGCGCCGACACCACCGTTGCGATCCTCGCCGCCGAGCGGATGAACGTCCACGCCGCCGCCCTCGCGTCCCTGGACTCCCGGGACCTGGCCGGCGCCCACTGACGGCCCCGGTCCGGGGCCGCGGAGGCTCCGGACCGGGTGCCACACCCCTGCGGGGGGCTCGGCGGACTCCCTCGGGGTTCCCCGATCCCACCTGCGCGCCACCCCTCCTGGGGCTCCGCCCCAGACCCTCCCCCAGACTCCGTCCGGGGGGACCCCCACGCCTCAAACGCCGGCGAGGCTTGATCTGCCTCCGGCGGCGCCTCAAACGCCGGCGGGGCTGAAGATGCCGCGCAGCGGCACATTCAGCCCGCCCGGCGTTTGAGGGCACGGGCGCGGAGCGCACGTACGGGTCCGGGGCGGAGCCCCGATCTTGTGCCCGCACACACGAACCCAGGCGGGGCAAATCCAGCCTCGCCGGCGTTTGAGGCGCGGGGGTCCGGGGGTAGCGCCCCCGGCAGCGGCGCCGCACCCGCGGGTCAGCTCCCGGGGACTGCCGTCAACGCGAAGGTCGCGCCGGCGACTCCGCACCAGGGGGTCGTCCCCGCCGGCCAGACCGGCCCGATGGCCTCCGCGTGTTCCGTCGCGGCCGACGCCACTCCGGGGATCTTCACCAGGGACTGGGCCGCGCGGCCGGCCGGGTCCGGTGGGGAGGAGTCGCGGAATTCCACCGTCACGATGTACTCGCCCGGGCCCTCCGGGCGGCCCGCCGCCTCCACCGGGGCCACCACGCGCCGGCTCGCCGGATCGATTCGGCAGCCGGTGACCCGTACGTATTCCGCCGCCGCCCGCGGCTCGGCCGCGACCGGGCCGCCGCCGCCGCTGGCCCACACGTACAGCCCCAGCGGGGCGAACACCAGCAGTCCGGCCAGTGTCACCAGACCCACCAGCCAGCCCTGCCACTTCAACGCGCTCGTGCTCACGCCCATGGCACGATCCTCCCGGGCTGCCGCCCCACCCACCAGCACCCGCGGGTTCATACAGCATTTCGAAGTGGGACCGCCTGGACACCTGACGTTCATTCAACTCGCCGGGGAATGTGGGTTTCCGCGAGCAGTCTGCACCTGTGAGACGCAACCTAGGAATCGTCCTGGGCCTCCTCCTGATAGGCGGCGTCATCTTCGTCGCCTTCTTCAAGGGGCAGGAAAACCCAGAACCGCCGGCAACGAAGACCGTGCGTGGCGTCATCGGCTCGGAGAAGTCCGAATTCTTCCACGACCCCGACGTCGTCAAGGCCCTTGCCGCCAAGGGCTACACCGTGAAGACGGAGACCTCGGGCTCCTGGGCGATGGACCACCTCGCCCTCAAGGAGTTCGACTTCGCCTTCCCCAGCAGCAGTGAACCCGCCAAGGAGGTGGAAGCGGCCGCCGGGGTCAAGGGCGCCCAGGAGACCAAGCCCTTCTACTCCCCGCTCGTCGTCATCGCCCGCTCCAACGCCGCCAAGGTCCTCGCCGACAGCAACCTCGCGAAGATGGGCGGCAAGAACTCCGGGACCCTCCTCATGGGCCCCTTCCTCAAGGCCGCCGCCGAGGACCGCACCTGGCAGCAGCTGCCCGGGTCCGCCGCGCACCCCGAGCTGACCGGCACCGTGTTCATCAAGACCACCGACCCGGCCACCTCCAACTCCGGCGCCCTCTTCCTCGCCGCCACCTCCAACGTGGCGAACGGCAACAACATCGTCTCCGACGACGCCGGCATCGCGCGGACCGCGCCCCTGCTGCGCAAGCTGATCTCCGTCCAGGGCGCCCTGGAGCCCAGCACCGACGACCCCTTCCGGGCCTTCATCAGCGGCAGCGGCGAACCGCTGATCCTGGTGTACGAGTCCCAGGTGGCCGCCCTGCTGCTGCAGAAGCAGGATCCCGGCGACATGGTGGTGCTCTACCCGGACACCACCGTCAACACGGCGCACACCTTCGTCCCGCTCGGCGACAAGGCCAAGGAACTCGGCACCCTCCTCGCCACCGACCCGAAGCTGCGCGAGCTGGCCCTGCGCCACGGGTTCCGCCCGCAGGACGGCGTGCCCGAGTTCACCGCCGCGACCGCCCCGCACGCCGCGTACCTCAACCCCGCGCTGACCGGCATCCGGCAGGTCGGCACACCCACCGTCAAGATCCTGATGGCGCTGGCCGGCCGCGCCAAGGGCCAGGGGGACACACCGTGACACTGACACCTCCGGAGGACAGCCCGCTCGTCCTCACGGCTCCCGAGCCCGTCGCCCCCGTACGCCGGGAGCAGGCGGCTGGGCTCGTCCCGCTCCAGGACGGGGTACGGGACGAAATGGCCCGCCGGGCCGGGGAGTACGTCGGCACGCTCGCCGGGATCGACAGCCGCTCCCCCGAGTTCGCTCAGCGCATCGGCGAGATCGCCGGGCTCGGCGGCGCCGACATCCGCTCCGCCGCCCAGCAGTCCAACCGGATGCTGGAGCGGGCCGTACGCTCCCTCGGCTCCGACGGCGGCGGCGACGCCCAGGCCCGGGTCGCCGGCTCGCTCGTCGAACTGCGGCGCACGGTGGAGGACCTGGATCCGCGCGATACGCCCGCGAAGGGGTTCGGCAAGCTGCTCGCGAAGCTGCCGGGCGGCAACAGGTTCCGCGACCACGTGGCGAAGTACGCCTCCTCGCAGGCGACCCTGAACAAGATCGTCGGCGCGCTGCGCAGCGGGCAGGACGAACTGCGCCGCGACAACGCCGCCCTGCACACCGAGCGGGCCCGCCTGTGGGAGACCATGGGCAAGCTCCAGGAGTACGCGGTCCTCACCGAAGCCCTGGACACCGCCGTCGAGCAGCGGATCGCCGAGGTGGAGTACGCCGATCCGCAGGCCGCCGACGCGATGCGGGCGGACGTGCTCTTCCCGGTGCGGCAGAAGCACCAGGACCTGCTCACGCAGTTGGCCGTCTGCGCGCAGGGGTACCTGGCGATGGACGTGGTGCGGAGGAACAACGACGAGCTGATCAAGGGCGTCGACCGGGCGGCCACGACGACCGTCTCCGCGCTGCGGATCGCCGTGATGCTGGCCTCGGCGCTGGACAACCAGCGCAAGGTGATCGAGCAGGTGAACGCGCTGAAGGGCACGACGGAGGAGCTGATCCGGGGGAACGCGGAGATGCTGTCCACGCAGAGCGGGGAGATCCAGCGGATCGCGGCCGATCCGGCGGTGGGGGCGGAGACCTTGCGGTCGGCGTTCGCGGAGATCTACCGGACGCTGGATGCGATCGACACGTTCAAGGTGCAGGCCACGGAGAACATGGCGGCGACCGTGGAGTCCCTGACCGGGGAGTTGCAGACCGCCTCGGCCTATCTGGCGCGGACGCGGACCGTCTCGGCGCTGGAAGGCGGTGCCCAGTGAGCGAGCCGCTGCGCGGGGCCATTCCCCACCCCGCCCCTTCCCGAACTGGGGCTCCGCCCCAGACCCCGCTCCTCAATCGCCGGAGGGGCTTGATTGGTGCTCTGCTCGCCGTTGTCGCGCTCGCGACCGCGTGCACCAACACCGACAAGCACTCCGACCCCAAGCCGACCGCCTACAAGGAGGGCACGCTGCGGGTGCTGGCTTCCAGTGAGCTGGCCGACATGCAGCCGGTGCTGGAGCAGGCCAAGAAGGCCACCGGGGTCACCGTCAACCTGACCTGGTCGGGGACGCTGGACGCCGCCGAGCAGGTGGCGTCCGGGAAGGCGGACGGGAAGTACGACGCGATCTGGCTCTCCTCCAACGACTACCTGCGGCTGCGGCCCGAGGCCGTCGGGAAGCTCGCCAACGAGACCCCGGTGATGTCTTCGCCGGTGGCGCTGGGAGTGAAGTCCGAGGCGCTGGCCCGGCTCGGGTGGAAGCCCGAGGACGTGACCTGGTCGGCGGTGCACCAGGCCGTCTCCGCCGGGAAGCTGACGTACGGGATGACCGATCCGGTGCGGTCCAACTCCGGCTTCTCCGCGCTCGTTTCGGTCGCCTCCGGGTTGTCGGGGGCGCAGGCCGCGCTCACCGATGCCGATGTGAAGACCGCCGCGCCCCGGCTCAAGGAGTTCTTCGCCGGGCAGAAGCTGACCTCCGGTTCCTCCGGCTGGCTGGCGACCGCGTACGGCAAGCGCGGGGACGTGGACGCGCTGGTCAACTACGAGTCCGTGCTGCTGTCCATGAACCGGGACGCGAAGACGGGGCTGACGGTGATCCGGCCGAAGGACGGCGTCGTCACCGCCCACTACCCGCTGACCCTGCTGACCTCGGCCCCGGCCGGGGCCCGCGAGTCGGGACGGGCGCTGACGGAGTACCTGCGCGGGGCCGAGGCGCAGAAGGCGATCACCGCGCAGACCTTCCGCCGGCCGGTGGCCGCCGGGGTGACGCCAGCCGCCGGGCTGGACGCGGAGAAGCGGCGCGAGCTGCCGTTCCCGGGTTCGCGGTCGGTCGCCGACGGGCTGCTGGCCTCGTACGAGAACGAGCTGCGCCGGCCCTCGCGGACGGTGTACGTCCTGGACACCTCGGGCTCGATGGCCGACGAGGGCCGGATCGGGCGGTTGAAGACCGCGCTCACCGAGCTGACCGGGACCGGGAGTTCGGGGACCGGGGAGCGGTTCCGGGACCGCGAGGAGGTGACGCTGCTGCCCTTCGGCGACAAGGTGAAGCAGGTGCTGACGCACGTCGTCGAGCCCGGCAATCCGGGGCCGGCCCTGGACGCGGTCCGGGGTGACGTGAAGTCGCTCGAGCCGGAGGGGGGTACGGCCATCTACAGCAGCCTGGAGGCGGCCTACCAGCACCTGGGGCAGGGCAACGCGGACGCGTTCACCTCGATCGTGCTGATGACGGACGGGCAGAACACGGCGGGCTCGGGGGCCAAGCACTTCGACTCCTTCTACGCGGCGCTGCCCGAGGCGCAGAAGCACACCCCGGTCTTCGCGGTGCTGTTCGGCGACTCGGACCGCAAGGAGCTCACCCACATCACCGAACTGACCGGCGGGCGGCTCTTCGACGCCACCGACGGGAACGGTTCGCTCGACGGAGCCTTCGAGGAGATCCGTGGCTACCAGTAGAGCCGCCGGGGCGCGCAAGCTGCTCGGGTACCTGGAGTCGAAGAAGAACCTGGCCGGCTCCGCCTGCGGCGTGGCCGGCCTGGGCCTCAGCTTCGCCGGGGTCGCCGGGACGTACTGGCCGGTGGTGGTCGCCGGGCTGTACGGGGCGGGCGCGCTGATCGCCCCGCCGGACGTGGCGGAGAAGCCCGAGCCGCCGGACCTGCGCGAGGAGCTCGGCGTCCTGCGCGAGGACTTCGCTCGGCTGCAGGAGTACCTCGACGCGGTGGAGCTGCCACCGGCGGCGGGCGGCAAGCTGAGCGAGCTGCTGGAGCTGTACGGTGCGGTGCTCGATCCCGGCTGGGTCGCCGATGTCCTGGCGGGCGACGCCGAGTCGGTGCACGTGCTGTCGCGGGCGATCCGGCAGGACCTGCCGGACTGCGTGGACGCCTACAACCGGGCGCGCTGGTGGAACCGGCTGACGCCGGGGACGGAATCGCCCGAGCGGCACCTGGAGCGCCAGTTGTCGGTGCTGTACGACGAGGCGGAGCGGCTGACGGCGGCCCTGCGCGATGCGGACACCCGCCGGCAGCAGACGCACACGACCTATCTGGAGGACCGGGGCCGGTCCTGACCGGCTCTCCCGCCCATGAGAAGCACCTCATGGGAAACGCCCCATGAGAAACGCCCGGCAGGGGACATCCCGCCGGGCGTTCTCGTGTTCCCGGCCCGGGTGTTCGTGCACCCGGGCCCGGAGGTTCCCCAGCCCGGGTGTTCGTGCACCCGGACCGGAGGTCTTTGTCAGCCCAGGCGCTCGACGAGCGCGTGGTACTGGTCCCACAGCTCCTTGGGAGTGTGGTCGCCGTAGGTGTTCAGGTGCTCGGGGACCAGGGCGGCCTCCTCGCGCCAGACCTCCTTGTCGACGGTGAGGAGGAAGTCGAGGTCCTCGGCCGGGATGTCCAGGCCGTCGGTGTCGAGGGAGTCCACGGTCGGCAGGATGCCGATGGGGGTCTCGACGCCTTCGGCGGTGCCCTCGAGGCGGCCGACGATCCACTTCAGGACGCGGCTGTTCTCGCCGAAGCCGGGCCACACGAACTTGCCCGCGTCGTTCTTGCGGAACCAGTTCACGTAGTAGATCTTCGGGAGCTTGGCCTGGTCCTTGTCGGCCGCGACCTTGACCCAGTGGGCCATGTAGTCGCCCATGTTGTAGCCGCAGAACGGCAGCATGGCGAAGGGGTCGCGGCGCAGCTCGCCGACCTTGCCCTCGGCGGCGGCGGTCTTCTCGGAGGCGATGTTCGAGCCGATGAAGACGCCGTGGTTCCAGTCGAAGGACTCGGTGACCAGCGGCACGGCGGAGGCGCGGCGGCCGCCGAAGAGGATCGCGGAGATCGGGACGCCCTTGGGGTCCTCCCACTCGGGGGCGATCGTCGGGCACTGGGAGGCCGGGACGGCGAAGCGGGCGTTGGGGTGGGCGGCGGGGGTCTCCGAGTCCGGAGTCCAGTCGTTGCCCTTCCAGTCGATGAGGTGCTTGGGCGCCTCTTCGGTCATGCCCTCCCACCACACGTCGCCGTCGTCGGTGAGCGCGACGTTGGTGAAGACGGTGTTCGCGAACATGGTCTTCATGGCGTTGGCGTTGGTGTGCTCGCCGGTGCCGGGGGCGACGCCGAAGAAGCCGGCCTCGGGGTTGATCGCGTACAGGCGACCGTCCTCGCCGAAGCGCATCCAGGCGATGTCGTCGCCGATCGTCTCGACGGTCCAGCCGGGGATCGTGGGCTCCAGCATGGCCAGGTTGGTCTTGCCGCAGGCGCTCGGGAACGCCGCCGCGACGTACTTCGCCTCGCCCTGCGGCGGGGTGAGCTTGAGGATCAGCATGTGCTCGGCGAGCCAGCCCTCGTCGCGCGCCATGACGGAGGCGATGCGCAGCGCGTAGCACTTCTTGCCGAGCAGGGCGTTGCCGCCGTAGCCGGAGCCGAAGGACCAGATCTCGCGGGTCTCGGGGAAGTGCGAGATGTACTTGGTGGTGTTGCACGGCCACGGGACGTCGGCCTGGCCCTCGGCGAGCGGAGCGCCGAGGGTGTGGACGGCCTTGACGAAGAAGCCGTCGGTGCCGAGCTCGTCCAGGACGGGCTTGCCCATGCGGGTCATGGTGCGCATGGCGACCGCGACGTAGGCGGAGTCGGTGATCTCGACGCCGATCGCGGAGAGCTCGGAGCCCAGGGGGCCCATGCAGAAGGGGACGACGTACATCGTCCGGCCCTTCATGGAGCCGCGGAAGATTCCTTCCTGCCCGGCGAAGATCTCCTTCATTTCCGAAGGAGCCTTCCAGTGGTTCGTGGGGCCCGCGTCCTCTTCCTTCTCGGAGCAGATGAAGGTCCGGTCCTCGACGCGCGCGACGTCGGACGGGTCGGAGGCGGCGTAGTACGAGTTCGGGCGCTTGGCCGGGTCGAGCTTCTTGAAGGTGCCCTTCGCGACGAGCTCCTCGCAGAGCAGCTCGTACTCGGCCTCGGAGCCGTCGCACCAGACGACGCGGTCCGGCTGGGTGAGGGCTGCGATCTCGTCTACCCAGGAGATCAACTCCTGGTGCTTCGTCGGGACGGAAGTGGTGGGAGCCGCGTTGTCGCGCGCCACGATTGCTCCTTGTTGAGGGGTTTGTTTGGTGTATGCCCCGTGGGGGCCGCGACCCGGACGCTTCGCGCTCCGCTCATCCGGTGTCGACCGCACTCATCTGATCATCCGGTGCATGTGCGCATATGTCCAGGGGGCCTCTCACGTGAGCATCGCCACGTCCGTCAATCTTCCGTAAAGAGGACTAACCGAAACCTACGGACCCGTAGGTAGCATGTGGACCATGACTTCTGACCCCGCCGCCTTGCCGGCCGAGCCGGAGGCCAAGCCGCTGATGCGCGGCTGGCTGCACACCGGGATGTTCCCCGCCGTGGTGGTCGCGGGCCTGGTGTTGATGGCCTTCACCGACTCGACCCGGGCGCGCGTGGCCTGCGGGGTCTACGTCCTCACGGCGTGCCTGCTCTTCGGCGTCAGCGCGGTCTACCACCGCGGCACCTGGGGCCCGCGCGGCGAGGCCATCCTGCGGCGCCTCGACCACGCCAACATCTTCCTGATCATCGCGGGTACGTACACCCCGCTGACCGTCCTGCTGCTCCCGCCCTCCACCGGGCGGACCCTGCTGTGGGCGGTGTGGATCGCGGCCGCCGCCGGCATCGCCTTCCGCGTCTTCTGGGTCGGCGCCCCCCGCTGGCTCTACACCCCCTGCTACATCGCCATGGGCTGGGCGGCGGTCTTCTTCCTGCCCGACTTCATGCGGACCGGCGGCATCGCCGTCCTGGTCCTGGTGATCGTCGGCGGCCTGCTGTACAGCGTGGGAGGGGTCATCTACGGAATGAAGCGACCCAACCCCTCCCCGCGCTTCTTCGGCTTCCACGAGGTCTTCCACTCGCTGACCCTCGCGGCCTTCGTCGCGCACTACGTCGGCATCTCGCTCGCCGCGTACTCGCACTAGCGGCTCAGCCGCGTCGGCCGACCTCCCGACGGCGGCCCGCCACCGACAGGCGGTGGCGGGGCCGTCGAACGGGTGCTCTTCCCGGGCGGTCGGAATCCTGCGATCAGCAGGCGTACCCGTCCCGGTCGGCGTCGAGGCGCAGCGGGTCACTGCCGTTGACCTTCATGCGCTTCGGGTACTGGTGGGCGGCCAGCCAGTCGCAGCGGGCCTTCGTCGTCTCCTTCACCTCCGCCGGGAAGCGGGTCGGCACGCACAGGTTGACCGTGCCGTAGTGGCGGTCGCAGCCCGCCACGCTGGGCGCGACCGGGACCGAGTCCCGCTTGCCCGGGTTCGCCTTGGCGGGACCCAGCTTGTCCGCGAAGGTGTGCTGGTGCGCCGAGGGCTGCTCCTCGGCGGCCGCCAGGGCCGGGGCCCCGCCCACGTGCACCCACTGCGCGATCGACGGGACGCCGTTCGCGTCGACCGCGAAGAGCATGTACCAGCCGGGCGGCGCCAGGTTCGGGTTGCTGGTGACGTTGAGGTCGATGGTGGTGCCGTTGACGACCGTCATCGGCAGGTCCACGAACCGCTGGTTCGGGTCCGAGGAGTGGGTGACCGCCGCCGGCCGGATCAGCTCCGCCTTGGCGACCGGCCGGTTGACGGTGATCCGCTGCGTGTCCCCGTACACCCACTGCGTGTCGATCACCGAAGTGATCTGCGGGCGGGCGCCCTTGAAGAGGTAGGGCGGGGTGTAGATCGACACGTTGTGGTTGTAGGTGCCGTTGCCCGGGTTGTCGCCGACCGACATGACCCGGCCGTCCGGCATCAGGAACGACGCCGAGTGGTAGGTGCGCGGGATCGGGTCGGCGGCCAGGCCCGCCTGGTAGGTGTTGGTCACCGGGTCGAAGAACGAGGCCTCGAAGACCGGGTCGGCCCGGTCGTGCAGCCCGCCGCCGGTCTCCAGCACCTTGCCGTCCGGCAGCAGTACGGCGGACACGTACATCTTGCCCTCGGCCCCGGTCTGCGGCCGCTTGCCCGCGCCCGTGTCGACGAGGCCCTGCGGGAGGTCCGGGCCGGCCGTGTAGGCGGGGCTCGGCTTCTTCAGGTCGATGATGTCGGTGATCCGGTTCGCGGCCGGGTTGGTCTCGTTGTTGCCGCCGCCGATGGTCAGGACCCGCTGGTCCTGCGCCGGGGGCAGCAGCACGCTCGCGGACTCGTCGCGCTGGTCCTTGTTCCGCAGGCCCGGCACGTCGGTGACGGTGTTGGCGTCGTAGTTGTAGACGGAGGCGCCGGTGCCCGGGGTGCCGTTGCCGAAGGTGTGGCTGCCCGAGTAGAAGAGCCGCCCGTCCTGCATGAGGATCATCGACGGGTACAGGCCCCAGTAGGACCAGGTCTGGTTGACCTCGTTCATCGGCAGCCACTTGTTCTGCGCCGCCGAGAACTTCTCCGCGGTCACGTTGCCCGTGGAGTCCTCCTTCAGCCCGCCGAAGGAGATCACGTCACCGTTGCCGAGGACCGTCGCCGACGGGTACCAGTGCCCGCCGTTCATGTCGTTGGTCTTCGTGTACGCCTCGGTCGCCGGGTCGAAGACGTACGAGTCCTTCAGCCCCTGGTAGCCGATCTTGCCGTCGGCGGACGGATAGCCCTTGTTGCCGCTCATCACCAGCACCCGGCCGTCGGCCAGCTGCACGTGGCCCGAGCAGAACATGTCCACCGGCGTCGGGACCGTCTTGAAGGACCCGTTCGCCGGGTCGTAGACGGCCGAGGTGAAGGTGCCCGCGTTGAACTGGGCGATGTCGTTGCCCGAGCCGGCGATCAGCAGCACCTTGCCGTTCTTCAGGACGACGGCGTGCATCGAACGCACCGGGTTCTTGGCGGGGATCACCTCCCACTTGCCCTTCGCGCACTCCTCCGCCGTACCCGAACAGGTGGGCTGCGGCGGGACCGCGCCCACCTCCTCCAGCGCGTAGTCGTCGGTGGTGAGCGTGCCCACCCCGTAGACCGACAGCCCCCACGCGATCTTGTCGGTGTTGGGCGGGACCGCCGGCGTACGGACCTCCGTGCGCGCCCATCCGGCACTGACCGGCGGATTCTGCAGGTCGGTCCAGTACTGCCAGGCCCCGGTCGTGGCCTCCCGCCGGAACACCGTCACCGAGACGTCCGGGGTGTTCGACTTGTACCAGGCGGAGAGGTCGTACTGCTTCCCCGGCGTGACGGACGGGGCGCAGGCGGTGTTCTCGGTGACCAGCGCCTTGCGGTCGCCGTTCACGCGGCGGGTGAGCGAGACCTTCATCGCCTTGGTGCCGCTGTGCGCGTCGGCGACGGTGGCGAAGGTGAAGTCGTTGTCGCCCCAGCCCGATTTGGACCAGCAGGACGGCATGTCGGCGCCGGGCGCGCCGGCGGTCTCGAAGCCGGCATTGGTGAGCAGATTGGGCGGTCCGGCCGTGGCCTGCTGCGGTGCGGTGAGCAGCGCCCCGCCGGTCATGGCGCCGATGGCCAGCAGGCCGGCCCATTTCCTCCGTACACGTTTCATGATCATCCCCTTTGGCGAGTGCGGCGCGGCAGGTAGACGAGGGCCTCCGTGGCGGCGAACCGCAGCACGAAGGTGGTGACCAGCGCGAGCGCGGTGGCGGGCAGCACCGCCATGCCGAACCGGGCGACGAACAGCGCGATGAGCGGGATCCGCAGCAGCAGGTCGGCATTGGCCAGGAGGGCGAAGCGCCCGACCCGGTCCGCCCAGTGGCGGTGGCGGCGCCGGTCACGGAAGAGCAGGGTCTCGATGAGGAGGAAGTTCCAGACCACCCCGGCCTGGTTGGCGACGATCTCGGCCGGGAGGTAGTGCATCCCGGCGTGCGTGAGCAGCCAGAGCGCGGCCAGGTTCGGCACGAACCCGGAGAGCCCGATCAGCCCGAAGCCGATCATCCGGGCCAGCGGGGTCGCGGAGCGCAGCGACGCGAGGTGGGACAGGAAGCGCAGGCCTTCCCTGGCGGTGGACTTGGACTCCCCCGCGAACCGCTCCTGGAAGACGAACGGCACCTCGGCGACCTTCGCCGGGCGGCAGCGCACCGCCAGCTCCAGCAGGATCTTGTAGCCGAGGGGCCTCAGGGCTTCCGCGGTGACGGCCGAGCGGCGCATGGCGAAGAAGCCGCTCATCGGGTCGCTGATGCCGCGCAGGGCGCGCGGGAAGAGCCCCTTGGTCAGCCAGGTCGCGCCGCGCGAGACGGCGATCCGGTAGCTCCCGGCGAGGCCGGCCCGGCTGCCGCCGCTGATGTAGCGGGAGGCGACGACGAGGTCCGCGCCGGTGCGCTCGCCCTCGCCGACGAGCTCGGGCACCAGGTGGGGCGGGTGCTGGAGGTCGGCGTCCATGACGACGATCCAGTCGCCGTCCGCCCGCTTCAGCCCTTCGACGACCGCTCCGCCGAGGCCGCCCTCGGCCGCCTCCCGGTGCAGGACCGCCACCGGAAAGGGGTGCTCCAGGGCCGCCTTCTCGATGACGGCCGGGGTGTCGTCCGTGGAGTCGTCCACGAACAGCACCGCGCAGGGCAGGTCGTCGGGGAGCGCGTCACCGAGCCTGCGCAGCAACTCGCCGATGTTCCCCGCCTCGTTGAAGGTCGGGATGATGAGGGTGACGCTGCCGGTCAGAGACTTCGGAGTGGTCAGTTCCGTATCGATCGGGGCAGGGAGGGACCACAGGTCCTCGCTCATGGCGGCTCAGCTCCCACTCTCGCGGTCGGTCCGGCGTATCTCGATGCGGTCCTCGCCCGAGCCGAAGACGGCGACGACCGTCGAATGCTCCAGCGCGGCCTTCACGTTCGGCAGGTCCACCGCGTCGCGGCGCACCGTGGGCGAGGAGACCACGTAGTCGATGTCCCGCCAGCCGCCCGGCAGGGTCTTGGTGACGGCGGGGTCGAGATCGGCCTTGTAGAACCAGATGGCGCCGAGCCCGGGCTCGAAGCCGCGGTGGACGGCGTCCAGCCACAGCGCGTCGTCGAGCAGGACGCGGGTCTTCGCCGGATCGGCGACCTCGCTCCCGAGCCAGGCCGCGGCCTGCCGGTACGGGGCGTTCGCGTCGACCGTGAGCGCGGTGCGGTTGCCGTCGTACCAGCGCGGCAGGACGTACACCGCGGCGGACACGGCGAGTACGCCGACCAGGACCCGGCGCGCCCACACCAGCTGCCTGCGCTCCCCGGCCGAACGGCGGCGGCGCAGTACGGCGTGCGTGATGCTGGCCGCGCCGCCCGCGAGGACCAGGGCCAGGAACGGCAGCGCCTGGATCACGTACATCGCCGGGAGGTAGCCGGAGGGCCGCATCGCGACGAGGCCGAGGATCACGGCGGCCAGCGCGGGCCCGGCGAGCGCGCGGGCGGTGACGGACCAGCGCAGGGTGGCCAGCAGGAGGACGGCTCCGGCCAGGCCGCCGAGCGGCAGGACCGTGTCGTAGTAGAGCCAGGACCGCAGGACGCCATTCGAACCGGAGCCGGCGGTGAGGATGAAGCCGGAGCCCGGCCGGCTCATCTGGTAGGTGATGCCGTCGACGAGCGAGACGTGGCCGGAGCCGGGCAGCAGCTCGCTGTTGAGCAGGGCGAACAGCGGGTACGCCAGCCCGATCAGCGCGCAGGCGGTGATGGCTCCGGTGACCGCGAACTTGCGGGTGTCGCGGTGGCTGTGGCGCCACATCGTCACCAGCAGCGCCGGGAGCACCACCAGCATCGTCTCCTTGGTCAGGACGGCGGTGGCGGCCGCCAGTCCGGACCCGAAGTGGTGCCAGAGGTGGCGGCTGGGCGACGCGGCGAGGCAGAAGGCCAGCAGCATCCACATCACGGCGAGGTTGTCGAGGAAGATCTCCCGCTGGAGCACGACGGAGAGCGGGGAGAGCCCGAAGAGGGCCATCGCGAGCCCGGCGGCCCAGCGCGGCAGCCACAGCCGGCGTGCGAGGACGTAGATCAGGACGGAGCTCGCGGCGGAGACCGCGAGCATCGAGAACCGCATCGGCGCGACGGTCATCCAGTCGGGCACGAAGAGGGACGGCAGGTAGGTCAGGCCCGCGATCTGGATCCAGCCCAGCGGCGGGTGGTCGTACCAGTACGTGTAGTGGGCGAGGCCATCACCCTGCTGGACCGCCCACGCCTGGGCGAGGTAGGTGCCCTCGTCGTCGCTGAGGGTGGGGAAGTTGGTGATGTTCCAGCCCTGGACGAGGACGATCACGAGCAGCAGGGCCCCGCACAGGAGCAGGTCGGGGCGGGAGCTGCGGAAGCGCACGAGCGGTCTGGCCGGCGCGGGCGGGCGGACGCCGAGTCCGCCGGTGCCGGGGCCGCCGCGCTGGGCGGGGACGCGGGGTTCGGTGGCGGTGGCCGTCGCCGCGGCCGCTGCCGTGGCGGTCGCCGTCGCCGTCGCCGGGGCGGTGGTCGTGGTGGCGGTCGGAGACTGGGGATCAGTGGCCGTGGGCAGGGTGGCGGTCACTGGTGGCTGTCCTCTCGGATCGCGGTGGAAGCGCCGGAGGCGCCGGACGTCGTCGCCCCGTCGAGGTGGGCGCCGGTGTGGCTGGTCAGTTCCCATTCGTTGCGGCCGCGCTGCTCGCGCCAGACCGCGCGGATCGCCGCGCCGGCGAGCATCACCTGGTAGAAGGGCCCGCCGACCACGAGCTTGACGTAGTGCGCGAAGCGGACGCGCAGCCCGTACTGGCGGCCGAAGTCGTGCAGGCCGACGATCTCGAAGACGAAGGTCACCATCGCCGTGATCATGGGGAGGAAGGTGATGATCGCGATGCCGACCGGGACGTCGAGGAAGACCGCGACGGCGAAGTTGACCGGGATGATCACCCCGGAGGCGGCCTGCATGAACGGGGTCATCAGCGTGTAGCGGGCCAGCCAGCGCTGCCCGCGGCCGGGCAGCTGCTGCCAGTCCTTCTTCCGGTAGACCTGGAGGAAGCCCTGGTTCCAGCGGGTCCGCTGCTTGAGCAGGCTCATCAGCGAGCCCGGGGTCTCCTCGCGCGTGACCATGTCGGAGTCGTAGGCGACGACGACCTTCTTGCCGACCGACGACAGCCGCACCCCCAGGTCGCAGTCCTCGGCGAGGCAGTTCTGGTCCCAGCCGCCCGCCTCGCGCAGCACCTCGGTGCGCACGAAGACGGTGTTGCCGCCGAGCGGGATGAAGCCCTTCTCGGCGTGCAGGTGCAGCCGGGAGCGGAACCAGAAGAAGTACTCCAGGCAGTTGCGCAGGCTGTACCAGCTGGAGTGGAAGTTGATGAGCTGGACCCCGCCCTGGACCACGTCGGCGCCGGTGGAGCGGAAGGCGTGGTCGACGTGGGCGAGGAGCTCGGGGTGGACCTGGTCCTCGGCGTCGAAGACCCCGACGATGTCGCCCCGGCAGTGCGGCAGGGCGGTGTTGAGGGCCTTCGGCTTGTTCTTGGTCTCGTGGTGGTCGACGACGACGCGGACGAGCCCCGGCGCCCGTTCGGCGGCCCGCGCGGCCGCGCGCTCGGCGACGGCGGCGGTCTCGGGGTCGTCGTGCCCGACGATCACGATGATCTCGTAGTCGTGGTGGCTCGACTCCAGCAGCCGGTCGATGGTGTGCTCCAGGACCGCCTGTTCGTGGCGGGCCGGCAGCAGCAGCGAGAAGGCCAGCCGGCTGCCCCCGTCGGGACGGTCGAAGCGGGTGGAGGCGAGCGTCTCGGGCGTCCGCCAGGCGTGCATCTGCCACCAGAGCGTGAACGCGGCAATCCCGAAGAGCGCGAGCGATATAACGGAAATGAACACAGACGTGTACAAACTGTCCCCCCACAGACTGCCGCAACCCCGAGCGGCGAACCGTGAAACCCCCCGGAGGCTCACGGCGGGCCCCCCGGCCCGCCGCCTCCGCTTCCCCCTGCGCGCACCCCCCAGTGCGCCGTCTCGGTGAGTACCGAACGACACGAGACTAGGCAGCGGAAATGAAAGTCAGGAGCCGTCCAGATAAAAACAACGTTTCTGAACAACCATGCGAGCAACCGGAATTGACGGTACTCCGGTCATTTCAGGGACGAACCGTACCCAACTGCTCCGCCAGTTCGACCGGATCCGTCGTAGGCCGCGCGCAGACGAAATGTCGACACACATACGCCGTCGGAAGGTCGCGTACGAGTGTGCGCTCGGCCAGGAGGGGGAACTCCGCCCCGCCGCCCTCCGCCGCATCCGGCAGCCCCGCGGCCACGACGGCCCCGGGAGCCGTCCCCAGCAACGCCGTTCGGTGCAGCAGGGCCCGCGCCGGATCCTCCGGATGGCCGACCACCGCGACCTCGCGGGGGCCGTCGAGGAGCGCCTCCGCGACCGCCAGCCCGTGCCCGATGAAGCGCGGGGCGCGCGGCCCGAGGGCGTGCACCACCCCGAGCGCCCTCTCGGCCGCCGTGCGGTGCGCCTCCGAGCCGGTGTGCGCGGCGTACGAGAGCAGCGCGCCGGCGGCGGCGGTCCAGCCGGAGGGCGCGGCGGTGTCGGTGGGGTCCTGGGGCCGCCTGATCAGCTTCTCGGCATCGTGCGCGGTGTCGTAGAGGGACCCGTCCTCGGCGGTGAACCGGTCGAGGACGAGGTCGACGAGGAAGCCGGCGAACTCCAGCCACACCCCTTCGCCGGTGACGGAGGCGAGGGCCAGGAACCCCTCGGCGACGTCACCGTAGTCCTCCAACACTCCGGCGTTGGCGCCCACTTGCCCGTCCCTGCTGGTCCGCGCCAGCCGGGCCCGCCCGTCCATGTGCACGCGGACGAGCAGATCGGCGGCCTCGGTGGCCCGCTCGACGAGGTCCGGCCGCTCGAAGAAGGCCCCGCACTCGGCGAGGGCGGCGATGGCCAGCCCGTTCCAGGCTGCGACGATCTTGTCGTCCCGCCCGGGCGCGGGCCGCGCCTCCCGCGCGGCGAGCAGCCGCGCCCGGATCGACGCGATCCGCTCCGCGTCCGCCGTCGGCCCGTCCTGGGGCAGCTGGAGCACGGACTTGCCGTGCTCGAAGGTCCCCTCCTCGGTCACCCCGAAGTAGGCGACGGCCAGGTCCCCGTCGTCCTCCCCCAGCACCTCCCGCAGCTGCGCGGGGGTCCACGCGTAGTACGCCCCCTCGACGTGCTTGCCGCTCAGCGGGTCCTCGCTGTCGGCGTCGAGCGCGGAGGCGAAGCCGCCCTGCTCGGTCCGCAGCTCGCGCACCATGAAGTCGGCGGTCTCCAGCGCCACGCGGCGGGCGAGATCCGATCCGGTGGTCCGCCACAGGTGCGCGTACACCCGGCACAGCAGCGCGTTGTCGTACAGCATCTTCTCGAAGTGCGGCACGACCCACTCCCGGTCCACGGAGTACCGCGCGAACCCGCCCCCGAGCTGGTCGTAGATCCCGCCCCGGGCCATGGCCTCGCACGTGTCGGCGGCCATCTGCAGCGCCCCCTCGGACCCGGTCCGGGCGTGGTGGCGCAGCAGGAACTCCAGCACCATCGACGGCGGGAACTTCGGCGCCCCGCCGAAGCCGCCCCGCGTGGCGTCGTACTCCCGCGTGAGCCCGAGCAGTGCCTGCGCCAGCTCCTCGGGCCCGGGCGTGCCGGCCTTCCCGTAGTCCAGCTGCCGCCCGGCCAGGTCCCGTACGATCCGCTGCGCCACCTCGGCGACCTCTTCGGGCCGCCCCACCCACGCGGTCCGCACGCCTTCGAGCACCTGCATGAAGGAGGGCATGCCGTGCCGGGGCTCGGGCGGGAAGTAGGTCCCGAAGTAGAAGGGCTCCGCGTCGGCCGTCAGGAAGACGGTCATCGGCCACCCGCCCTGCCCGGTGGCGGCCTGTACGGCCTCCATGTAGACGGCGTCGACGTCGGGGCGCTCTTCGCGGTCCACCTTGATGTTGACGAAGTGTTCGTTCATGTAGGCGGCGGACAGCTCGTCCTCGAAGGACTCGTGTGCCATCACATGACACCAGTGGCAGCTGCTGTACCCGACGCTGAGCATCACGGGCACCCCCCGCTCCCGCGCCGCCTCGAAGGCCTCCGGCGACCAGGGCCACCAGTCGACGGGATTGTCCGCGTGCTGCAGCAGATACGGCGAGGTCTCATGGGCGAGGCGGTTCGACATGGGCCCATCCTCGCGCACGAGGGCGACGGGTCCTGCCTGCGGCACAACGGTCCAGGCGACCAGACGAGGCTGCGGGCGGTGGGCGCGGGCCGGCTCCAGCAGGACGCGCACGCGGTTGACCACTCGGAGCACCTTCGCAATGCGGCAGCAGAGGTCGCATCAGCACCCTTCTTGTGCGAGTGACAATAACTGAAGTACCGTACAAGACATGCAAGCTGACGCATGGTCACCGACATCTGTGCTGTTGACGGTCGATCTCGTGATCCTGACGCTGCGCGAGGGCCGACTGTGCGTCCTCCTCGTAGAGCGGGGCGAAGATCCTTTTCGGGGCATGCGGGCCCTGCCCGGCGGATTCCTGAATCACGACGGTGAGGAGATCCTGGGCGCCGCCCACCGCGAGCTGAGCGAGGAGACCGCCCTGACCGCCGGCCGTGTGCATCTTGAACAGTTGGCCACCTACGGAGACTCAGGCCGCGATCCACGGGGCCGGGTCGTTTCCGTGGCCCACTTGGCGATCGCCCCGGAACTCCCCGATCCGGTCGCGGGAACGGATGCCACCGATGCCGCGTGGGTTCCCGCGGAAGCCATCCTGTCCGGCGAAGTGGAACTGGCCTTCGACCACCGCCGGATCGCGACGGACGGCATCGAACGGGCACGTACCAAGCTCGAATTCTCGGCATTGGCCACAGCGTTCTGTAGAGAAACTTTCTCCGTAGCAGAGTTGCAGCAGGTGTACGAGGCAGTTTGGGGTACCGAACTCGACACCCGCAATTTCTACCGAAAAGTCCAAGCGGCGAAGGGATTCATCATCCCTGCCGGCTCGGGCCGCAGGGCCACGGGAGGACGGCCCGCGCGACTGTACCGGGCCGGACCGAAGACCGTGTTGTTCCCACCGCTGATCCGACCTGCGCCATCCACGACGGAAGAGACAACAAGAGGGGAAGAGGAATAGATGTCGAAAGACCTGGTGGTGATTCTCACCGCCCTCAATCTCGAATACCAGGCCGTGCGCCGGAGAATGGCCAGTCCGCGATTACACCTTCATGAGCGTGGGACGCGGTTCGAGGTGGGAACCGTGCAGGGCACCTCATGCCGTATCGCGCTCGCTCTGACGAACAAGGGGAATCATTCCGCCGCAGTGATCGCTGAGCGCGCGGTTCAGGAGTTCTCGCCGGTGGCGGTGCTGTTCGTCGGCGTCGCCGGCGCCCTGTGGGAAACCGCCAGGCTGGGCGACGTGGTGATGGCGACACACGTGTACGCCTACCACGGCGGGACCAGCGAGGACGATGGACTCAAGGCCCGCCCCCGGGTATGGGAGGCGCCGCACGCCATCAGCCAGCTCGGCTCGCACCTCGCTCGCGTGAACGACTGGGCCGACGACGCACCCGGCCATGGGCACGCCCCGCAGGTGCGCTTCGGTGCGATCGCCGCCGGCGAGGTCGTACAGAACTCGAAGATCTCGGCCGAGGCGCAGTGGATCCGGCAGCACTACAACGACGCCCTCGCGATCGAGATGGAGGCCGCCGGTGTGGCACAGGCCGGTCATCTCAACGGGGCGCCGGTGGCGATCATCCGGGGAATCAGCGACCGAGCGGACGGCACGAAGAGCAGCGCGAAGGACCGTAGCCGGCAGCCGCGGGCCGCGGCGAACGCGGCGGCATTCGCCACACGGCTGGCCGTGGAACTAGTGGGGGAACAGATGCAGATCGCCATGCCCCGAGCAGACGGGGCCCATTCGGCCGACCGACGCGAAGAGCACGTCAGCAACACCGCCCATGGCAGCACCGTTGGCATCATGGCCGGCTCTGTCAAGGACAGCAACGTCTACTTGAACACGGACCCGAAGGTGACCGGCCCGAAGGACCTGGTCGCGGAACTGGACGGCTTTCGCCTGCACCTGATGCGTCACCACGCCGAGGGCGCTCTCGACGACGACACCTGCCGAGAGGCACTGGCCGATCTGGACTCTGCCCGCCGGGCTGCAAGGGAGAACACTCCCGAATCGTCCAAGCGGGCGGCCATGACACTCAAGAGGTTACGTGGCCTGGTCGCAGAGTGCCCCGTGCTGGTGGCCAAGCTGGCACCCCTGGTTGTTGCGGCGGGTGGCTCGGCATGAACGGCAGCAGTTTCACGCACAACTCGGCCGCATACGACTCCACCGTCGGAATCCAGGCCGAGACCGTACACAACTCCAATGTCTACTTCGTCCATCCGGATGCCTCTCCTCAGGAAAAGTACAAGGTGGGTGTGCGGCTCCTGGAGGATGGCATCTCCAGCCGCGCTCGCGAAATGATCACTGATGCGATCGCCCACGGACACGACAACGCAGAGGTCCGTTTCCACTGGGTGCTCGCCATGCTCAGTGGGCGCGCCTACCACGACCTCAACGCCGAAGAAGTCCAGCGGCTGCACCATGCCTCCCGGCTCGTACGGACCTACGCCGAGGGAGAGTGGAAAGACGCCCTGCGCATCACTTTCGAACTGCTGGCGATGCTCAGCACCGCGGACGGCGACACAGGGCTCGTACTGGAGCGGTTGCGAGCCCTGTCGCCTCACCAGCGCGAGGCGATCCTCCGCCACCTCGACCTCGTACTCGCCGGAGGGCTGAAGGACAGCCTGTGGGCGGAGAATCGCGAGCGGGCGGAGACAGATCGCTTCGGCAACGACCGGGTCCACCGGATCTGGGCCTACTTCGAGCCCGACCCCATTGGGCCACGGGCCCTGCAGCCCCGTCCGAGCACCGCTGCCGCCGCCCAGGCGGCCTTCCCGGTCCGAGCGGTCCTTTTCGTCATCAGCAGCGCGTTCCTCTGGATCACGGCGCTGGTCGCAGATCCCGCTGTGGCAGTCGTCGAATTGCTGGTGGCGCTCGGCGCGGGCCTGACTGCGACCCGCTTCGGCCGCCAATGGTGGTACCAGGACCGCGGACCGAACGCCATGACCGAGCCCCAGATCCCGCACATGAGCGATCCCGCCTCCCCCGGGGACGGGTTCACCGACCGCGTCCGTCACTCGTTCGATCACTATTTCGCGATCCGTGCGCCCCACGGATTCGCCCCGCACGAATGGCTCGGGTACACCGTCCACGTCCGCAACAGCCTCGCCGCCGAGATCGCGCTCCTCTACCGCGAGAGCCGAATCAGTGTGGACCGGGTCAACTGGTTGATCCGCCACCTCGCCGAGGACGCCCGAGACCGCCACAACAGCGGCACCCTGTTCGATCAGCGCCGCCAGAACCAGACTCCGATTGTGGCGAAAGCCCTGTCCGTGATCGCCCTCATCGCTCTCGGCATCACGGCTCTTACCGTGCTCGGAACAGCGGTCTCAGGTGACGGCGCATCGGGAGCTCTGCCGGCCGTCTTGGCCGCAGTCGGTGTGGTCTGGTCCGGACGCGCGGCTGCTTCCTCATGGCTGGAGGCCCGGCGCGAAGACCATCGACTGGTCAGGGAAACCCAGGAATGCCACGAGCGGCTGACCGCACGACAGATCGCGTACCAGAACTGGAAGTCGTTCCTGGACACCACGCGACCCAGTGAGCTGGAAATGGAGACCTGGCTCACCTGCGACAAGACGCTGTTCATCGACGAAGCGCTTCGGCACTACCAGCTCACCTGGCGCGACCTGATCACCCACACCATCCTGATGACACCCGCACGCCCCTACAAGCGGGGGCGCGCGAGGCGCGGTCCTTGGCGATACTCGCGCTACAGCTTCCGCCTGTTCCTGGTCACCCAGGATGGCGTTCGTGAAATCAGCTCGGAAATCGATTTCACCGACGGGAAGCGCGGCGGAAACGAGCAGCGCAGCAACTACCGGTTCGAGGCGTTGTCCTCCGTACAAGTGACGGAAAACGCCCAGATCGGCTACGACTTGGAACTCGTCCTCACCAACGGGCCGGCCAGGAATATTCGCGTCAAGGACGCCGACACCCATCAACTGGCGCCGGACGAAAATGCCCAGGAAATCGCTGAAATCAATCTCAATTCAGCTGGCTTCATTCACACCTTCCGCCTCCTGGAAGGAATCGCGGCGGACGGAAAAGGATGGATCGAACGAAACAACCCCAACAACCTGCCGTCCTTCCGTACTGCCGATTGAGTGCTCCGGACCCGAGCTTAGGAATTGGCCGTGACCACCACAGACGACGTCACCGAGAGCAAACTCCTGCTGGCCGAATACGACTGCATCAAGGAAGAGCAGAAGACCCGGATAGGGTTCCGTGACAATCTGCTCTACTTCACGCTCGCCGCAGCCACCGCGGCCGTGGCGATCACCGTCCAGAGCGGGCAGCCTCAACTGCTGCTCGCCGTCCCCGTGATCTGCCTGGTTCTGGGCTGGACCTACCTGGTCAACGACGAGAAGATCTCGTCGATCGGCTGCTACATCCGCGACCAGCTGGGACCGCGGCTGGGCGAGCTCACCGCCGCCCGCAGCGCAGTGTTCGGCTGGGAGATCTACCATCGCGACGATGCGAGCCGCACCACGCGCAAGCGACTTCAGACCGCTGTGGATCTGTTGACGTACCTGGCCTTGCCGATGATCTGCGTGACCGCATTCTGGCTCTCTCCCGCCGCTCAGACCCCATTTGTGATCGTCTCCCTCGCGCAGACGCTTGCCCTGGCCGTACTGGGCTGGCAGTTCCTGCGCTACGCGGAGCGGTAGCACCCCCTCTGACGCGATCCAGGACGTCCTTCGCGGCCTCGCCGACGTCGGTCCACACGACGTCGGCGAGTCACGAAATGGACCGCAGCCGGCCGTGGGACTGGCGCTGGAGTTGGTCGATGGCCCGGGCCGTTTGGTCGCACTCGGGAAGGAAGATGACGAGCTGCTGGTCATCCATGGGCAGTTCGAGCGTCTCGCGGAGCAGTCGTAGCTGCTGCCCGTCCGGGTGGTTGAGTCTGAGGACGCCGCGGCGCGGCACCACATGGCGGCCGAGGCGGTTGCTGAACTCGGGTCCGGCGGTGGGGATGAGCTCGGAGATGAGCCATTCGAGGTTCTCGAGGGACGGCGCCTGCCACAGGTCGAAGGCGTGTTCGTCCGCGATGTCGTCCCAGTCGGCGAAGAACGTCCGGGCGCGGGGGTCGGTGAACAAGTAGCGGTTCAGGTTCGGCTCGGCGCCGTCGAGCAGACCGGTGCCGCTGGTGATCGCGTGGTAGCCCGTGGTGTGGGCGAGGATGTCGCCGAGCCGGTTGGTCACGACGGCGACGCCGGGTTCGAGAAGGCAGAGTGTCTGCAGGACGGAAGGCCGCACGCGTCGGGGCGGTGGCACGGGCCTGATCTGGACCGAGCAATCGTCTCCGGCGATCTTCGCGAGGTAGCGCAGGTGGTTGCGCTCCGAGGTGTCGAGGCAGAGTGCGTCCGCGAGCGAGTTGATGACCGTGGGCGATGGGTTGCGGTCGCGCCCTTGCTCGATACGGGCCAGGTATTCGACGCTGATACCGGCCCGGGTGGCGAGGTCCAGGCGGCGGAGCCCGGGTGATCGGCTGCGGCCGTGTCTCTGCAGGCCGAGGAATTCCGGCTGGATGCTGTCGCGCTTGGCTCGAATGAACTTCCCCAACGGCGTGCCCATACCGCCAGGTTACCGGTGTCGGCGGGTGAGTCGAGGAGGCGTGCGGCGCCGAGGGTGGCCCTGCGGGGGCTAGCCTCAGTACGGCCTGGTTAGCGCCACCGTGAGACTTGATGATGACGGTCATGGAGACTAAAACGACACGTCGTTCCGGACAGGTGTTACTGGTGTGGGGGTTGCTCGTGGCAGCAGCCAACCTCCGGGCGAGTTTGACCGGTGTCGGGCCGTTGCTGGATCGCGTACAGGCCGAACTGGGGTTGGCCCCGGTCGCCCTCGGCCTGCTGAACACACTGCCCTTGCTGGCGTTCGCGGCACTCTCCCCGATGGTGCCCCGGCTTGCCGCGCGGTGGGGACAGGAGCGGCTCCTGGGCGGTGCGCTCGTCGTGCTGACGCTGGGGATCGCGGTGCGGTGGCTGCCCACGGCGGTCGGCCTGTTCGCGGGAACCGTGCTGATCGGGGCGGGCATCGCCGTGGGCAACGTCCTGCTGCCGAGCCTCATCAAGCGCGACTTCCCCAACAAGGTGGGGCTGCTGACCAGCGCCTACGCGACGGTGATGGGTGGTGTCGCCGCGGTTGCGTCCGGGGTGGCGGTGCCGATCAGCGAGATCGCTCCGGGTGGCTGGTCCACCGCCTTGGGGTGCTGGGTCCTGATCGCGCTGGTGGCCGTGGTGCTGTGGCTTCCTCAGATGCGCACTGCGCCGCCCGCCGCGCAGGCGGCGCGCGGGCAGCACCGGCTGCCCTGGGGGTCCGGCCTCGCGTGGGCGGTCACGGCGTTCATGGGGCTGCAGTCCTTCGGCTTCTACGTGGTCGTGACGTGGCTTCCCCAGATCTTCCAGGACAACGGCATCAGCGCGGCCACGGCCGGATGGCTGCTGTTCCTGTTCCAGGCGGTCGCGGTGCTGACCAGCCTGGCCGTGCCGGGCGCGCTGCGCTGGGCACGTGACCAGCGCGCCCTGGCGACGATCTGTTCGGCCATCCTGCTCCTCGGCTACCTGGGGCTCCTGGTGGCCCCGGACTTGGCGCTGCTGTGGAGCGTCGTCCTCGGCCTGGGCGGCGGGGCCTGTCTCGTGCTCGCGCTGGCGTTCCTCGGCATGCGCGCCCAGGACGCGGCCGGGGCCGGCGCGCTGTCGGCGATGGCGCAGTCCATCGGCTATCTCCTTGCCGCCGCCGGACCGGTGGTCATCGGGCTGCTGCACAGCGTCAGTTCCGGCTGGCAGGCGCCGCTGGTGCTGGTGTGCGTGGCCGCGGCCGCCCAGACGGTGGTCGCGCTGGTGGCCGGGCGGGGCACGGTGCGGCCTGCCGAGGTTCAGGAGCCCGGTCGGGTACCTGCGGCGCCGGAGCGCGCCTCGTCGCCCGGGCACTGATCGTCCGGAAGTCGCGGTATCCCATGCACCACAAACGGGGGAGGATTTGTCAGATGATCACGCTGACCGAAATCGTGGTGGAACCGCACACCGGGGAAGAGGCGGGCGGCGCGTCGGCCGCCCGCGCCCCCGGGAGGGCCTGACGTGACCGGGCGCGCGGTCGGCCGGCCCGGGGTGGCCGCCGCCTTGGCGGACGGACTACCGGGCCACGCCGACCACTTCGGTCCACCCCGGCGGCCGCGGGGCCGCCGGCGGTCCGTCTACCCGGCCGAGGATGCCGCGCTCTCGGCCAGCTTGGCCGTCACCCTGGCCCACCGGTCGAGGAGTTCCGCGGCATCGCCGCTGTCGACGGCGCGGGCGGCCCGCGGCATGGCGGCCCCCAGCCGCTCCGTGAGCGGCGCGGTGTCGGGGGTCGCCGCGGCGAGCCCCGCCGCGGCGGACAGCAGGATGGCGTCGCGGACCGGGCCGCGTGTGCCTGCGAGCACCCTCCGGGTGATCTCCGCGTTGTGTGCCGGGCTGCCGCCGCGCAGGGCATCCAGCGATGCCCGCGGGATGTCGAGGTCCTTCGGGTCGAAGGTCTCCTGGCGTGCGGTCCCCTCGTGCACCGCCCACACCTGGGACGTGGTGGTGACCGTCAGCTCGTCGAGCCCGTCGTCGCCGCGGAAGACGAGCGCTGAGCGGTTACGGCGGGCCAGCACTCCGGCGACGAGGGGAGCCATCCGGGCGTCGGCGACGCCGATGGCGGCCGCGTCGGGCGCCGCGGGGTTCGTCAGGGGGCCCAGCACGTTGAAGGCCGTCGGCACACCGAGTTGCCTGCGGACCACGGCAGCGTGGCGCATCGCGGGATGGAACACCGGGGCGAAGCAGAAGGCGATGCCCACTTCGGCGAGCACCCGCGGCACCGTCACCGGCGGCAGGTCGATGACCACGCCCAGTTCTTCGAGCAGGTCCGCCGAGCCGCAGGCCGAGGACGCGGACCGGTTGCCGTGCTTGACGATGCGCGCACCGGCCGCCGCAGCCACGATCGCCGAGACGGTGGAGATGTTCACCGTACGGGCCATGTCTCCGCCGGTGCCGACGATGTCCAGGAGCGGCCCGTCGGCCCGGACCCTGACCGCGTGCGCGTCCATGGCACGGACAAGGCCGTCGAGCTCCGCGACGGATTCTCCCTTGGTCCGCAGGCCCACCAGCAGGCCGCCGAGTCTGGCATCGTCGGCGGCGCCACGCATGACCTCGCCCATGGCCCACTCCGTGTCGACTCCGGTGAGGTCGCGGCGGTCCGTGAGCGCCGAAAGAATACCCGCCCATCGTTTCCGAGTTGTGTCGGATGCGGTTGCCTGGCCGGTCATCGCTACTCCTTCACTGGTTATTCGTATGGAGCGTCGCAGCCGACAACGGCTTCGGACAAGTCCATTCCACTCTTTCGCGAGCAGACCAATTCCGCGCTGAAGAGAAAGCCGTCCCCGACCGAGGGTCCGCACCCAAGAAGTCGGATCTGCCGCGGGGATTTCGCGCCGGCCTAAAGGCCGGCCCCAACGGGGGAAGAATGCTACCTATCGCCATAAACCGGAAACTGCCGCTGTCCATGACCACGCAGATTCAGGCGGCCATCCGAGACCGGATAAAGGACGGGACCCTGCATCCGGGTGTCCGACTGCCATCGAGCCGGAACCTGGCCGGAGATCTCGGAGTCTCGCGCAGTGTCGTGGTCCAGGCCTACGAGGAGCTGGTCGCCGGAGGATATCTGCGGTCCACTCAGGGCTCGGGCACCACGGTGGCGACCCACCTGCCGCACCCCAACCGAGGCGCGGTCAAACCGGCCCGGCGCGCGGAGGCCCGCTACGACCTACGGGCCGACGCGACGAGCTCGGCGCTGTTCCCGTCCCGTGAGTGGCTGCGGGCCTACGAGTACGTGGGGCAGTCGATCGGCGGCGCCGGCCCCCGGCCGTATCCCCTCGGCATCCCGGAACTCCGGGAGGAACTCGCGGCCTACCTCGGCCGTTCGCGGGGGGTCCTGACGACCGCCGCCGAGGTCGCCATCACCTCGGACTTCGACCACACCGTCGACGTGGTGTGCCGTGTCCTGCACGACCTCGGGGTCGACCACATCGCCGTGGAGAGCCCCGGCGCGCCCTGGAAGGTCAGGATCGCCGAGCGGGCGGGGCTGCGGGTCAGCGGAATCCCCGTGGACGACGACGGCATCGACGTGGACGCCCTCGCCCGGTCCGGGGCGCGCGCCGTGCTGGTCACCCCGGTGTCGCAGGTGCCGACGGGCTCCGTGCTGTCGCCGGGGCGCCGGGACGCCCTGCTGCGCTGGGCGGCCGACGTGGACGGTTGGGTGATCGAGTACGACCGGGACGGGCATTTGTGGTTCGGCGTCAGCAGCGGTCCCCTCGCCCTCCAGCGGCACCGCCCGGAGCGGGTGATCTACGTCGGGACGACCGGGGCCATGCTCGGCTCGTGCATACAGCTCGGCTGGGTGGCGGCGCCCGACGTGGTGGCGGAGCGGCTCGGCCGGACACCGTTGGGCGTCCCGGACCCGCTCACTCAGCTGACGTTCGCCCACTTCATCTCGTCCGGCATGCTGGACCAGCACATCCGGGAGATCCGGACCGTCCTGCGCGCACGGCGCGCGGCGCTGCGGGACGCCGTCGAAAACAGCCTGCCGGGCGCCAAGATGACCGGCGAGCCGACGGGCATCCACGCCTACGTCCAGTTACCCCAGGGCGTCGACGACGTCCGCCTCGCCGCCCTCGCTCGGGCGAATTCGGTTCTCGTACATCCCGGCAGGCACTTCCAGTTCGGCCGCCGGTCGCCCTCGTCCGGGGTGGTGCTCGGCTACGGCGCGGTGCGCCGCAGCCTGCTCGCGGAGGCGGTCGGTGTGCTCGCCCGGGCCATGCGCCAGGTCACCGGGAAGCCGGTGTCCTGACGCCGGCCAGGAAGTTCGCCAACATGGTGAGGCCGTCGCCGGTGCTGATGCTCTCCGGGTGGAACTGCACACCTTCGACCGGCAGTTCGCGGTGGCGCAGTCCCATCGGGTAGCCGTCGTCGGTCGACCGTGCCGTGCACAGGAGTTCCGCGGGCAAGGGGTCGGCCACGACGATCGAGTGGTACCGGGTGACCGTCTGCCGGTCCGGCAGGCCGGCGAACACGCCCAGGCCGTCGTGGTCGATCACGCTCGTGCGGCCGTGCATGAGGTTGTCCGCGAGCCGGACCTCGCCGCCGAACGCCAACGCGATGGCCTGATGCCCGAGGCACACGCCGAGCAGCGGTACGTCACCGGCGAAGTGGCGTACCAGCTGCACGTGGCCGGAGTCGGCGGGGTGACCGGGCCCCGGTCCGAGGACCACGGCGTCCGGTCGCCACGCGGACAGCTCCTGTGCCGTGCGCGTACCGGAACGGACGACCTCGGTCTCCGCCCCCAGTTCGCGCAGGTACTGGTCGATGACGTGGACGAAACTGTCGAGGGCGTCCAACACCAGCACTCTCATGCCGGCTCCTTCCCGGTGAGCGCCCAGTGGGCGGCCCCCATCTTGGCCAGGGTCTCGTCCCACTCCCGCTCCGGCTCGGACAGGGCGACCACTCCCGCGCAACTCTGCGTGGCGTAGCGGTGGTCGCCCGGGGTGGGTTCGTGGTGCGTGATGGTCCGGATGCAGAGGGCGAACTCGGCCCACCCCTGGACGTCCACCAGACCGACGGCGCCCGCGTAGAGGCCGCGGCGCTCGGCCTCGATCTCGTCGATGATCTCCATGGCGCGCAGCTTCGGCGCCCCCGTCATGGTCCCGGCGGGGAACGTGGCACACAGCACGTCCCAGACGTCCCGGCCTGCGTCCAGTGTGCCGGTCACCGTGGACACCAGGTGGAACACGTGCGAGAACGCCTCGACCGCCATCAGGTCCGCCACCTCGAGGGTGCCGGGGCGGCAGACCCTGCCGATGTCGTTGCGGCACAGATCGACGAGCATCACGTGCTCCGCCTGCTCCTTGATGTCGGCCTGCAGTTCCTTGACCCGCCGCTCGTTGTCCGCTCCGGTCGGGTCCCGGCGCGTGGTCCCCGCGATGGGCCGCATGGTGATGTGGTCCTCGTCGAGCCGGAAGAGCAGCTCCGGGCTCGCGCCGATGAGTGTCGTCCCGGACTGTGTGAGCAGGTACATGTACGGCGACGGGTTGCGGTCGCTCAGGCGCCGGTAGACCTCTTCCGGCGTCAGTTCGCTGCGGACGTCGATGCGGTGACCCACCTGGATCTGGTAGATGTCCCCCACCCGGATGTGGTCCAGGCAGCGTTCCACCCAGCCCAGGAACGTCTCCCGGTCGACGGTGTCGTGCACCGCGAGCGGGACGGGCGCGGGCGGCACGGCGAGGTCGGTACCGGGGATGTCGCGCAGCGCCTCGTGCGGCAGCGGTTCGGGCAGTCCGGGACCCGTGGCGCGGAGCAGGACCGGCGGTCCGCCCTCGCGGCCGAACCGCAGGGTGTGCTGGAACAGGGTGAGGGTCAGGTCCGGCACGTCCGGTGGGGTGCGCCGCGGCGGCAGCTCCTCCATGTACGCGGCCGCGTCGTAGCCGACCGTGGTGAGGAAGCCGAAGGTGAATCCGCGGAGGTCGGTATGCACCCGGAACAGGCGCGTGGCCCGGCGGAGCATGTCCCAGGGGTCGGTCGTCGTCGGGCCGCAGCGGGCCCGCAGCAGGTCGGCCACCGGACCGCTGCCGCGCACGGTGACCCGGTCTCCGGTCACCGAGATCTCGGCGAGCCGGCCGAAGCCCACCACGGTGCCGATGCCCGCATGGGACCGGTCCGGGTGCAGGTCGTCGAGCAGGAAGGCCTCCTCGGCGCCGAGCCTTCGACACAATTCGGCATGCACGGCCAGTGCGTTCGCGGTTGTCTCCACGGGAATCGCAGTCACGGTAACGTCCAGTAATTCCGTCATCGCAGAGATGGCACACCTCCATTGTCAGCCGCAAAAGTAAACAAAATCTGAACACCCCAGATCGCCGGCGCTGCTCTGGAACTATGTCATCGGCCCGGACATGGTTGGCCAGACCAATGGCCACTCCATCGACCGGACCACTTGCGGAATTCATTGCGCCCCGCACGGAGACCGTGTTGGTCTGCGTTCATGACGAATTCCGACCTGCTCGTCTCCTGGCGCGACGCACCCGCGACGCACCAACCGAATTGGACGGACCGCGCCGCTCTGGAGGACGTGGTGGCCCGGCTGTCCGCCGCGCCCGGCCTGGTCACCCCCAGCGCATGCGACGGTCTGCGGTCGCGGCTCGCGGCGGCGGCCAGCGGCGAGGCGTTCGTACTGCAGGGCGGCGACTGCGCGGAGACGTTCGACGGCGTGACACCGGAAGCGGTCCGCAACAAGATCAAGACGTTGCTTCAGATGGCCGTCGTCTTCACCTACGCGGCCGCGACGCCGGTCGTGAAGATCGGCCGGATAGCGGGGCAGTACGCCAAGCCGCGGTCCAGTCCCTTCGAGACCCGGGGCGACGTCACGCTCCCGGTGTACCGGGGCGACGCGGTGAACGGCTTCGCGTTCGACCCACTGGCCCGGGTGCCGGACCCGGCCCGGCTCTGGCGGATGTACGAGGCCTCGCGGTCCACCCTGGACATCATGGCGGGCTGTGCGCGCGACGGTTACGCGGGGCTCGACCAACTGCACCGGTGGAACCGGGACTTCGTGGCGAGCTCACCGGCGGGCGCCCGCTACGAGGAAGTGGCCTACGAGATCGACCACGCGCTGCGGTTCATGCGCGCCTGCGGCGTCCAGCTCGACATGCTGCGTTCGGCCGACGTCTTCGCCAGCCACGAGGGCCTGCTGCTGGATTACGAGGACGCTCTCACCCGCCCCGACCCCGACGGCATCAGTTATGCCACCAGCGGGCACATGCTCTGGGCCGGCGAGCGCACCCGCGCCCCCGACGGCGCGCACATCGGCTACTTGAGGAGCATCTCCAACCCCGTCGGGGTCAAGCTCGGGCCGACGACGACGCCGCAGGAGGTCCGCTCCTACATCGACCTGCTCGACCCGGAGCGGCAGCCGGGCCGGTTGACCTTCATCACCAGGATGGGCGCGCGCGAGGTCCGCGACCGGCTGCCCGGCCTGATCCGCGCCGCGCGGGGCACCGGCGGCACACCGCTGTGGATCTGCGATCCCATGCACGGCAACACGTACGTGGAGCGGAGCGGCCGCAAGACCCGGCGCCTCGCCGACATCCTCGACGAAGTGCGCGGCTTCCTCGAGGTCCACCGTGCCCTTGGCACCCACCCCGGCGGCATTCACATCGAGTTGACCGGCGAAGACGTCACCGAGTGCATCGGCGGCGGGGACGAGGTCCTGGCCGCCGATCTGCACCACCGCTACGAGTCGACCTGCGATCCGCGGCTCAACCGCAGCCAGTCTCTCGACCTGGCCTTCGACATCGCCGAACTGCTGTGACCGCGCACGCCCGAAACATGGAGGGAACAGTGAAGACCGTAGGGGTCGTGGGGGCCGGCGTCATCGGCGCCTGCCTGGCTTTCAGTCTTGCCCAACGCGGAATGCGGGTGCACTGCGTGGAACGCGCGCAGCCCGGCGGCCTGACCACCGATGTCAGCTTCGCGCGGCTGAGCGCCTTTCAGCAGCCGACGTACGCACGGTTCGAGCTGAGTCACACCGGAATGATCGAACACCTCCGGTTCGCCGGGCAGTTCGACTCCGCCCCCTGGTGGCATCCCACCGGAAGTCTCGCCTGGGGCGACGACGAGGACGGCGGCGAGGGCGGCGGCGAGGGCGGCGGCGAGGGCGGCGGCGCGTCGTTCGCGGACGTGGCCCACCGCCTCAGCTCCTGGGGCTATCGGACGGTCTGGTCCGACGCGGCCCGGGTGAACCGCGAACGGGAGCCGGGCATCGCGTTCCCGCACGCCCGGACACCGGCCGTGCTGTTCCCGGACGAGGGCTGGATCGACGGGCCGAAACTGGTCTCCGAGATGCTCTCGGCGGCCGAGGACACCGGGCGCCTGACGCTGTGGAACGGCGCGGTGGACGGCATCGAGGTCCACGACGGAGAAGTGCGGGCCCTCCGCCTCGAATCCGGCGACCGCATCGAGGTCGACGCCGTCGTCAACGCCGCCGGGCCAGGGGCTCCCACGGTGGCCGCGACGCTCGGAACCGCCCCGCTCGAGGGCGTCGCGACGCGCAGCAGCCTCGTGATCGACCTGCTCACCGACGGCGATCCGGTGCGGCACGTCCTGCGCGGCGCACAGGCCCACGCCAGGTCGGCGGGGCCGGGGCGCGTGCGCGTGCGGTCCGACCAGGTCGATGCCCGCCTCCCGGACGCAATGCGGTCCGATCCCGGCGACGAGCTCGTCAAGGATCTGCTGGAGCGCGCGTACCGCACGGTTCCGGCGCTCGAGTCGGCCACCGTCGACCGGGTGCGCATCGGTACCGCCGTGTTCCCCGCGGACGGTTTTCCCAGCATCGGCGGGCTCTCCGCGGTCTCCGGCTACTACGAGGCCTTCGCCAACAGCGGTATCACCCTCGCCCCGTTCATCGGGCGGACCCTGGCCACCCACATTGCCACCGGGGAGATTCACCCGATGTGGGCCCGATGCTCTCCTGACCGATTGAGGACGGCATCGTAAACATACTGGAACCACCAATAAGGAGTGGGAACATGTCTGCATTTCCGGAGCTCCGGGAGCTGACCACGAGCTTCATATCCGAAGAGCCCCCAGAGATCCAGGAGATACGCACGGGAACCCTTCCCGAGCTGCCGGGGTCGTACGGCCAGTACTTCACCGCCTGGGATTTCTCGAACAGCATCATTCGCGACTACTCGATGAATCTCTACCAGTTGACGAAGATGGCGACGGACGAGAGCCTCTCCGTCGAGAACGTGCTGACGGTCTTCCGCACGCTGGACCCCATCTACAGCACCTTCCTCGGCTACAACGGGTTCCCGACCCTGGCGAAGTACGCCGAGCAGGTCGGGCAGCCCGCGGACAGCCGTGGCGAGCTCGTGGACAGGCTGGCCACGTTCACCGAATACGCGAACCGGCTCACGGCCTGGTCACACCACTACTTCCCGTGGGACCTGGGCGAGCACTACCGCTATCCCACGAACGATGCCGCGGTGGGGCCGGAGCACACCCCTGCGCCGGTCACCGTCGAGGATTCGCTCCAGCGGATTCCGGTCAGGCTCACCTGGCAGCCCCTGGGGGTGGAAGTCGAGGCCGAGCTCTACTGCGATCTCAATCAGCAGCTCTGCATGGACGTCCTCAAGTCCCTGCCGTTCACGGTCCTGCAGGACCACGCGGTCGTCAGCGGTGAATCCATGTACGCGTGGGCGCCCTTGGTGAGCGTGGCACCGACGCCGGTGCGCGAGCGCATCTGCGACGCGCCGGTCGGCCGGCTCAGGTTCAGCCAGGCGACGGGCAACAAGGTCATCGTCCAGTACGGGCCGACCTCGGAGACACTCAGCAGCCCTGTCCTCGGCAAGGTGATCGACAGCCACACCGACAGGCTCGCCGAGGTCGGAAAGGCCGTATGGGAAAGCACATTTCGCTCGAAGGAGCACATATGGCTCACGGTGGAACGTCTCTGATCACGGCCGGGTGGGACGGGACGTACAGCCAGTCAGAAAGGGTGAAGGCATGACGAGTTCGCCGAGCAAACCGACCAGGGACCTGCTGTTCCCCGAACTGGGCGACTCCGTTGAATCGCGGATCGCCTGGTTCCAGCACATGCAGAAGAATGAGCCGATGCGCTTCCGCCCGGAATACAACCTGTGGGAAGTGTTCCGGTACGACGACGTACAACACGTACTCAAGAACCCCACCGACTTCTCGGTGACCAACAAGACCCACATGGGCCTGCCGTTCTCCTTCGGCCGAGCCGACATACCGGACCACCGCTATCTGCGAGGGTTCGTGGCACGCTCGTTCCAACCCGGCAGCATCGAAAAGATGGCGCCGGAATTCACGGCCATGGTCGACTCGCTCCTGGAGCCCGCGCGCACCTCCGGAAGGATGGAGCTGCTCGGCGAGCTCTGCTATCCGATCATGGAGCGTGCCGTTGCCCACATGTTCGGCCTCCAGATCCCCGGCGCCGACCGTTTCCGGGAATGGTCCGACCAGATGTTCGGCCAGCTCATCGGGGTCCGCTCCCCGGACCACGCCGACGTGGTCGACCTGTTCAAGGAGCAGCTCGACGACCGCAAGCGCGACCCGCGAGACGACCTCATGAGCGAGCTGCTCGCGGAGCGGCGCAAGGACGGCCGGCTGGCCGAGGAAAAGATCATCCACATGTGCCTTGACCTGGCGACCGCCGGCAACGCACCCATGGCCCTCATGCTGTCCTACGCCTTCGACCGCTTCTGCCGGGACCCGGAGTTCTTCCAGACCCTGCGGCGCGACCCCTCACTGATTCCGGGGGCCATCGAGGAGATCCTGCGCTTCGACTTCTCGTGGTTCAACCTGTGGCGCACGGCCCGGCACGACACCGTACTGGGCGGCCATGAGATCAAGGCCGACCAGTACGTGGTGGTCTGGGACTCGTCGGCCAACTTCGACGAGAACTACTTCCCCCAGGCCGACCGATTCGACATCAGGCGCTCCCCCAACCCCCACATGACCTTCGGGCAGGGCATGTACATCTGCCTCGGCCTGCCCCTGGTGCGCACACTGGGGCGCGTCGTGCTGGAACGCGTCGTCGCCACCTTCTCCGACATGCAATCCGACCCGGAGAACCCCATGCGAACCCTGGACCGGATGAAGGACTACATCGTCTCCCTCGACGTGGTCCTGACGCCGGCGAAGGTGGCCGCCCCCTGACACACGGCCCGGATTCCCGGGCCGAGCAGGCCGCTTGCGCCGGCACGGAAGAACGGCGCGAGCGGCCTGCGCCCGGATCAGTGCCGAAGGAGCGGGGCCAGGTCGCGGGTCCAGGTGTCGCGGGTGCGGGTCCAGGTGGCGGCGCAGTCGGCGCGGGCCGGGGTGGCGAGGTCCGGGTGGCGGGCGGGGGCGGCGCCGTAGACGGCGCAGCGGTGGGATGCGGCGCGGGCGGCGGGCGGGGCGTGTTCGTCCGTGGGGTCGGGGATGGGGTCGGCCGCGGCCGCCGCGTCGTAGGAGCGGGCGGCGGTCAGGAGGGTGTTCTCGCCCTCGGCTTGGCCGCGCACCAGCATCACCTGGGCGAAGCCGTCGGCGGCGTCCTCCTCGGCGCGGTCGTCGAGGGTGAGGTGGAGGGCGTCCGCGAGGGCGTGGCCCGCCTCGTGGTGGATCGTCTCCCGGACGATCTCGGCGAGGTCCTCGTCCGGCCGCCCGGAGCCGGAGCGCTCGATCAGCTCGCGTTCCTCGGTCAGGTCGTCGTAGCAGAGCTCGATGCGGCGTTCCCCGGGGTCGTAGCCGGTGCCCTCGCCGTCGCAGGAGCGGGCGACGACCTCGACGCGGTGCGGCAGGTCGACGTACGCGTTGAGGTCGGCGAGGACGGATTCGGCGAGCGCCCGGTCCTTCAGGAAGCGCTGGTGCTTCCGGTCGGCCGCCGCGGGCTCCTCGTAGCGGAGGACGAATCCCCTGTCGCGGGCGGGCGGCTGCTCCGCGCAGCCGGTCGCGAGCAGGAGGAGCGCGGCCGCGCACGCCGCCCTGCGGCGCCCGGCGGTCACGCCCGGGTGCAGACGTAGGTGCTGGTGCTGCCGCTCGGTTCGATGTGGCGGATGCGGAGCGTGTTGCGCCGGCCCATGAGCCGTGCCGCCGTGCGGATCCCTCGTACCGTCACCGGTCCCCCGTTCCTGCCCAGTGGATCAACAAGGGACGACTATAGGCGGGTTGCGAGCCCGGTCACCAAGGGCCAACTCCCTCTGAACTAGCTCAGATTCCCTCGCGCTCGTGCGCGTCCCGACGGACACTTGGGGCACGTTGCCGGAGCTCTCCGAGGGGGATTGCCGATGCGGGACAGCCATCGCAGTGAGGCCGAGCGGCTGTTGGGGCGGGCCGTGGACGAGGAGGCCCGGCGCGCGGCGGCGGGAGCGCCGGTCGACAAGGCCGCGCTGCTGGCACGGGCCGGTGAGGCGCTGGATTCGCTCGCCGCGAGCGCGGCGCCGGAGTACGAGGCGTACGTACGGGCCCTGGACGAGGCGGCGGCCGGGGAGCAGTCGCTCGGTGAGGCCTTCCGGCGCGGCAACTCCTCAACGGCCTTGCTCGTCGCGGCGGTTGCGGCGGCAGCGGCCGTCGGGGCGGATCTGGCGCTCGGCGTGGCGGCCGGTACGGCACTGGCCGCGGGGGCGGTGGCGGGCGTCGCGGGGGCGGTGGCCACGGTGGCGAAGGTGACGGCGCTGCACCTGCCGGCCGCGAACCGGCGGGCCGGGGAGCGGGGCAGGCCGGGCGGGCCCGAGCAGCTGAAGCTGCAGTGGCTGTCGGCGCTGGAGGTGCGCGGCATACGGCCCTTCCTGGAGCAGCAGCGCGCGGTGGCCGCGGCGGCGCGGGCGCCCAGAACCGCGGCGCGGACCGCGCCGCCGCTGCGCGGGACGGACCGGAGCGCGGAGGCCCGGCGGCGCAGCGTGCTGGAGCAGTCCTTCGGTCAACTCCCGGATCCGGCCGGTCCGTTCGTGGGCCGGAAGGCGGAGCTGACCCGGATCGCGCAGTGGGTGCAGGCGGCCCGGGCCAGTACGGAGACCCGCCCGGTGGTGGTGGTGCTGCACGGCGAGCCTGGGGTGGGCCGGACGGCGCTGGCGCTGCGGACGGCGCACGGGCTGCGGGACCAGTTCCGGGGCGCGTGCGTGGTGGACCTGCGGGGCGGGGACCCGGGCGGTGCGCCGCTGTCGACGCGGGAGGCGCTGCTGCACCTGCTGAACCGGCTGGGCGCGCCCCGCGAGCAGCTGCTGTTCCGCGAGGGGTCCTCGGCGGACCAGCAGGTGCGGCGGCTGGGCGAGCTGTACCACCAGCACCTCCAGGGGCTGCCGGTGACGGTGGTCCTGGACGACGCGGTGGACGCGGCGCAGGTACGGATGCTGGTGCCGGGGCGTTCCGAGAGCCTGGTGCTGGTAACGGCGCGGGAGCCGCTGGAGCTGCCCGCGGATCTGGCGGCGTGGGTGTACCAGCTGCCGGTGGAGCGGTTGGCGGAGGCGGAAGCGGCGGAGCTGGTCCGGGCGGTGGCCGCGCCGGAGTCGGAGGTCGGCGCGGCAGCGGTGTCGGCCGCCGTGGAGCTGGGCGGCGGGCTCCCGCTGGCGCTGCGGATGCTGGCCGCGCCGGCCCGCGGGGGCCGGGTCCCGGCCGCCGGGGCGGACGGGCACCCGGTGGAGCGCGCCCTGCGGGCCGCCGATGCCCGGCTGCCCGCGCCCGCCCGTCGGCTGCTGCGGCGGCTGCCGCTGGCCGGGCGGGCCTCCCTCGGCGCCGCGGCCGCGGCCGCGCTGGCCGACGTACCGGAGCAGGCGGCGCTGCGCGCGCTGGAGGAGCTGTGGGAGGCCGGGCTGATCGAGCGGGTGCGCGGGCAGCGGTTCCGCATGCACGACGCGGTGCGCGCGTACGCCGCGGCCCGGCTGGCGGCCGAGGAGGACCGGGCGGAGGCCGCAGCGGCCCACGAGCGGCTGATCCGCAACTACGCGCAGCTCGCGGACTCGGTGATCCGGATGGTCGACGGGAAGATGTCGACGCGGGCCAATCAGTTCGGCGGCCACGGTTTCACCTCGCTGGACGCGGCGCTGCGCTGGCTGGACGATGAGTCGAGCTTCATCACGGCGGCGCTGCGGCATTCGGAGGGCGTGGACCAGCAGGCGGTGCTCGACCTGCTGGGGGCGCTGTGCGACTTCTGCCTGCTGCGCGGTGACCTGTACCGGCTCGGCGAGATCGACGAGCTGACCCAGGCGGTGGCGGCCGGCCGGCAGGGCGAGCAGGGGCGCCTGGTGCGGTCGGTGCAGTGGCGTACGGGTATCGCGGCGCGCCAGCTGGGCGAGCTGGACAAGGCCCGCACCACGCTGACCTCGGTGGTGGACGGCTACATGGAGGCGCACCAGGAGGCGGGGGCGGCGATGGCCCTGGTCTCGCTCGGGATCACCCTGCACCACCAGGGGAGCCTCCCGGAGGCGGCGGCCCGCATCCGCGAGGCGCTGGTGCTGCAGGAGCCGGCGGAGCTGGCGGGCGACCGGGCGTGGGGGCTGCACGCGCTGGCGGCCGTGGAGCGGGACCTGGCGCACCTGGCGGAGGCGATGTCCCTGCTGGAGCGGTCGCTGGCCCTGCACCGGGAGAGCGAGAGCGTGCACGGCGAGGCGTGGGCGCACTTCCAGCTGGGTCAGGTCTACCTGCGGGTCGGCGACGTGCCGCGGGCGGAGGCGGAGCTGCGCCTGGCCCTGGACCTGTACGGGCGTACGCGCGACGACCGCGGCGAGGCGTGGGCGCTGACCCAGCTGGGCCGGGCCCGGGTGGTGGACGGGGATCCGGGGCGGGCGCTGGAGCGGCTGCGGGAGGCGCTGGCCCGGCACCGGGAGGCGGAGGACGCGCGCGGCGAGGCGTGGACGCTGTACTACCTGGGGCAGGCCCTGGAGGAGGGCGGCGAGCGCGACCAGGCGGTGCGGGAGCTGGAGCGGGCCCGCACGATGTTCTCCCGGATGCGGGACGTGTACGGGCTGGCGCACGCCCGGCACCACTCGGGCCGGGTGACCCGCGACCAGCGCGCCGCCCAGACGGGGAACCTGAAGAACTCCGGCTTCGCCCGCCAGCTGCTGGTGGACGCGCGGGCGGACTTCCGGCGGATCGGGCTGGCGCACGGCGAGGCGTGGACGTGCCTGGAGCTGGCGGTGGTGGACGCGGGCAACGGCCGGGTCTCGCAGGCGGTGGGCCTGTGCGAGGAGGCGGTGCGGCTGTTCATCTCGTACGGGGACCGGCGCGGGGAGGACTGGGCCCGATTCCTGCGGTGCACGATGCTGCCGTACGAGGTGACGTCGCCCCCGGAGGAGGCGCGGGCGGAGCTGGCCCGGCTGGCGCAGGCGCCGCATCCGGCGCGGGACGGGCGGCTGGAGGACTGCCTGGAGAGCTACGGGGTGATCCTGGGCCGGGGCGTGGACCCGGCGGAGGGCTGGCAGGCGTGGCGGCTGGGCCTGGTCCCGAATCTCCACTCGCGGGAGATCATGGGCGTGCCCTTGCCTCCGGCCGACCCGGCGTAGCGGATACGGAGCTCAAAGGCTCGGGGCTCCGCCCCGCACCCCGCGCCTCAAACGCCGGCGAGGCTGGATGTGCCTCCGGCGGCGCCTCAAACGCCGGCGGGGCTGAAATTGCCCTGCGGGCAATCCAGCCGCGCCTGGCGGGCGGCAGCAGCCAAAATCCAGCCCCTCCGGCGTTTGAGGAGCGGGGTCTGGGGCGGAGCCCCAGGAGCGTGCCCGCGCCTCAAGGACGGCGGGGGCCTAAGGGGCCCGGGTGGCTTCCGCGCCGGCGGGGCCCGGCTCCGGGGCCTCCTCGAAGTCGACGCGCCCCATGTGCCGGCTCATGGACTTCATCAGGCCCCACACCCCGAGGGCGAGGGCGGCGAAGACGATGAAGCCCAGGATTCCCGGGGTCACCTTGTTCTTGTCGAAGGTGTCCCCGGCCAGCGGGAGGAGCTGGGCGATTGCTGCTTGCGTAGCGCTCATAGCTACGCATTCTCCCGGATGCCCGCGAAGAGGTCGGACTCGGGGAGGGAGGTGTCGACGAGCGACTTCGCGAGCTCGTACTCCTCGGTGGGCCAGACCTCCTTCTGGATCTCCATCGGAACGCGGAACCAGCCGCCGTCCGGGTCGATCTGCGTGGCGTGCGCGACGAGCGCCTTGTCACGGATCTCGAAGAAGTCCGCGCACGGGACGTGCGTGGTCAGGGTCCGCTCCTTGCGCTCGAACTCCTTCCACCGCTCCAGCCACTCCCCGTAGGGGGAGTCCATGCCGCGCGACAGCAGCGCCTCGTGCAGGGCGATGGTGCGCGGCTTGTTGAAGCCCTGGTTGTAGTAGAGCTTCTGCGGCTGGTACGCCGGGCCGAACTCGGCCTCCGGGAACTTGTCGGTGTCGGCCGCCCCGTCGAAGGCCACCATCGAGATCTTGTGGGTCATGATGTGGTCGGGGTGCGGGTAGCCGCCGTTTTCGTCGTAGGTGGTGATGACCTGCGGCTTGAAGGCGCGGATCTTCTTCACCAGCTCGCCGGCGGCCTCGTCGACGTCCGCGAGGGCGAAGCAGCCCTCGGGGAGCGGGGGCAGCGGGTCGCCCTCCGGCAGGCCGGAGTCGACGTATCCCAGCCACTCCTGCTCGATGCCGAGGATCTCGCGGGCCTCGTCCATCTCCTTGGCGCGGACCTCGTGGATGTTCTCCTCGATGTACTTGTCGCCCTGGAGCTTGGGGTTCAGGACCGAGCCGCGCTCGCCTCCGGTGCAGGTCACGACCAGTACGGGCACCCCCTCGGACACGTACTTGGCCATGGTGGCCGCGCCCTTGCTCGACTCGTCGTCGGGGTGGGCGTGGACGGCCATCAGTCGAAGCTGCTCGGTCAAGACGGGATCCTCTGCGATTCGGCGCGACGGTCGGCCTCTATATTGACCGAATCGGGGCACGGAAAATTCCGGGGGTGGGTCCGCGGGAATCCGGCCCCCGTCTCTGGGAAGGAACGATCGATGAGCGCGGTACGCGAAGGCCTGCGCGAGGGCCGTTACGGCCGGTCGGCGGACGAGCGCGCGGACCGGAAGCTCAAGATCGTCGGGTCCGTGCTCGGCGCCGCGCTGCTGGGCATGGTCGGCTGGATCGGCTGGGACTACGTCGCCGGCCAGAGCGTCAGCGCCGAGGTGATCAAGTTCCAGGTGGTCTCGGACACCGAGGTGAAGGTGCACCTGGAGGTCCGCAAGGAGTCCTCGGTCACCGGGGTGTGCACGCTGAGCTCGCAGGACAAGGAGCACGGCGAGGTGGGCCGCGCGGACTTCACCTTCGCGCAGCGCCAGGGCCGGGTGGACGAGATGGTCTCCCTCAAGACGACCGGCCGGGCCACGATGATCGAGCTGGTGGGCTGCCAGCCGGCGGCCGGCGCCCGCTGAAAGCAGAGCAGGGGCCTTCCCCGCGGCTTTGGGCATGATCATGACCAGGCCTAGCATGTGCACGCCATCCCCCCGTGCCGTGCTCAGCCGAGGAAAAGCCACTCATGCGCCTCAAGCGGATACTCACCGCGCTCACCGCCCTCGCCTCGCTCACCCTGCTCACGACCGCCTGCGAGGACTCCTCCGGCCCGCCCGTGGACACGGTCCCCGGGGCGACCGCCGCGGCGACCGCGGCGGCGGCCGGAAAGGGCTCGCTGGCCGAGGCCCAGGCCTACGTACAGAAGTTCGCCTCCTGTGAGGACATGGGGACCGACCCCAAGGACAGCCGGTTCCCGCTGACGGACTTCACCACCGTCGGCCAGTGGTCGGTGACCGAGCGCGGCGTGTGTTCGGACAAGACCGAGCACGGCGAGATCGTCTTCTACATGCCCTCGGACATGAAGGCCTTCCAGCAGGGCTACCTGGACCGCACCAAGGAGCGGATCGCGGCGGGCGAAGGAACGTACGGCCTGTTCAGCCGCGTGATCATCGGCAAGAACTTCGTGATCACCCCGACGAAGACCCGTACCGCCGTCGCCCTCGTCGAGTCCGACCTGCGCGTCCTCAGCTGCAATCCCTCCTTCTTCCCGCCGGACGGCTACAAGCGGGAGAAGGCGCTGGTGGAGGGCTGCGGGCTTTCCGACTTCGTCAACAGCACCGACGGCAAGGGCAGCAAGAACCACGAGGTCCCGCACGACCCCGCCACGGAGGGCCCCGAGAAGCCCGGCCAGCCCGCCACGGGCAGCCTGGGCCTGCCGAGCGCGGGCAGCCTCGCCGAGCTGAAGAAGATGGTCCACCCGCACACCGTCGACTGCACGAACATGTCCACCGAGGACGCCGCGGTCGAGTCCATCGACTACCAGCCGGTCGTCAAGGGCGAGCACCACTCCTGGGGCGTCGAGGTCCGGGCGGTCTGCGGCACCCTCGGCGGGGCGCAGCGCGCGCACAATCTGAACTGGCTGGACCTGGTCTCCGACATGAAGACGCTCCAGACCAGGGCCAAGGCGGCGCAGCTGGCCGACCTGAAGGACGACGGCCGGCTCAAGGCCACCGCGAGCAAGCTGCTGGTCGGCAAGAACATCGCCGTGGAGACCAACAGCCCGTCGGTCCGGCTCGGGCTCTACCAGTTGCAGTTCCTCTACCTGAACTGCGAGCCCGGCTTCACCACCGCGCCGGCCGGCTTCCGGCTGGAGCCGTCGCTCGTCGAGGGCTGCGTCCTGACCAATTTCGAGCGCGACAATCAGCCCGGGGGGCGCTGAGGGTCATCGGTGGGGGGCCTCCGCGTCACCCCTGATGACACACTTCATACACATGACGTCCTCCCCCTTTTCCTGCCGAATTGTTAGGCTCGTGGTTTCGCCCGCCGCTGGCGGCTTGTAGTCCCCTGTACCGACGAGGAGCACCCGTGACCCAGACGAGCGAAAGCGTCACCTGGCTGACCCAGGCGGCGTACGACCAGCTGAAGGCAGAGCTGGACTACCTCTCTGGTCCCGCACGCACGGAGATCGCCACGAAGATCGCAGCCGCCCGCGAGGAGGGCGACCTGCGCGAGAACGGCGGTTACCACGCGGCCAAGGAGGAGCAGGGCAAGCAGGAGCTCCGCGTGCGCCAGCTGACCCAGCTGCTGGAGAACGCCAAGGTCGGGACCGCGCCCGCGTCCGACGGCGTGGTGGCCCCCGGCACTCTCGTCAAGATCGCCTTCGACGGCGACGAGGACGACACCATGGAGTTCCTCCTCGCCTCCCGTGAGTACGCGTCCTCGGACTTCGAGACGTACTCCCCGCAGTCCCCGCTGGGCACCGGCGTGATGGGCAAGGCGATCGGCGAGGACGCCGAGTACGAGCTGCCGAACGGCAAGAAGGCCTCGGTCAAGATCCTCGACGTCAAGCCCTTCACCGGCTGATCACCCCTGATCACCGTTTTTCTCACGCACGACGATGCCCGGCCGGGTTCCGCTTCCGGCCGGGCGTCTTCGTGCGTACGGGCCTACGCGGTCGCCGAGCGGTACTTGCGGACCGAGAGGGTCCGGAAGACCGCGATGATCAGCAGCGACCAGAGGATGGACGCCGGCACCGGGTGCTGCATCGGCCAGGCCGCCGGCGCCTCGTACCCGGGCGGCAGGTTGCCGAAGAGCTCGCGGGCCGCCTGGACGGTGGCGCTGAACGGGTTCCACTCCGCGATGTGCCGCAGGAAGGTCGGCATGTTGTCGGAGGGGACGAAGGCGTTCGAGATGAACGTCAGCGGGAAGAGCCAGATCAGCCCGCCCGAGGTGGCCGCCTCCGGGGTGCGCACCGACAGGCCGATCAGTGCGCCGATCCAGGAGAAGGCGTAGCCGAGCAGGAGCAGCAGGGCGAAGCCGGCGAGCACCTCGCCGATGGTCGTGTGGGTGCGCCAGCCGACCAGCAGCGCGACCAGGGCCAGGACGACGAGGGTCAGGGTGGTCTGGACGAGGTCGGCGAGGGTGCGGCCGGTCAGGACCGCGCCGCGCGCCATGGGCAGCGAGCGGAAGCGGTCGATCAGGCCCTTGTGCATGTCGTCCGCGATGCCCGCGCCCGCTCCGGCCGTGGCGAAGGTGACGGTCTGGGCGAAGATGCCGGCCATCAGGAACTCGCGGTAGGCGGCGGGCGAGGTGTTGCCGCCGACGCTGATGGAGCCGCCGAAGACGTAGCTGAAGAGGACGACGAACATCACCGGCTGGATCACGCCGAAGATGATCATCTCGGGGATCCGGGACATGCGGATCAGATTCCGCTTGGCGATCACCAGGGAGTCGCTCACGCCCTGGACGATGCCGCCGCGCGGGCGGGGTGCGGCCAGTTCCGGGCTCGCGGAGGTGGTGGTCGTGGTGGTCACTTCGCCTTCTCCTTCCGCGCCGCCCTGCGGCCCCTGGGGTCGGCGTCGGCGGGGCCGTCGCCGTTCTCCTCCGCCGCCAGCTCGGCCGCGTGGCCGGTCAGGGAGATGAACACGTCGTCGAGGGTGGGCCGGCGCAGGCCGATGTCGTCGATCTCGATGCCCCGGCCGTCCAGTTCGCGGATCACCTCGGCGAGCAGCTTGGCGCCGCCCGACACGGGCACGGTCAGCTTGCGGGTGTGCTCCTCGTAGGTGGTCTCGCCCTTGCCGAAGCCGGCGAGCACCTCGCGCGCGGTGGGGATGTGCTCCCGCTCGTGGACGACGACCTCCACGCGCTCGCCGCCGGTGCGGGCCTTGAGCTGGTCGGAGGTGCCGCGGGCGATGACCTTGCCGTGGTCGACCACGCAGATGTCGTGCGCGAGGTGGTCGGCCTCCTCCAGGTACTGGGTGGTGAGGAGGAGGGTGGTGCCGCCGGCGACCAGTTCCTGGATGATCCCCCACAGCTGCTGGCGGTTGCGGGGGTCGAGTCCGGTGGTGGGCTCGTCCATGAACATCACGGGCGGGCTGACGACGAGGGCGGCCGCGAGGTCCAGGCGCCGGCGCATGCCGCCGGAGTAGGTCTTGGCGGTGCGGTCGGCGGCGTCGGAGAGGTTGAAGCGCTCCAGGAGTTCGGCGGCCCGGGCCTTCGCCGCCTTGGCCTTCATCTGGTAGAGCCGGCCGACCATCTGGAGGTTCTCACGGCCGGTCAGGTACTCGTCGACGGCGGCGAACTGGCCCGACAGGCCTATCGCGCGCCGGACCTCGTTGGGGTGCTTGAGGACGTCGATGCCGGCGACTACGGCCTTGCCGCTGTCGGGCCGGAGGAGGGTGGTCAGGACGCGCACGGTCGTGGTCTTGCCCGCGCCGTTGGGGCCGAGCAGGCCCAGGACGGTGCCTTCGGGGACATCGAGGTCCACGCCGTCCAGAGCCCGTACATCGCCGAAGGTCTTGACCAGACCTTCGGCGTAGATCGCGCCTGGCATAGGGATTCTCCCAGTGTTTTCGGGTGTTTCCTAGGCAAATCTTATGGTCGCCGGACGAGCCTCGCCCGGCCGAACGGCGGACACGCCTCTGCCTCCCCGTCGCCCGGGGCGCACGTTATCGCGTTATATCGCGTGCCGCCACGGGAACGCGGTGACCACTTCCGCCCACGGCCGGCCGGCGCCGACCGCCGGCTAACCCATCACCCTGTACCCCGCGTTGTGCAGCGACCGCGCGACCTCCTTGCAGTGCTCCGGGCCCTTCGTCTCCAGGTGCAGCTCCACCTCCACCTCGGTGAGCCCGAGCCGCGGGTCGGTCCGGACGTGGCTCACGTCCAACACGTTCGCATCCACCACTGACAACACCCCCAGGAGCCCGGCCAGGGCCCCCGGCCGGTCGGCCACGCGCAGCCGCAGCGAGAGGTACCGGCCCGCCGCCGCCATGCCGTGGCGCAGGATCCGCTGGAGCAGCAGCGGATCGATGTTCCCGCCGGACAGGACGGCCACCACCGGGCCGCCGCCGTACAGTTCGGGCTCGCTCAGCAGCGCGGCGACCGTGCTGCACCCGGCCGGCTCGACCACCAGCTTGGCCCGCTCCAGACAGAGCAGCAGGGCGCTGGAGAGGGCGTCCTCGGAGACCGTGCGCACGTCGTCGAGGAGCTCGCCGATGATCCTGAAGGGGATGTCGCCGGGGCGGCCGACCTTGATGCCGTCCGCCATCGTGTTCGGGTTGTCGATCGACACCGGGTGCCCGACGAGCAGCGAGGGCGGGTAGGCGGCCGCGCCCGCCGCCTGGACGCCGATCACCTTGACGTCCGGCCGCAGCGCCTTCACGGCGACCGCGACGCCGGCCGCGAGACCGCCGCCGCCGATGCCGACGAGGATCGTGCGCACCTCGGGGCACTGCTCCAGGATCTCCAGGCCCACCGTGCCCTGGCCCGCGATGATGTCGCGGTGGTCGAAGGGGTGGATGAACACCGCCCCGGTGCGGTCCGCGTAGTCCTGGGCGGCGGCGAGGGTCTCGTCGACGACCGTCCCGTGCATGCGCACCTCGGCGCCGTACTCCTGGGTCGCGGCCACCTTCGGCAGCGGCGCCCCGACGGGCATGAACACCGTGGAGCGGACCCCGAGGAGGGAGGAGGCCAGGGCCACGCCCTGCGCGTGGTTGCCCGCGCTGGCCGCCACGACGCCGGCGGCCCGCTGCTCGGGGCGCAGCCCGGCGATGCGCACGTAGGCGCCGCGCAGCTTGAAGGAGCCGGTGCGCTGGAGGTTCTCGCACTTGAGGTGGACCGGGGAGCCGGTGAGCGAGGACAGGTGCCGGCTGCCCTCCATCGCGGTGACCCGGGAGACGCCGGACAGCATCTTCTGGGCTCCCCGGATGTCGTCGAGGATGACCTGCGGGACGGGCTGGGGCACGCGGTAGTTCATGCGGCCAGTCTCGCAGCCCGCGCGCGGCCCGGCTCGGGGCGACGGGAGGGGGTGCGGAGGGGGATGTGGAGGGGGGGCTGGAGTGGGGTGCGAAAGGGGGCGCGGAAGGGGCGAAATCTCGCCATCCGGGACGGCGGTGGAGCGGCCTCACGAACGGGCCGTATCAGTTCTTGTACGAGGCGTACGAGCCGCCGCACGGCCGCGTACTCTGTCCCCCATCCTTGTCGGACCACGCGAAGAGAGCCCACGGCCATGCCTTCCACCCAGGCCAATTCCGACCTGCCCGCGGCGGCCGAAGCGCCCGCCGGAGGCGGTCTCCTCGACGCGCTCCAGCACCAGGTGGCGGTTTTCGCCCGACGTGCCGAGCAGACCCGCCTGGGCGGTGTGGGCCAGGCCCGCAACTCGATGGACCGCGCCGCGTACCTCCTCCTGAACCGGCTCGACCTGCAGGGCCCGATGGGCGTCAAGGCGCTCGCCGGCGGCATGGGCATCGACTCCTCCACCGTGACCCGGCAGGTCGCGCCGCTGGTCGACAGCGGCCTGGTCAAGCGCACCTCGCACCCGGAGGACGGGCGGGCCGTGGTGCTCGCGCTGTCCCCGCGGGGGCTGGCGCGGCTGGAGGAGGTCCGCTCTTCGCGGCGCGAGCTGATGGCGCGCGTGACGGAGGGCTGGAGCGCGCAGGAGCGCGAGTCCTTCACCGCGCTGCTGACCCGCTTCAACCTGTCGCTGTCGGAGCTGATGGCGGCCGTCGCGGAGGCCGGCCCGGCGTCCTGAGCCGGGCCCGTCCGACCTCTTGACCCGGCCACTCCCGCTGCCCGCACTATGTGGGCTATGCGGGAGGTCGACCACGGGGGCCAACAGGCGGTCCCTTACGCGGAGTTCGAGGCCTTCGTCGCGGGCGCGGCGGGGCGGCTCCTGCACGTCGCGGTGCTGCTGACCGGTGAACCGGAGCCCGCGCGGCGGCTGTTGGCGGGCGCGCTGGCCCGTACGTACGCCAATTGGCGGCGCCTGCGCGGCGACGACCCGTACGACTTCACCCGCCAGGAGCTGTGCACCGCCTTCGCCCGCACCGGGTGGCGCCACCACGGGGGCACCGGGGTACTGGCCCGGCTGAGCCCGCAGGAGCGGCTGGTGCTGGTCCTGCGGATCTACGAGGGGGTCGCGGAGGAGGTCACGGCGGCGCAGCTGGGGCTGCCGGCGGAGCGGGTACGGGTGCTGTGCAATCGGGCCGTGGCGGCACTCCGCTCCCGGGAGGCGGCGTGAGCGGGCTCCCGGACCGGAAGGAAGCGCAGGTCAGGCGGCTCCTGGAGACCCCGTACCCGGCGGTCCCGGCCGACCTTGCCGCGGGCGCGGCGGCCCGCGGCGCCCGCCTGCTGCGCCGCCGCCGGGTGCTCCGCCGGTTCGGCTGGGCCGTCCTCTTCGCGGCGGCGGTGGCCTTCACGGTCTGGGCCTCCCTGACCCGCCCTTGGGCCGTGCCACCGAGCGGCATCTCCCCACCGCTGGAGGGCTGGTAGCCCGTCCCGCGTGCGCACCGCCGCTGCTGGGGCTCCGCCCCAGACCCTCCCCCAGACTCCGTCCGGGGGGACCCCCACGCCTCAAACGCCGGCGGGGCTATGAATAGCCCCGCCGGGGAGCAGCGGCTAGCCCAGCGCCTGCGTCAGGTCCGCCAGGAGGTCGTCGGCGTTCTCGATGCCCACCGACAGGCGAATCAGGTCCGCCGGAACCTCCAGCGCCGAGCCCGCCACCGACGCGTGCGTCATACGGCCCGGGTGCTCGATGAGGGACTCGACGCCGCCCAGGGACTCGGCCAGGGTGAAGATCTTGGTGCGGCCGCAGACCGCGACGGCCTCCGCCTCGCCGCCCAGGACGCAGAAGGACACCATGCCGCCGAAGTTCCGCATCTGCTTGGCCGCCACCTCGTGCCCCGCGTGGTCGGGCAGCCCCGGGTAGAGGACCTTGTGCACCTTGGGGTGGCGGGTCAGCATGTCCGCGATCTTCGTCGCGTTCTCGAAGTGCCGGTCCATGCGGACGGCCAGCGTCTTGATGCCCCGCAGCACGACCCACGAGTCGAACGGCCCGGCCACCGCGCCCATCGCGTTCTGGTGGTAGGCCAGCTCCTCGCCGAGCGCCGCGTCCGCGGTGACCAGCGCACCGCCGACGACGTCCGAGTGCCCGCCCATGTACTTCGTCAGCGAGTGCACGACCACGTCCGCACCCAGCGCCAGGGGCTGCTGGAGGTACGGCGAGGCGAAGGTGTTGTCCACGACCAGCTTGGCACCGGCCGTGCGCGCGATGTCGGCGACGACGGCGATGTCGGTGATGCCGAGCAGCGGGTTGGACGGGGTCTCGACCCAGATGACCTTGGTCTTCGGGGTGAGGGCGGCCCGCACGGACTCCGGGTCCGACGTGTCGGCCACCGACCACTCCACGCCCCAGCGGGAGACGACCTTCGCGAAGAGGCGGAAGGTGCCGCCGTACGCGTCGTTCGGGATGACCACGTGGTCGCCCGGGGAGAGCAGCGTACGCAGCAGGCAGTCCTCGGCGGCGAGGCCGGACGCGAAGGCGAGGCCGCGGCGGCCGCCTTCGAGCGCCGCGAGGTTCTCCTCCAGCGCGGTGCGGGTCGGGTTGCCGCTGCGGCTGTACTCGTAGCCGCCGCGCAGTCCGCCGACGCCGTCCTGCTTGTACGTGGATACCTGGTAGATCGGGGGTACGACCGCGCCGGTCTGCGGGTCCGCCGTGTTGCCCGCGTGGATCGCGCGGGTCTCGAAGCTCTGGTGCTCGTGGCTGTCGTCGCTCATGGTCAGAGCCTAAGCCCCGCCTGGGCTGCGCTCCTCTCGTGGCCCGCCATTGGCCTGCGGACCCCCGAGTCTGGTTCGCTTGGCGTTATGGAGATTATCTGGGTCGTGATGGGGTTCGCCCTGCTCGCCGCCATGACCGTTTCGTTCGTACGGGCCCGGCGCGGGGGCGGCGGCATCCGCCAGGTCGCGCCCGGCAGCCCCGACGCCGCCGACCCCGCGAACTACGGGTTCGACCGCCAGGAGGACCTGGACATCCGCATCCCGGGTCCCGACAACGACCTGATGGACGCCCTCGACAACGTCCGCCGCACCGGACAGTGGCAGGCGGCCTCGCAGCTGCTCGCCGGGACCCCGAAGGAGGGCGAGCAGCGCTGGCAGCGCGTGCAGGCCTTCGGCGGAGCCGCGGCGCTGGAACTCGTCCAGCAGCCGGGTGTCGGCGCGCAGTGGCTGAAGGCCTGGCGGCTGGAAGCGGAGAAGGACGCGGGCGGCGCGCAGGTGCACGCGGAGCTGCTGGTGCAGCAGGCGTGGCGGGCCTCGGGCGGTGTCGGCTCCGCCGACCACCGGATCATCCTGGAGGAGGCGCGGGAGGCGTGCCGCAAGGCGGCGCTGCTGTCGCCGGGCGACCCGGTCCCGTACATCACGGAGCTCGCGGTCGCGCGGGGCCTGGCCTACCCGGAGGCGGAGTTCGACGAGCTGTGGGCGAAGGTCATCGACCGGGCGCCGCAGCACATGGGCGCGCACCTGGCGGCGCTGCACTACTGGTGCGAGAAGTGGCACGGCTCGCGGCAGAAGGCCGACGCCTTCTCGCACGCGGCGGCGGCCCGCGCCCCGCAGGGTTCGCTGCTGGCGGCGCTGCCGCTGTTCGCGCTGTACGAGAACCTGCCGGACGTGATCATGACCGGGGGCTTCTACCGGAGCGAGTCCGTGACGCGGGCGGTCGAGGGCGCGCTGTACGCGGTGCACACGGCGCGGCAGGACGACCCGATGCTGGCGCACGTACGGCACCTGCTGCTGCTGTTCCTGGTCAACATGGAGCGCTGGGCGGAGGCGATGGAGCAGGTGCGGCACGTGGACGGGTACGTGGGCGCCCTGCCGTGGTCGGCCTCGGAGGACCCGGCGGCGCAGTACGCGATCTACCGGGCGCTGGCGGTGGCCGGGTACGAGGCGAACGGCGGCTCGCCGGCGACGCTCCCGCACTGACGGCGGCGGCGACGGCGACGGCGGCGGCGGCCCGGCGGGGCCGGTCGGGGAATCCCGGGGTGGCGTTCGCCGTTATCGGGAGACCACGGAGACCATCAGGAGGGAATCCATGTTCTCGTACCGCCGCACGCCCGAGCTTCCCACCCGCGAGGAGGCCCTGAAGGGCCGCGCGGAGCCGCTCTTCGGGCTGCCCGCCGTCCACACGGTGCTCGGCAACCCCCTCGCGGGTCCCTACCCCGCCCACCTCCAGGTCGCCGACTTCGGGCTGGGCTGTTTCTGGGGTGCCGAGCGCAAGTTCTGGCAGACCCCGGGGGTGTGGACCACCCTGGCCGGCTACCAGGGCGGTTTCACCGAGAACCCGACCTACGAGGAGGTCTGCTCGGGCCTGACCGGCCACACGGAGGTCGTCCGCGTGGTCTTCGACCCGTCGCTCGTCTCCTACGCGACCCTCCTCAAGGTCTTCTGGGAGTCCCACGACCCCACCCAGGGCTTCCGCCAGGGCAACGACGTCGGCACCCAGTACCGCTCGGCGATCTACACCCACTCCCCCGACCAGCAGGCGACGGCGGACGCCTCCCGCACGGCCTACCAGCAGGTCCTGGCCTCCTCGGGCTACGGCGACATCACCACGGCCGTCCTCCCGGCGGCGGACCGCCCCTTCTGGCCCGCTGAGGCCCACCACCAGCAGTACCTGGACAAGAACCCGGGCGGCTACTGCGGCATCGGCGGCACGGGCGTCTCCTGCCCGATCGGCGTGGCCGCGGCGGAGTGACCTCCGGGCCGGGCTCCGGCCTCGTAGGGCCTCAGACCACCGTCACGTGGGCGCGGGCCCACGAGGTGTGGTCGAAGGAGGAGCGGGCGTTGGCGTCCTCGACCACCAGGTGGAGGAGGCGGACGCCCGTGACGTCGAGGTCGATGGCCGTGGGACCGCCCGCGCCCGTGAGGGTGGCGGTGGTGAGGAGGGTGCGGCCGTCGCCGCGGACGATGGCGCGGGTGGCTCCGACCGAGGACTGCTTCGTGGAGAAGTCGTCGATGCCGACGAGCGCCGTGAAGCGGGAGGCCCGGCCGCCGAGGTGGTAGACGATCTCCGAGGGGGCGTGCACTCCGAGGCCCTTGGCGTACGTCACCCCGCCGAAGGCGATCGGAGTGCCGTCGCCCGCCGCCTGCTTTCCGTTGGAGCGGTCGAGCTCCACCGGGCCCCAGCCGTTGGCGGCCGAGACCCACGGGAGGTCGCTGAGGTAGCTGTCCTGCGCGGGCGGGGCCGGCAGGGGCGTGTAGCGGGTGGGCGCCGTGAAGCGTAGGGACGACGAGGTGGTGGCCTGCGGAACGATCAGGGCGGGCGCCGTCGAGGGCGGGGTCACCTTCCACGTCGTCGTCAGGGACTCGCCCGGGGCGAGGGAGGGCGCGGTCGTCGCGGTCGTCGCCGTGGCCGTCCAGCCCGACGGGACCGGGAGGGTGACGCGTACGTCGGGCCAGGGGCGGGTCGTACCGTTCGAGACGGTCGTGGTGACCGTGGCGGCCGACGCGTCCACGACCGCCGTCAGGCCCCACGGGCGGCGCACGTACGTGTCCGACCAGGAGGCGCGGAGCAGGGCGGTGAGGGAGGAGACCACCGACGGGTTCTTCGCCGCCACGTCGTTCTTCTCGGCGAGGTCCGTCGTCAGGTTGTAGAGCTCGAACTCCCACTTCGAGTCCGCCACGGTCCGGTCCCGCGCCGGGGCGAACCGTACGGCCTTCCACTGGTCCTTGCGGATCGCTTCCGCCACCTGCTTCGCCCGGCCGCCGTCCGCCGTGTTCGCCCGGCTGGTGACGCCCTGCTCGTCCCGGTACCAGTACAGGTGGTTGTGGATCGGGGCGAGTGCGGGGGCGCCGTTCAGGACCGGGGCCGCCGAGAGGCCGTCGATGTCCGAGGGGGCCGGGGCGCCGCCCGCCAGCTCGGCGAGGGTGGGCAGCACGTCGTACAGAGGGGTGGGGCGGGCGCTGGTGGTGCCGGCGGCGATCCGGCCCGGGGCCCAGGCGATGAGCGGGACGCGGACGCCGCCCTCGTACAGGTTGCGCTTGTAGCCGCGCAGGGGGCCGTTGGCGTCGAAGAGGTCGGGGTTCACGCCGCCTTCCTCGTGCGGGCCGTTGTCCGAGGCCACCAGGACGACCGTCCGCTCCGCGATCCCGTGCGCCTTGAGCCGGTCCACCACCGCGCCGACCTGGGCGTCGAGGAGGCTGATCTGCGCCGCGTGCGCCTTGTTGGCCTGTGTCCACGACTGCGAGGCGTACGCGCCGACGTCGGGGATGTCGCTGGGTGCGTGCGGGAGGTTCGGGGCCAGGAAGAGGAGGAAGGGGTCCGGGCCGGCCGCGTGGGCGTCGATGAAGCCGAGGGCGCGCTCGGCGATCGCGGTGGGGGCGAACGTGCCGGTCGGGACCGTCTCCTTGGCATCGTCGTGCCAGAGGTACGTCGGGTAGTACTCGTGGGCGTGGGTGTGGTCGATGTACCCGTAGAACTCGTCGAAGCCCCGCGCGCCCGGGTGGCTCGGCTGATCCCCGGCCTCCGGTCCGAAGCCCCACTTGCCGAAGAGGCCCGTACGGTAGCCCCGCGCCCGGAGCACCTCCGCGAAGGTGGTGTCCCCGGCGCCGAGGCTGCCCTGGCCGCCGCTGGAGGGGTTGGCCCGGACGGCGGCGTGGCCGGTGTGCAGGCCGGTGAGCAGGGCGGCCCGGGAGGGCGCGCAGACGGCCGCCGCGGAGTAGGCGTCGGTGAACCGGAGCCCCTCGGCGGCGAGTCGGTCGAGGTGCGGGGTGGTGATGAGCTTCTGGCCGTACGCTCCGAGGTCGCCGTAGCCCAGGTCGTCGGCCAGGATCACCACGAGGTGGGGCGGAGCGGCGGCCTCGGCGGCCGACGCCGCCGCGGGCGCGGGCAGTTGGGGAAGGGCGGCGAGGCCCACGGCGGCCGCGGATCCGGCGAGGAAGTGACGGCGGCTGGGCATCGCGAACTCCTGTACTGCTACGGGCGGCTGGTCGGTGTGGTGATCATCCGCAATCACGGGCCGCCGATGCCATGGACGCGGCATGAAGAACACGTGACACCGATTACCGGATCGGCCCGGCCCGCCGCCCCGGCCCGGTCAGATGGTCGAGGCGTCGATCACGAAGCGGTAGCGGACGTCGCCCGCCTGCACCCGCTCGTACGCCTCGTTGACCTGGTCCACGCCGATCACCTCGATCTCCGCGCCCAGTCCGTGCTCGGCACAGAAGTCCAGCATCTCCTGGGTCTCGGCGATGCCGCCGATCATCGACCCGGCCAGGGTCTTGCGGCCGACGATGACGGAGAAGAGGTTGAGCGAGACCGGCTCCTCCGGGGCGCCGACGTTCACCAGTGCGCCGTCGACCTTCAGCAGGCCGAGGTAGGCGTCCAGGCCGATCGGCGCGGAGACGGTGGACAGGATCAGGTCGAAGCTGCCGCGCAGCTCCTCGAAGGTGGTCTCGTCGTCCGTGGCGTAGTAGTGGGAGGCGCCGAGCCGCAGGCCGTCCTCCTTCTTGCCCAGCGACCGGGACAGTACGGTCACCTCGGCCCCCAGCGCGGCCGCGATCTTCACGCCCATGTGTCCGAGACCGCCGAGGCCGACGATGGCGACCTTCTTGCCGGGGCCCGCCTGCCAGCGCCGCAGCGGGGAGTAGAGGGTGATGCCGGCGCACAGCAGCGGCGCGGCGGCGTCGAGGGCGAGGCTGTCGGGGATGCGGACGGTGTAGTTCTCGTCGACGACGACGTGGGTGGAGTATCCGCCGTACGTGGGCTCGCCGTTCCTGTCGAGGGCGTTGTAGGTGCCGGTCATGCCCTCGGCGCAGAAGTGCTCCTGGCCGGCCAGGCAGTACGCGCACACGCGGCAGGAGTCGACGAAGCAGCCGACGCCCACCCGGTCCCCGACGGCGAACCTGGTGACGCCCGGGCCGACTTCGGCGACGACTCCGGCGATCTCGTGCCCGGGGACCATGGGGTAGATGCCTTCGCCCCAGCCGTCGTGGACCTGGTGGATGTCGGAGTGGCAGATGCCGGCGTACTTGATGTCGATGAGGACGTCGTGCTCGCCGACGGGGCGGCGCGGGACGGTGGTGCGCTCCAGCGGGGCCTTGGGGGCGGGGGCGGCGTAGGCGGCGACCTGGGTGACGGACATGGGGGTGCTCCTCGGCGGTGACGCTGGTTCTCGTGGTGAGGGGGTGACGGCCGCCGCGGTGCGAAGGGCATCCGTGCCGCGGTGGCGGTGCCCAGCCTGTCCGGCCGGACGGCACCCACCCAGCCCCCTGTCCTGCCTAGGACTGGCGAACCTACCCCTGGCGGGGTCAGGAACAAGCCGGCCCGGCGGCCCGCCGCCCGGCGATACTGGCGCCATGGACCAGGTTGATCACGGAGCGTGCCTCGGCGAGTTCCTCCGCTCCCGCCGCGCGCGGCTGCGCCCCCAGGACGTGGGCCTGCCGGAGTACGGGCGCCACCGGCGCGTCCCCGGGCTGCGCCGCGAGGAGCTGGCGCAGCTGGCGGGGGTGTCGGTCGCGTACTACACGCGCCTGGAGCAGGGCGCCGGGCACAACGCCTCGACGGAGGTCCTGGAGGCGATCGCACGGGCGCTGCGGCTGGACGCGACGGAGCAGGCGCACCTGATGCACCTGGCGCGCCCGAACACCCGCAGGCGCCGCCAGAACACCCGCCCCCAGCAGGTCCGGCCGGAGCTGCGGACACTGCTGGACGCGATGGACGGCGTACCGGCGTACCTCGTGGGGCGGCGCCAGGACGTCATCGGCTGGAACCGGCTGGCGGCCGCGGTGTTCGGGGACTTCGGGGCGCTGCCGGCGCAGGAGCGGAACCTGGTGCGGCTGGTGTTCCTGGACCCGGCCACGGCCGAGCTGTACGCGGAATGGGAGTGCCGGGCCTGCGAGGTGGTGAGCAATCTGCGCATGTACGCGGGCCGGCACCCGGACGACGCTCAGCTGACGGCTCTGGTCGGGGAGCTGTCGGTGAAGAACGAGGAGTTCCGGCGGCTGTGGGCGGCCCACACGGTGGCGGACAAGACGCACGGGGTCAAGAAGCTGCGGCATCCGCTGGTGGGCGCGCTGGACCTGCACTTCGAGACGCTGACCCTCCCGGGCGACCCCGAGCAGTGCCTGGTCACCTTCCACCCGGCACCGGACTCGCCGTCAGCGGACGCCCTGCGCCTGCTGTCGTCGTGGACGCAGCAGGAACCGGTGCCCGCACCCCAGACCTCAAGCCACAACCAGGGCTAGGGCTGGAGCTTCAGCTGGAAGACGGCCGCATCGCGCTCCCACCGGTAGCCCAGGGCCTCGTTCACCGCCCGCATCGGGGTGTTCTCGTCGGCCACCGTCGTTCCGATCTGCCGCAGGGCCGGGTACCGCCCGGCGGCCTCCGCCTCCATGCGGCGCTTCACCGCCCGGCCGAGGCCGTGGCCCCGGTGGGCGGGGACGACGGCCGTGTCGTACTGGAGGGCGCGCGCGCCCGAGGGGTCCGGCAGGACGAGTTCCGTGTACGCCGCGACCTCTCCGGCGGGGGTGACCGCGGCGACCGTGGTCATCTCCCCGCCCCGGTCCAGCACCAACTGCTGCGCCGCGTGCAGCCGCTGCGCCGTCCAGGACTTGATCTGCCCGTCCGTGTCCCCGCTCGGTGCGTCCTCCATCGCCCCGTGGGCCACGGCGGCCGCGCCGGCCCAGTCGTCGGGCACCAGGCCGTGCCAGGTCAGCAGTTCGTAGCCGGGCGTGGCCGGGACCTCGGCCTGCTCCGCTCCGCCGATCTCCCGCACGTACCAGGCCATGGGCAGCACGTTCTCGAAGCCGAGGGACTCGGCGAAGGCCTGCCCCGGGCCGCCGAGGTCCACTTCGGCGGCCACCGAGGTCCGGTCCTCGGCGAGCAGTTGCTCGCGGATCCGCTGCCACAGGGCCGTACCGACACCCCGGCGGCGCGCGTCGGGGCGTACGGCCAGGAGGTCCAGGAACGCGGTGTGGGTGTTGCCCTCGTCCGTGAACAGGATCAGCGCCGCGACGCCCTCCTCGGCCGCCCAGTACACGCTCCGGCCCCGCGCGGGCGCCACGCGCAGCCGCCCGGCGACCTCCACCCGGGTCGGAGCGGGCACCTCCGGCAGGTCGGTGCGGTGCGCGGCGGCGACGACCGCGGCCCAGGCGTCGACTTCGGTGTCGGTCGGGGGTACGGACAGTTCGTTGATCATCATGCCCCGGACCCTAAGCGATCACGGTCGTGTCCGTACCTGGCCAGGAGGACGGAGGACGGAGGGCGAAAGACGGACGGCGGGGAGCCCGTGAGGGCTCCCCGCCGTCCGTCTTCGTCAGGAGGTCGGGCCGTGCGGCGGGTCAGACGGCCGCGCCGGCCTTCCACTCCGCCCAGCTCATGTTCCAGCCGTTGAGGCCGTTGTCCGGCTTGATGGTCTTGTCCGGGGAGTTGACGACGGTGACCACGTCGCCGATGAGCGAGTTGTCGAAGAACCAGGCGCCCGGCTGGTTCGGGTCGTTCGCACCCTTGGCGTCGTTCAGGCCGACACAGCCGTGGCTGGTGTTCACGCTGCCGAAGACCGAGTCCGAGCCCCAGTAGTTGCCGTGGATGAAGGTGCCGGAGGTCGACAGGCGCATCGCGTGCGGTACGTCCTTGATGTCGTACTCGCCCTTGCCCTCTTCGTTCTTGAAGCCGACGGTGGAGCCGTCCATCCGGGTCTCCTTGAACTTCTCGGAGATCACCATCTGACCGTTGTAGGTCGGGTTCTCCGGGGAGCCCGCCGAGATCGGGATGGTCTTGAGGACCGCGCCGTCCCGGGTGACCGTCATCTTCTTGGTCTTGGTGTCGACCGTGGAGACCTGGCTGCGGCCGATCTTGAAGGTGACCGTCTTGTTCTGGACGCCCTGGACGCCGGGAGCGCCCTGGACGCCCTCCAGCGCCAGCTTCAGCGTGACGGTGGAGTTCGCCTGCCAGTACTGCTCCGGGCGGAAGTCCAGCCGCTGCGCGCCGAACCAGTGGCCGACGACTTCCTGGCCGCTGCTGGAGGTGACCGAGATGGCGGCCTGGACGGCCTTCCGGTCCTGGATCGGCTTGTTGAAGGTGATCGAGACCGGCATGCCCACGCCGACGGTCTGACCCTCGTCCGGTATGAACGAGCCGACGAAGCTGTTCTCCGGGGAGACCGTGGTGAAGGAGGCGTTCTCGTGCGCCTCGCGGCCGTCGGCGTCCTTCGCCGTCGCCGACAGGGCGTACTTGGTGGAGCGCTTCAGCGCTCCGTCGGGCTTCCAGCTCTTGCCGTCGGCCGCGATCTTGCCGGCCACGGCAGTGCCTTCGGAGGTCTTCAGCTCGACGCTCGTGAGGGTGCCGTCGCTGACGGCGACGTTCGTCGCGTCGTTGAGGCCGACGTTGGTGGCGCCGTCCTTCGGCGTGATGGCTATTCGGGCCTTGGAGGCGTCCTTGGCCGCCGCCGCGTCGACATCCGCCTGGGACTTTCCGGTCTCCGACGCGGCCGGCTTCCCGCCGTCCCCGTCACTGCAGGCCGAGAGCATCAGTACACCGCCGAGCACGGCGGACACGGCCACCAGGGACCTTCTCCGCCGCTTGCTGTCCGTCCTCACACGCCACTCCATCGTTGCCGGAAATCCCGGGGCTGCCGTCCCGGGATTGGCCGGGCAGGGGGAAGCATCCCCCTGCCTCGTCCTGACAACGCGTTAACGTCGCGGATCGGTTCCACATTCCGTTGGGATGTGGGCAACCACACGGTCAGGCGTTGTCGGTCTCTTCGTCGAAGTCCCCATCTTCCTCGCCCAGGTCCCACTCCATGGACTCGGGGTCGTATTCCACGGGCTCGCTGCTCCAGGAGGCCTGCGCCAGCTCCACGCCGGGGATCTCCGCGACCAGGTCGGTGGGGTCGACCAGGTAGGCCAGGGCCTCCGATTCGTCCTCGCGGACGGCCGACTCGGCGTGGCCGCGCTCCTCGTCCGGCATGAACTCGTCGGCCTCGATGTGTGCGAGGGCGGCTCCGGTCAGTGCATCCGGATCCGGAACCTCCAGTACCAAATCCACCCGAAGGCGTACGAATCGTGATGTCTCAGAAGGGTTCATACGACGGAGCGTAAGCCCGAGGAACCCCCGACTTTCCCACGACCCGCCCCTTTCCGTAGCATCACCGCACACGGCCAATTCGCTGCTGCCACAAGGGGGATCGCACCGTGTCCGCACGCCGTCCGCTGCTCACCGCTCTCGGAGCGACCACCCTCCTCGGCGCCCTCTGGTTCGTACCCTCGGCCAACGCCACCGCACCAGGGGCCTCGCACGGCCACTCCGGCGCGCCCGCCGCCGCGAACAGCGCGGGCGCAGAGAGCACCGCGCCCGACGCCGAAGGCGAGGCGCAGACGGGCTCCCGGCCGGTTCCGCTCTCGCTCGCCGACACCGGCTCGATCGACACCACCCCGTACCTCCTGGGCGGTACGGTCTGCCTCGGCATCGGGGCCGGCTTCGTCACGTTCTCGGTACGCCGCTCCCGCGCGCTGTAGGGCCCCGCGCCACGCGGAAAGGGCCGCCCCGGTCGGGACGGCCCTTTCGCACACCTTGCCTGCGGGCGGGGTCAGGCCAGCGGGCCCGTCACGCCCTCCACCGCGGCGACGAGCGCGCCCGTACGGACGAACTCGTCGGCGGCGGCCAGGTCAGGGGCGAGGAAACGATCCGGCCCGGGACCCTGCACACCCGCCGCGCGGGCGGCCTCGATCGCGGCCAGGCTCGCCGGGGCCGCGGTGAGCCCGTGGCGCAGCTCGATGGCGCGGGTTGCCGCGTACATCTCGATGGCGATGATCCGGGTCAGGTTGTCGACGGCGGTACGGAGCTTGCGCGCGGCCGACCAGCCCATCGAGACGTGGTCCTCCTGCATGGCGGAGGAGGGGATCGAGTCGGCGGAGGCAGGCACCGCGAGCCGCTTCATCTCGCTGACCAGGGCGGCCTGCGTGTACTGGGCGATCATCAGACCGGAGTCCACGCCGGCGTCGTCCGCGAGGAACGGCGGCAGGCCGTGCGAGCGGTTCTTGTCGAGCAGCCGGTCGGTGCGGCGCTCGGCGATGGACCCCAGATCCGCGGCGGCGATGGCCAGGAAGTCCAGGACGTACGCGACCGGGGCGCCGTGGAAGTTGCCGTTGGACTCCACGCGCCCGTCGGGCAGCACCACCGGGTTGTCGACCGCGGCGGCCAGCTCCCGGGAGGCCACCAGGGCGGCGTGCGCCATGGTGTCGCGGCCCGCGCCGGCGACCTGCGGGGCGCAGCGCACGGAGTAGGCGTCCTGCACGCGCGGGGCGGACTCCTCCTGGAAGTGCCCGGTGAGCCCGGAGCCCTTCAGCACGGCGGCCATGTTGGCGGCGGAGGCGCCCTGGCCCGGGTGCGGGCGGATGGCGTGGAGCTCGGGCTGGAGGACCTTCTCGGTGCCGAGCAGCGCCTCCAGGGTCAGCGCGGCGGTGATGTCGGCGGAGGTGTAGAGCCTGCCGAGGTCGGCGAGGGCCATCACCAGCATGCCGAGCATGCCGTCGGTGCCGTTGAGGAGGGCGAGGCCCTCCTTCTCGCGGAGCTCGACGGGCTCGATCCCGGCCTCGGCGAGCAGCTCGCCGGCGGGCCGGACGACCCCGTCAGGACCCTCCGCGTCCCCCTCGCCCATGAGCGCGAGCGCGCAGTGGGAGAGCGGCGCGAGGTCGCCGGAGCAGCCGAGGGAGCCGTACTCGTGGACGACGGGGGTGATCCCGGCGTTGAGCACGTCGGCCATGGTCTGGGCGACGGAGGGGCGCACGCCGGTGTGCCCGGAGGCGACGGTCTTGAGCCGCAGGAACATCAGCGCGCGGACGACCTCCCGCTCGACGCGCGGGCCCATGCCGGCGGCGTGCGAGCGGACGATGTTGCGCTGGAGCTGGGCGCGCAGCTCGGGGCTGATGTGCCGGGAGGCGAGGGCACCGAAGCCGGTGGACACCCCGTAGACGGGCTCGGGCTTGGCGGCGAGCGCGTCGACGATCTCGCGGGCACGGGCGAGCGCGTCGAGGGCCTCGCCGGACAGCTCGACCCGCGCGTTGCCGCGGGCGACGGCGATGACGTCCTCGGCGGTGGTCCCGGACGTCCCCACCACGACAGTGTGCATATCCATATTCAGCACCCTACGGATTGAATCGCTTCATGTCACCCCTTCCAGGGGCGGGGTCTTCGGGGCGGCACCTCCGCTCGGCGCGGGGCCCTGCGGGCTCCGCCCGCACCCGCGCCTCAAACGCCGGCGGGGCTGGATCCGGCCGCTGCCGTCACGCCGGAGGCGCTGGAATTGCGCTACGCGCACTTTCCGGCGGACGCCGGCCAAAATCCAGCCCCTCCGGCGTTTGAGGAGCGGGGTTCGGGGCAGAGCCCCGGTTCTTGACGGGCGGACGACGGCCCAGGGACGCCAAACCAGCCCCGCCGGCGTTTGAGGCGCGGGGTCTGGGGCGGAGCCCCAGGACGTGGGGGGGGTCACTGCCGGCCCCGGAAGCGGCGGCGTTCGCCCGAGGCGGCTTCGGCCGCAGCGTCGGCCAAGCGCACCACCGCGGTGTCGCGCCCCGCGACAACCGGCTTGGGGGAGCGCGCCGCCTTCGCCTTGTACTGCGCCGCATCGGCGAGCCGGAACAGCCTCCGCGAGGACTTCACCAGCCCGATCGGATCTCCGGTCGACGCCACCCCGCAGGCCACCCCCTCCCCCAGCTCCAGCTCCGCGGCCCGCGTGCACAGCTCCTCGGTGACCCGTACCACCTCGTCCGCCGTCGGCCCGACCCCGACCAGGCAGAACTCGTCACCGCCCAGCCGCGCGACCAGCGCCCCCGGCAGCATCGCCCCGCACAGGCTCAGCACCGACCCGAAGCGCTCCAGCAGCCGGTCGCCCATGGCGTGGCCCAGGGTGTCGTTGACCTTCTTCAGGCCGTTCAGGTCGCAGACGACCAGGCTGACCACGGCCCCCGTCCGCCGGTGCTCCTCCAGGGCCTCGTCGAGCCGCATGTCGACGGCCCGCCGGTTCGCGAGCCCGGTCAGCGGGTCGGTGAAGGCGAGCCGCCGGGCCTCCTCCAGCCGCTCGTTCTGCGCGAGCCCGGCCGCGACCACGGCGGCGAGCACGGTCGCGAACTCGGCGTCGTCCTCGTCGAAGTCGGGCAGCCCCTCGTCCCGGGCGACGTACAGCTCGCCCCAGGCCCGCCCGCTCAGCACGATCGGCGCGACCACGCAGGTGCCGCGCCCGCGCCGCCGCAGGGCCTCGCCGCGCCGGCCCGGCCGGTCGCCGACGGCGTTCTCGACCCAGGCGTGCGGGCCGCCGCCGCCCGCCCACCGTTCGTGCAGGAACTCGGTGATCTCGGGGAAGTCGTGCACCGGATAGGACTCGTCCTCGGGGAACTCCACCTCCCCGGGCCGCCGCTCCCCCTCGTTCACGAGCACCCGCAGGCGCCCCCGCTCCCGTTCCCACGCCGAGATCGCGGCGAACGACCCGTCCATCGCCGTCCGCGCCCCCCGCGCGGCCGCACGCACACTGTCCCGCGGCGCGTTGGCCGCGGCCATCGCCTGCGCGAGGCCCACCACGGCTCGCAGCCGCCCGTCGACTCCCATCACCCCAGGTTAGGGAGTTTTGTCTGATTTGGTGACAATTGGCGCGACTTTCAGTGGCGACAAGATCACAAGGGGTGACCGGCGGTGGTCCGCCGCCCCCGCCGCCCCTACTGCCCCGGCCAGTTCGGCTTGCGCTTCTCGTTGAACGCCGCCACGCCCTCCGCCCGGTCCCCCGAGAAGGCCACCGTCCGCCAGGCCGCGTCCTCGATCTCCAGACCGGCCGCCAGGTCCATCCCGTGCCCCAGCCGCAGCGCCCGCTTGGCCGCCCGCAGACCCACCGGGGAGTTCGCCGCCATCCGGGCCGCCAGCACCAGCGCCTGCTCCCGGTCCCCGCCCGCCGGAACCACCGAGTCCACCAGACCCAGGGACAGCGCCTCGGCCGCCTCCACCCGGCGCGCCGTGAAGATCAGCTCGGCCGCCCGCGCCGCGCCCACCCGGCGCGGCAGCAGCTGCGTGCCCCCGCCGCCCGGGATCACGCCCACCGACACCTCGGGCAGGCCCACCACGGCCGTCTCGTCGGCGACGATCACATCGCAGGCCAGGGCCAGCTCGAAGCCGCCGCCCAGGGCGAAGCCGTGCACGGCGGCGATCGTGGGCATCGGCAGCTCCAGCACGCCCCCGTACGCACCCCGCGTGGTCGGCCGCTGTCGCACCAGCTCGGCGTCCGACAGCGAGTTCCGCTCCTTGAGGTCCGCACCGACGCAGAACGCCCGTTCCGCGGTGGAGGAGAGCACGACCACCCGTACGGAAGGATCGGCGGCCAGCGCGGCGCACGCGGCGCCGATGTCGCGCGCCATGGCCGTGGACACCGCGTTCATCGCCTTCGGGCGGTCCAGGGCCAGCTCCACGACCCCGTCGTCACCGTGCCGGCGCACCGAAACGAACTCCGACTCGAACGCAGACGCGGAGGCAGAGACGGCTGCGGACTCGGACTCGGACATAGGACAGACCCTCCCGGTTAACGAACGTTACCCGGGGATCTTAGGCTTGCGCCGCGTCAGCGACCAGGGCTCCACGACACCCAGCCCGCGCACCGGCCGCTGCCACATCGGCTGGAGCGCGAAGCGGTACCCGCCGCCGCCCTCCTCCGACTCGGCCTCCTTCTCCGAGACCGGCGCGGCGCCGGTCCGGCCCAGCTCCTCGGCCATCGCCCCGTCCACCAACACCGCGTCCTTCGGCGCTATGGACGTCAACCGGCTCGCGAGGTTCACCGTGGTCCCGAAGACATCGCCCATCCGGGTCGTCACGGTGCCGAAGGCGATCCCGACCCGCAGCTCGGGCATCTGCGCGTCGGCCTCCATCGTCTCGATGAGCCGCAGCGCGATCTCGGCCGCCGTCGCCGCGTCGTCGGCGCAGTACAGGACCTCGTCGCCGAGGGTCTTGATCAGCCGGCCGCCGTGCGCGGCCACCAGGTCCGCCGAGGTCGTCTCGAAGGACTCGACCAGCTCGCCGAGCTCCTCCTCCTCCAGCCGCCGCGTCAGCCGGGTGAAGCCCACCAGGTCGGCGAAGCCCACCGCGAGCCGCCGGTCGACCATCTCCTCGTCGTCCGCCGCCTGCACCACGCGCCCGGTGGCGGCCGCCAGCTGGCGCCGCCACACGTAGACGAGGAACTCCTCCAGCTCGGGCAGCAGCAGCTCCACGAGGGGGTACGTGACCTCCGTACGGGTCATGCCCGGCTCCGGCGGCTCCGTCAGCCCCTCCAGGAAGGAGTCGATCTGCCATTCCGCCAGCCGGGCCGTGGTCTGCCCGGTGGACCGGGCCACCTGCACCGCCATCGGCTCGGACAGCAGCCCGGCCTCCACCAGGCCGGCGAGCCGGCGCAGCGCCAGTACGTCGGCCTCCGTCAGCGCCTTGGCCTGGCCGATGTCGGCGAAGCCCATGGCCCGCCAGAAGCGGGAGGCGAGCTCCATCGAGACCCCCGCGCTACGGGCGGCCTGGAAGGGCGTGTACCGGCGCTCGGCGCCGAGGATCAGCTGCTCCAGCCGGATCGCGAGGGGGTCCGCCGTCGGCTGCGCCGTGTGGTCGACCTCGTGGTGGGGGTGGTGCTGATCGCGCCCGATGGGGGTGCCGGGACCGGTGGGCCCGTGGGCGGACGCGCTGGACGTAGGGTCGTCGACGGTCAAGGGCCGCCTCCTGTCCATTCCGTGCGCAATGCCCTGTCGAACCGGTTGATCACCACGAGCACCGGGATCGCCTAAACCATACGGCAGGTGTGCCGTAGCTCACTCCCCCTCCCCGCGGAATTCGGCCCCGCCGGCGTTTGGGCCGCCGGGGGCTCGGGGGCGGAGCCCCCGCGGCGGCGCCGCACCCGAGCCCGATCGGCGAGAACCCCGTGGTCAGTGGACGGACCGCAGGTGGACCACGTCACCCGCACCGACCGCCTCGTGCGCCCCTTCGGCCGTACGGATCACCAGGCGGCCGTCGGTGTCGACCGCTTCGGCCGTTCCGGTGAGAGTGCGGCCGCCGGGGAGCTCCGCGCGGACGTGCCGGCCGAGGGTGGCGCAGCCGGCCGCGTAGGTCTCCTGGAGGCCGCTGGCGGCGGGGTCGCCGCCGGCCGCGCGCCAGTTCCCGTACCACTGCTCCAGGGCCCGCAGTACGGCCCTCAGCAGCGGGTCCCGGTCGGTCACGGCGGCCTTGGCCAGGGCGAGGGACCCGGCGGCCGGCACCGGCAGCTCGTCCTCGGTCAGGGTGACGTTGAGGCCGATCCCGATGACCACGCCGTCGGCGACCCGCTCGGCGAGGATCCCGCCGGTCTTGCGCTCCTCCCCGTCCACGCTGACCAGCAGGTCGTTGGGCCACTTGAGGGCGGTGTCCACGCCCGCCGCCCGGGACAGCCCGGCCGCGGTGGCCACCCCGGCCAGCAGGGTCAGCCACCCCCACCGCTCCTGGGGCACGGCCTCGCCCGGCTTGAGCAGGACGGAGAAGAACAGCCCGGACCGGGCGGGCGCGACCCAGCTCCGGTCGAGCCGCCCGCGCCCGGCGGTCTGCTCCTCGGCGACGAGCACGGCCCCCTCGGGCAGCTCCGCGGCCCGCGCGGCGAGATCGGAATTGGTCGACCCGGTGGCGGCCACCACCTCCAGGGAGGTCCACAGACCTCCCTCCACGACCAGGGCCCGCTGAAGGCCGGCGGCATTGAGGGGCGGCCGGTCCAGGCTCGACCAGCGTCCGTCGGAAGCACCTGCTGAAGCATCTGATGGCGTCATGCAACCCACAGTAGGTGTGTCAAACGCCGCACTGCCGAGCGCCATGCCCGCCGATACGCTACGCACCAGTAGCCAGCCGTAGTCATTCAATTGACCAGGCAGTTGACATGCAGTTGACACCACGCAGGGAGCCGCGACCCCGATGTCACAACCGTCAGAGCCGATCGACATGCACACCACCGCGGGCAAGATCGCGGACCTGCAGCGCCGCATCGACGAGGCCACCCATGCCGGATCCGCGCGGGCCGTGGAGAAGCAGCACGCCAAGGGCAAGCTGACGGCGCGTGAGCGGGTGGCCCTGCTGCTGGACGAGGGCTCGTTCGTCGAGCTGGACGAGCTCGCCCGGCACCGTTCCACCAACTTCGGGCTGGAGAAGACCCGCCCGTACGGCGACGGCGTCGTCACCGGTTACGGCACCGTCGACGGACGCCCGGTCGCGGTGTTCTCGCAGGACTTCACCGTCTTCGGCGGCGCCCTCGGCGAGGTCTACGGCCAGAAGATCATGAAGGTCATGGACTTCGCGCTGAAGACCGGCTGCCCGCTCATCGGCATCAACGACTCCGGCGGCGCCCGCATCCAGGAGGGCGTCAGCGCGCTGGGCATGTACGGCGAGATCTTCCGCCGGAACGTGCACGCCTCCGGCGTGATCCCGCAGATCAGCCTGATCGTCGGGCCCTGTGCGGGCGGCGCCGTGTACTCGCCCGCCATCACCGACTTCACGGTCATGGTCGACCAGACCTCGCACATGTTCATCACCGGCCCGGACGTCATCAAGACGGTCACCGGCGAGGACGTCGGCTTCGAGGAGCTGGGCGGGGCGCGCACGCACAACAGCACCTCCGGCGTCGCGCACCACATGGCGGGTGACGAGAAGGACGCCATCGAGTACGTGAAGTCCCTGCTCGCCTACCTTCCGTCGAACAACCTCTCCGAGCCGCCCGCCTTCCCGGAGGAGGCGGACACCGAGGTCAGCGACCTCGACCGCGAGCTCGACGTACTGATCCCGGACAGCGCGAACCAGCCGTACGACATGCACACCGTGATCGAGCACGTGCTCGACGACGGCGAGTTCCTGGAAACGCAGTCGCTCTTCGCGCCGAACATCCTCACCGGCTTCGGCCGGGTCGAGGGCCACCCGGTGGGCATCGTCGCCAACCAGCCGATGCAGTTCGCCGGCTGCCTGGACATCGACGCCTCCGAGAAGGCGGCGCGGTTCGTCCGTACGTGCGACGCCTTCAACGTCCCGGTGCTGACGTTCGTGGACGTGCCGGGCTTCCTGCCGGGCACGGACCAGGAGTACAACGGAATCATCCGGCGCGGCGCGAAGCTGATCTACGCGTACGCGGAGGCGACCGTGCCCCTGATCACCGTCATCACCCGCAAGGCCTTCGGCGGCGCGTACGACGTCATGGGCTCCAAGCACCTGGGTGCCGACCTGAACCTGGCGTGGCCGACGGCCCAGATCGCCGTCATGGGCGCACAGGGCGCGGTGAACATCCTGCACCGGCGCGACATCGCGGAGGCGGAGAATGTGGAGGAGACCCGCGCACGGCTCATCGCCGAGTACGAGGACGCGCTGCTCAACCCGTACACGGCCGCCGAGCGCGGTTACATCGACGCGGTGACCATGCCGTCCGAGACCCGGGCGCACGTGGTGAAGGGGCTGCGGCAGCTGCGCACCAAGCGGGAGTCCCTGCCCCCGAAGAAGCACGGCAACATCCCCCTCTAGCCCCTCCAGGAGGTCTCTGTGGTGATCAAGGTCGTCAAGGGCAATCCGACCCCGGAGGAGCTGGCCGCCGCACTGGCGGTGGTCCAAGCGCGCGCGGCGGCGCTGGCCTCCGCGCCGTCGGGCGCGCCCCGGGTCGCGGACGAGTGGTCGACGCCGGCCCGGGTGGCACGGCGCCGGCTGCCGCGGCCGGGGCCGCGCGCGTGGGGTCGTACGTACTGGCCCGGCTAGGTCCGGCCGCACCCGGGTCAGACCCCGGAAACGGAATATGGCGCGAACGGACGGTGGCGCCTGAGTACCCGTACTCAGGCGCCACACGCGCCCGCGGGGACAGGATCGGGGCATGCTCTGGTCCGATCCGAAGAACGAGCCGCCGAAGGACATGCGCGACGCGCAGGCGATGATCCGGCGGATGACCGTAGTGCTCGCCCTCGCCATGCTCGTCGTGGTCTACGTCCTGGGCGTGGGCTTCTAGGGCGCCCCTACGATGGCCCCATGACCGTCACTCCGCTGCCCGCGAACGGGCGCAAGCTCGTCCTCGCCTCCGCCTCCCCCGCCCGGCTGAACCTGCTGCGGCAGGCCGGGCTCGCCCCCCACGTGATCGTCAGCGGGTTCGACGAGGACGCCCTGAACCACGACGAGCCGGCCGCCCTGGCCCTCGCGCTGGCCGAGGCGAAGGCGGCCGTCGTGGCGGCCCTGGACGAGGCCGCGGGCGCGCTGGTGATCGGCTGTGACTCCGTACTGGAGCTGGACGGGGAGGCGCTGGGCAAGCCCGCGGACGCCGAAGAGGCCACCGCGCGCTGGAAGTCGATGCGCGGGCGGTCCGGGGTCCTGCGCACGGGGCACTGCGTGATCGACACGGCGGACGGCCGTCAGGTCTCGGCGACGGCCTCCACGACGGTCCACTTCGGCGAGCCCACGGACGCGGAGGTGGCCGCGTACGTGGCGAGCGGCGAGCCGCTGCACGTGGCGGGCGCGTTCACCCTGGACGGGCTGTCCGCGCCGTTCATCGAGGGCATCGACGGGGACCCCGGCAACGTGATCGGGCTGTCGCTGCCGCTGCTGCGCTCCCTGCTGGGCGAACTGGGCGTGTCCATCACGGACTTGTGGGCTTGAGCTCCCCGAGCGGCGGAGGCGGCGTGTCCCGTACGTCGCCGCCGTCCGCGGCTCCGTTCCCGCGCCGCCCGGCGTAGAGCGTCAGGGTCAGTACGAGCAGGCACAGGATCAGCATCATCACCGCGAAGGCGCCCCAGCCGACCAGGGCGACGGTGAGGACGCCGAGCACCCCGTGGGTGACCGCGGCGGAGACGAGCACGACGCGGGCGAAGCGGCCGGGCTCCCGGTCGCGTATCGCGGCGAGGGCGGTGAGCACGGCGCACAGGAGCAGGAAGGCCCCCATGCCCGCCCCGAGGGCGTAGGTTGCCTTGGACATGACATCCGGATCGCTGCCCGCGATGGACATCGACTGGTTCGCCGTGGTCCTGCCCAGCACGATGTGGACGAGCACGAGCACGGCCGCTTCCGCGACAAGCACGATCGCGGCCAATCCGGCCACGAGTCTGCGCAGCACGACGTACCCACCCCCCACGCGTCACAAGCCTGTTCGACGCCTGGAGGCTACTAACGGGTAAACGTGCGGACAAGGGGTCCGGGCGGCTTCGTTACGGTAGGACTCCCGCACGGCGATCAAGCAAGGAAAATGTGGGCCGTTCGTAGGGACTCGACAAAGAATCACCCGGGCCCGCTGACCGGCCGGACAGAGACCTTGGCTACATGACGGGGTTACTGTGCAGTCGGGGATCCCCCTGACCTGGGGCGCCATAAGGGTTTCCCGGTCGACGGGACCTCGCATCACACTCTGTGTGGGCAAGGTCACCACTGGGGAAGGGTCGAAAGGCCGTGTGGGCTGTCCCTAAACTCAGCTTGTTTCAAGGAGGGAGCCATCGTGCGCAAGGTGCTCATCGCCAACCGTGGCGAAATCGCTGTCCGCGTTGCTCGGGCCTGCCGGGACGCCGGGATCGCGAGCGTAGCCGTCTACGCCGACCCGGACCGGGACGCTCTGCACGTCCGCGCGGCCGACGAAGCTTTCGCGTTGGGCGGTGACACCCCGGCCGCCAGCTACCTGGACATCTCCAAAGTCCTTCAGGCCGCAGCCGACTCCGGTGCGGACGCCATCCATCCCGGATACGGCTTCCTCTCCGAGAACGCCGACTTCGCCCAGGCCGTACTCGACGCCGGCCTGACCTGGATCGGCCCGCCGCCGCAGGCCATCCGGGACCTCGGTGACAAGGTCGCCGCCCGTCACATCGCCCAGCGGGCCGGCGCGCCCCTGGTCGCCGGCACCCCGGACCCCGTGTCCGGGCCCGACGAGGTGGTCGCGTTCGCCAAGGAACACGGCCTGCCCATCGCCATCAAGGCCGCCTTCGGCGGTGGCGGCCGCGGCCTGAAGGTCGCCCGCACCCTCGAAGAGGTGCCGGAGCTCTACGACTCCGCCGTCCGCGAGGCCGTCGCCGCCTTCGGCCGCGGCGAGTGCTTCGTCGAGCGCTACCTCGACAAGCCGCGGCACGTCGAGACCCAGTGCCTGGCCGACTCCCACGGCAACGTGGTCGTCGTCTCCACCCGTGACTGCTCGCTCCAGCGCCGCCACCAGAAGCTGGTGGAGGAGGCCCCGGCGCCGTTCCTCTCCGAGGCCCAGAACGCGGAGCTGTACGCCGCGTCCAAGGCGATCCTGAAGGAAGCCGGCTACGTCGGCGCCGGCACCGTCGAGTTCCTCGTCTCCGCCGACGGCCTGATCTCCTTCCTGGAGGTCAACACCCGCCTCCAGGTCGAGCACCCGGTCACCGAAGAGGTCTCCGGCATCGACCTGGTCCGCGAGATGTTCCGCATCGCCGACGGCGAGGAGCTCGGCTACGGGGACCCGGTCCTGCGCGGTCACTCCATCGAGTTCCGCATCAACGGCGAGGACCCGGGCCGCGGCTTCCTGCCGGCGCCCGGCACGGTGACGAAGTTCGCCGCGCCGTCCGGCCCGGGTGTCCGCCTCGACGCGGGCGTCGAGTCCGGCTCGGTCATCGGCCCGGCCTGGGACTCCCTGCTGGCCAAGCTGATCGTCACCGGCGCCACCCGCGAGCAGGCGCTCCAGCGCGCCGCCCGCGCGCTGGGCGAGTTCGAGATCGAGGGCATGGCCACGGCCATCCCGTTCCACCGCGCCGTCGTCACCGACCCGGCCTTCGCCCCCACCGACGGCAGCCCCTTCACCGTCTACACCCGGTGGATCGAGACCGAGTTCGTCAACGAGATCCCGGCGTTCGTGTCCCCGGCGGCGGAGGACACCGAGGACGAGCCGGGCCGCGAGACGGTCGTCGTCGAGGTCGGTGGCAAGCGCCTGGAGGTCTCCCTCCCGTCGTCGCTCGGCATGACCCTGGCCCGTACGGCCGCCGCGGGCGGCGCCAAGCCGAAGCGCCGCGCGGCCAAGAAGTCCGGCCCGGCCGCCTCCGGCGACACCCTCGCGTCCCCGATGCAGGGCACGATCGTCAAGGTCGCGGTGGAGGAGGGCCAGCGCGTCGAGGAGGGCGAGCTGGTCGTCGTCCTGGAGGCGATGAAGATGGAGCAGCCGCTCAACGCGCACCGCTCCGGCACCATCGTCGGCCTCACGGCCGAGGTCGGCGCCTCCCTCACCTCGGGCGCCACCATCTGCGAGATCAAGGACTGACACCCTCAGCCATGGCAAAGGCCCCGCCCGGGTTCACCCGGGCGGGGCCTTTGGCGCTTCCCCGGCAACGGCGCCGCACCTGTAGGACGGCGGGGCCATATCCAGCCCCGCCGGCGATTGAGGCGCGGGGGTCCGGGGGCCGGCCCCCGGCAACGGCGCCGCACCCGCAGGACGACGGGGGCACATCCAGCCCCGCCGGCGATTGAGGCGCGGGGTCTGGGGCGGAGCCCCAGGAAGCGGCCCGCAGCGGCTAGCGGCGCCGCATGTCCGCGACCCGCGCCCGCTCCCCCGCAGCCTGCTGCTCCAGCATCCCGGCAGACGCACTGCGCAGCTGACCCGTGGGCCCACCCCGCCTCTGCACCGGCAGCGGAGAATCCCGGCGCGGCCGCCGACCCTGCATACCGTCCGCCGCGGCCGCAGAGGGGCCCGCGACCGTGATCTGGACACCCTGGTCCGCGAGGGCCTGGAGCTCCGTGGCCGCCCGGTCGTCGTGCGGCGGCGGCTCGTCCGTCACCAGACGGGTCATCACATCGGTCGGCACCGTCTGGAACATGGTGTCGGTGCCGAGCTTCGTGTGGTCGGCCAGCACCACCACCTCCGCCGCCGCCTGCACCAGCGCCCGGTCCACGCTCGCGGAGAGCATGTTCGAAGTCGACAGCCCGCGCTCGGCGGTCAGCCCGCTCCCCGACAGGAAGGCGCGGGAGACCCGGAGCCCCTGGAGGGACTGCTCGGCGCCGCTGCCCACGAGGGCGTAGTTGGACCCGCGCAGGGTGCCGCCGGTCATCACGACCTCGACCCGGTTGGCATGGGCCAGTGCCTGCGCCACCAGCAGGGAGTTGGTGACGACGGTCAGTCCGGGCACCCGGGCGAGCCGGCGGGCCAGCTCCTGGGTCGTGGTGCCCGCGCCGACGACGACGGCCTCGCCCTCTTCCACGAGGCCGGCCGCCACGTCGGCGATGGCGGTCTTCTCCGCCGTCGCGAGATGGGACTTTTGCGGAAAGCCGGACTCCCGCGTGAAACCGCCCGGCAAGACCGCACCGCCGTGTCGGCGGTCGAGGAGTCCTTCTGCCTCCAGTGCCCGCACGTCCCGCCGTACGGTCACTTCGGAGGTCTGGACGACGCGGGCGAGCTCCCGGAGCGATACCGCTCCGTTGGCCCGCACCATTTCGAGGATCAATTGGCGACGTTCTGCAGCGAACACGAAACTGACAGTAACCCCAACGACCGTCTACTTTCAGCTCCTTGCGCCGGAATACCGAAGTTGTCCATACGGCGGGGCGACTAGTGGTATACGCGGCCGGAGAGTTGCGTGAACGGCCGGCCACGAAACCGCGCCCCGCCCCAAACCCCTTACGGTATGCGGCGGTTCGGGCCGATTACGCCTCCCCGGCGGCCTTCCGCGTGTGCAGCTGGCGCGCCACCTCGGCGATCGATCCCGACAGCGAGGGGTACACGGTGAACGCGTTTGCGATCTGCTCGACCGTCAGGTTGTTGTCGACGGCGATCGAGATCGGGTGGATCAGCTCGCTCGCACGCGGCGAGACGACCACGCCGCCCACCACGATCCCCGTGCCCGGACGGCAGAACAGCTTCACGAAGCCGTCCCGGATGCCCTGCATCTTGGCGCGCGGGTTGCGCAGCAGCGGCAGCTTCACCACGCGGGCGTCGATCTTGCCGGCGTCCACGTCGGCCTGGGTGTAGCCGACGGTGGCGATCTCGGGGTCGGTGAAGACGTTCGAGGACACCGTCTTGAGGTTCAGCGGGGTCACCGCGTCACCGAGGAAGTGGTACATCGCGATGCGGCCCTGCATGGCGGCCACGGAGGCCAGCGCGAAGATGCCGGTCACGTCGCCGGCCGCGTACACGCCGGGCGACGACGTGCGCGAGACCTTGTCGGTCCAGATGTGCCCGGACTCCTTGAGCCGGACCCCGGACTCCTCCAGGTTCATGTCCTTGGTGTTGGGGATCGCGCCGACCGCCATCAGGCAGTGGGTGCCCGTGATGACCCGGCCGTCGGACAGGGTGACCTCGACCCGGTCGCCGACGCGCTTGGCGGACTCGGCGCGGGAGCGCCCCACGACGTTCATGCCGCGCCGCCGGAACACGTCCTCCAGCACGGCGGCGGCGTCGGGGTCCTCGCCCGGCAGCACGCGGTCGCGGGAGGAGACCAGCGTGACCCGGGACCCGAGGGCCTGGTACGCGCCGGCGAACTCGGCGCCGGTCACACCGGAGCCGACCACGATGAGCTCCTCGGGGAGCTCGTCGAGGTCGTAGACCTGGGTCCAGTTCAGGATCCGCTCGCCGTCGGGCATGGCGTCCGGGATCTCGCGGGGGTGGCCGCCGGTCGCGATCAGCACGGCGTCGGCGGTCAGGATGGTCTCGGTACCGTCGGCGGCGGTGACGATGACGTCCCGCGTGCCGTCGATGCCCTGCGGCCCGCCGAGCTTGCCCCGGCCCCGTACGACGCGGGCGCCGGCCCGGGTCACGGAGGCGGTGATGTCGTGCGACTGGGCGAGGGCGAGGCGCTTGACGCGCCGGTTCACCTTGCCGAGGTCGACGCCGACGACGCGCGCGGCCTGCTCGATGTGCGGGGTGTCGTCGGCGACGACGATGCCGAGCTCCTCGTACGACGAGTCGAAGGTCGTCATGACCTCGGCGGTCGCGATGAGGGTCTTCGAGGGCACGCAGTCGGTGAGCACCGACGCCCCGCCCAGACCGTCGCAGTCCACGACGGTCACCTCCGCACCGAGCTGGGCCCCTACCAGGGCCGCCTCGTACCCGCCGGGTCCGCCGCCGATGATCACGATCCGGGTCACGAAAACTCCGCCTCACGTCTACCCGGTCGGCTGCCGTCCCGGCCGGTGGTCCGGGGGGTCTCCCCGGGGGATGCATTCCGTGCCCCATTGTCCCGCACGCTTCAAGGTGCTTCGCCCCCGGTCCCGCCATCCGGGCACGCGTGCACGGGCGCCCCTCCCGTACCCTCGACCTCATGTCGCTCTACGCCGCGTACGCCGGCAACCTCGACCCGCGGCTGATGACGCGCCGCGCACCCCATTCGCCGCTGCGCGGCACGGGCTGGATCAACGACTGGCGGCTGACCTTCGGCGGCGAGCAGATGGGCTGGGAGGGCGCGCTGGCGACGATCGTCGAAGCCCCGCGCCACCAGGTCTTCGTCGCCCTCTACGACATCGCTCCGCTGGACGAGGACTCGATGGACCGCTGGGAGGGTGTCGGGCTCGACATCTACCGCCGGATGAGGGTGCGCGTACACACGCTCGACGGCGAGGAAGCGGCCTGGGTGTACGTCCTGAACGGCTACGAGGGCGGCCTGCCGTCGGCGCGCTACCTGGGCGAGCTCGCCGACGCCGCCGAGTCCGCGGGCGCGCCGCACGACTACGTGATGGAACTCCGCAAGCGACCCTGCTAGCCGCGCCGCGCACGGGCTCGAACACCCGTCGGGGACGATTCGGCGGAAACGACAAGGCAACGATCCGAACACCGTGAGCTGCGCCATCTACGCGCGTAGGGATTGAGCGGCTACGCTCGTCTGCGTGAACGCATCTGTTACCGATCCCACCGCTGCCGCCGACGCCGCCGCCGCCCGCCTGCGTGAGCTGACCGGCGCCGAGACCCACGATGTCGCCCTCGTCATGGGCTCCGGCTGGGCCCCCGCCGCCGAGGCCCTGGGCGCCCCCGAGGCCGAGTTCCTCGTCACCGAGCTGCCCGGGTTCCCCCCGGCCGCCGTCGAAGGACACGGCGGCAAGGTCCGTTCGTACAAGATCGGCGACAAGCGCGCGCTGGTCTTCCTCGGCCGGACCCACTACTACGAGGGCCGCGGCGTCGCCGCCGTCGCCCACGGCGTCCGCACCGCCGTCGCCGCGGGCTGCAAGACCGTCGTCCTGACCAACGGCTGCGGCGGCCTGCGCCAGGGCATGCAGCCCGGCCAGCCGGTCCTGATCAGCGACCACATCAACATGACGGCCACCTCGCCGATCATCGGCGCGAACTTCGTCGACCTGACCAACCTGTACTCGCCGAAGCTGCGCGCGATGTGCAAGGACATCGACCCCTCCCTCGAAGAGGGCGTCTACGTCCAGTTCCCCGGCCCGCACTACGAGACCCCGGCCGAGATCAACATGATCCGCGTCATGGGCGCCGACCTGGTCGGCATGTCCACGGTGCTGGAGGCCATCGCCGCCCGTGAGGCCGGCGCCGAGGTGCTCGGCATCTCCCTGGTCACCAACCTGGCGGCGGGCATCTCCGGCGAGCCGCTGAACCACGAAGAGGTGCTCCAGGCCGGCCGCGACTCGGCCGCGCGCATGGGCAAGCTGCTGACCCAGGTCCTCGCCCGCATCTGAGGCACGGGCACGTACGAGAGCTAAGGCGGAAGTAGTGCAGGAACAGGCACAGGACGACCTGATCACCCGGGCCCAGGCCTGGCTGGCGGAGGACCCGGACCCGGAGACGGCGGACGAACTGTCCGCGCTCATCGCGGCGGGCGACACGGCGGAGCTCGCGGACCGGTTCTCCGGCACGCTCCAGTTCGGCACCGCCGGACTGCGCGGCGAGATCGGTGCCGGCCCGATGCGGATGAACCGTTCCGTGGTCATCCGGGCCGCGGCGGGCCTCGCGGCCTACCTGAAGGCCCAGGGCCACGCCGGCGGTCTGGTCGTCGTCGGCTACGACGCGCGCTACAAGTCCACGGACTTCGCCCGTGACACCGCGGCCGTCATGACCGGCGCCGGCCTGCGCGCGGCCGTACTCCCCCGCCCCCTCCCCACGCCCGTCCTCGCGTACGCCATAAGGCACCTGGGCGCCGTCGCCGGCGTCGAGGTGACCGCGAGCCACAACCCTCCCCGGGACAACGGCTACAAGGTCTACCTCGGCGACGGCTCCCAGATCGTCTCCCCGGCGGACACGGAGATCGCGGCGCAGATCGCGGCGGTGGAGAAGCTGGCCGACGTACCGCGCCCGGAGTCCGGCTGGGAGGACCTCGGCGACGAGGTCCTGGAGGCCTACCTGGCCCGCACGGACGCCGTCCTGACCCCCGGCTCCGCCCGGGGCGTGCGCACCGTCTACACGGCCATGCACGGCGTCGGCAAGGAGGTCGTGATGGCGGCCTTCGCCCGGCACGGCTTCCCGACGCCGGTCCTGGTCGCCGAGCAGGCGGAGCCGGACCCGGCGTTCCCGACGGTCGCCTTCCCCAACCCGGAGGAGCCGGGCGCGATGGACCTGTCCTTCGCGAAGGCCTCCGAGGTCCACCCCGACATCGTGATCGCGAACGACCCGGACGCGGACCGCTGCGCGGTGGCGGTCCCCGACAACGGCGGCTGGCGGATGCTGCGCGGCGACGAGGTCGGCGCGCTGCTGGCGGCCCACCTGGTCCACAAGGGCGCCCAGGGCACCTTCGCGGAGTCGATCGTCTCCTCCAGCCTCCTGGGCCGCATCGCGGAGGCGGCGGGCGTCGGCTACGAGGAGACCCTGACGGGCTTCAAGTGGATCGCCCGCGTGGAGGGCCTGCGCTACGGCTACGAGGAGGCGCTCGGCTACTGCGTGGACCCCGAGGGCGTCCGCGACAAGGACGGCGTCACGGCCGCCCTGCTCGTCGCCGAACTGGCCTCGGAGCTCAAGGAGCAGGGCCGCACCCTGACCGACCTGCTGGACGACCTGGCGATGGCCCACGGCCTGCACGCCACGGACCAGCTGTCGGTCCGCGTCTCGGACCTGTCGGTGATCGCCTCGGCCATGGCCGCGCTCCGCGCGGAGCCGCCGACCTCCCTGGCGGGCCTGCGCGTCACGTCGGCGGAGGACCTGTCGCAGGGCACGGACAAGCTCCCGCCCACGGACGGCCTGCGCTACTACCTGGACGGCGACTACAAGGCCCGCGTGATCGTCCGCCCGTCGGGCACGGAGCCGAAGCTGAAGTGCTACCTGGAGGTCGTGGTCCCGGTGGCCGAGGCCTCCGACCTGGCCCCGTCCCGCACCCGCGGCCAGGAAATCCTGGACGCGATCAAAAAGGACCTAGCGGTGTCGATGGGCATCTAACCCAGCCCACCCCCGACGGCCCCCCGAGCTGGCTCTGGGGGCCGTCGTCGTCCCCGGAGCCCTTCCCCACTCCCCTGCCGCACAACGAGGACGATGCGGTCAACATGTGGTGCGGGCACCAACCCCAGACGGCCGCCGGACGCCAAGCCGTGCGAAGCGCGTAGCGATCTGCCGCGCCCGCGGCTCCGGATGGGCCTCTCACCGCTGTTCGGTGCAGGTAGAGCGGCCCCCGACCCGGAACGGGTGGCATATGGGCCCGGGCGCTGGTCCGGATGGACCGGGAACCGAGCCCGCCCCTCCCTGATCTCCCCATGCGCATGTCTCCGACCCGTGCCGTTCTTTTGGGGGCTTCCCGGCAGTCTTCGTATTTCCGTGGCGGGACGGCCTGTCAAGGGTGGCCGAAGGCCATCGCGAAGCGACGCGACCGCAGGGAGCGCCCTTGAC
>NZ_JBHWUO010000019.1:0-30093 GCF_042736975.1 Streptomyces sp. NPDC059989
GGCTGGATGTGCCTCCGGCAGCGGCCATATCCAGCCCCGCCGGCGTTTGAGGCGCGGGGTCTGGGGCGGAGCCCCAGCAGCGGCGCCGCACCCGGACCTCGCACCCGCATCCGCACCCGCACCCGCGAGACCGCAACCCAGAAGGGACGTCATGCTCGACCACCTCATCAAGGGCGCGACCGTCGTGGACGGCACCGGCACCCCCGCCCGCGTCGCAGACGTCGGGATACGCGACGGGCGGATCGTCGCCATCGGCGACCCCGGCACGGTCACGGAAGAGGCCCGCACCAGCGAGGACGCCACCGGCCTGGTCCTCACCCCCGGCTTCATCGACCCCCACACGCACTACGACGCCCAGCTCTTCTGGGACCCGTACGCCACCCCCTCCATGAACCACGGCGTCACCACCGTCGCCGGCGGCAACTGCGGCTTCACCCTGGCCCCGCTCAACCCGGCCCGCCCCGAAGACGCCGACTACACGCGCCGCATGATGAGCAAGGTCGAGGGCATGGCCCTCAAGGCCCTGGAGGAGGGCGTCGACTGGACCTGGTCCACCTTCGGCCAGTACCTCGACGCACTCGAAGGCCGCATCGCCGTCAACGCCGGCTTCATGGTCGGCCACTGCGCCCTGCGCCGCCACGTGATGGGCGAGGACGCCGTCGGCGGGCAGCCCACCCCCGAGCAGATGCAGCAGATGCTCGACCTCTTCCACGACGCCATGAACGCCGGCGCCTGGGGCCTGTCCACCACCCAGTCCTCCACCCACTCCGACGGCGCCGGGCACCCGGTGGCGTCCCGGCACGCGAAGCCGGAGGAGCTCCTCGCGCTCTCCCGCGCCGTCGCCGACCACGAGGGCACCCAGCTCGAAGCGATCGTCGCCGGCTGCCTCGACCAGTTCGCGGACGAGGAGATCGACCTCTTCGTCGACATGAGCGCCGCCGCCGGGCGGCCCCTCAACTGGAACGTCCTCACCATCGACGCCTCCGTCCCCGAGCGCGTCCCGCGCCAGCTGATCCCCAGTGAGCGCGCCCGCAAGGCCGGCGGCCGGATCGTCGCCCTCACCATGCCGATCCTCACCCCCATGAACATGTCGCTCGGCACCTTCTGCGCGCTCAACCTCATCCCCGGCTGGGGTGAGGTCCTCGGCCTGCCCGTCCCCGAGCGGATCGAGAAGCTCCGCGACGCGGACGTACGGGCCGAGATGCTGCGCCGCGCCGAGAGCAAGGAGGCCGGCGTCTTCCGCCGCCTCGCCAACTTCGGGCGCTACGTCATCGGCGACACGTACAGCAAGGAGAACGAGGGCCTCTCCGGCCGGGTCGTCAACGACATCGCGGCCGAGCGCGGCCAGGACCCCTTCCACTGCCTGGTGGAGATCTGCGCCGACGACGACCTGCGTACGGTGCTCTGGCCGATGCCCACCGACAACGACCCGGCGAGCTGGGCCCTGCGCGCCGAGACCTGGCAGCACGAGGACGTGATGCTCGGCGGCTCCGACGCCGGCGCGCACCTGGACCGCATGTGCGGGGCCCCGTACACGACCCGCTTCCTCGGCGACTGCCTGCGCGGCCGCAAGCTGGTCCCGCTGGAGCAGGCGGTACGGATGCTCACGGACGACCCGGCCCAGCTGTTCGGGCTGCGCGAGCGCGGCCGGATCGCCGAAGGCTTCCACGCGGACCTGGTGCTCTTCGACCCGGAGCGGATCGAGGCCGGCCCGGCGACGCTCGTGCACGACCTGCCCGGGGACAGTCCGCGGCTGGACGCGCGGGCCATCGGGATCGTGTCGGTACGGGTCAACGGCGTGGAGACCATCCGCGACGACGAGGTGACGGGCGCGATACCGGGCATCGTGCTCCGGTCGGGCCGGGACACGAGGACGGTGAGCACCCGATGACCGAGGCGCAGCGGCTGTACGTCGGCGGCGAGTGGGTGGAGCCCGAGGGCGGCCACTACGAGGTGGTCAATCCGGCGGACGAATCCGTGGTCGGTCTCGCACCGGAGGCCTCGCGCGCCCAGGTGGAGGAGGCGGCGCGCGCCGCGGCCGGGGCCTTCGAGGCCTGGTCCCGTACGAAGCCGGAGGAGCGGGCGGCGATCCTCGACCGGGCCGCGGACATCATGCAGCGCGAGTACGAGCCGTGGGCCGCGCTGGCCCAGGCCGAGACGGGCGCGCCGACCGGGATCGCGCGCGGCATGCAGGTCGGGGTCGGGGTCTCCCGCTTCCGGCGGTACGCGAAGGGTGCCCTGGAGCCGGTGGAGCGGGGTCTTCCGCCGCAGGTGACGGAGGCCGGCCCGATGGGGAAGGCGAGCATCCTGGGGGCGCTGGAGGTGCGCCAGCCGGTCGGCGTGGTCACCTGCATCACCTCCTACAACAACCCGTGGGCGAATCCGGCGGGCAAGGTGGCCCCGGCCCTGGCCATGGGCAACACGGTGGTGGTCAAGCCGGCCCCGCAGGATCCGCTGTCGGTGTTCAAGATGGCCGAGGCGCTGCACGAGGCCGGGGTCCCGGCGGGCGTGGTGAACGTGGTGTCGGGCACCTCGGTGGAGGTGGGCGAGGCCGCGGTGGACTCCCCGTACGTGGACATGGTGTCCTTCACCGGCTCCACGGCGGTCGGGCAGCGCATCGCGGAGGTCTGCGGCCGGACGATGAAGCGGCAGCTGATGGAGCTGGGCGGCAAGGGCGCGGCGGTCGTCATGGACGACGCGGACCTGGACGCGGCGGTGATGGGGATCGGGACGACCTTCTCCTTCTATTCCGGGCAGATCTGTACGGCTCCGACCCGGGTGATCGCGCACCGGGCGGTGTACGACCGGCTGATCGAGAAGCTCACCGGCTACCTGGCCTTCATGAAGGTCGGCGACCCGGGGGCGGCGGGCACGGTGGTGGGGCCGGTGATCTCGGCGGCGCACCGGGACCGTGTGGAGTCGTACGTCGAGCTGGGCCGGAAGGAGGGGGCGCGGATCGCGTACGGCGGCGAGCGCCCGGTGGTGGGGGAGGGCCGCGGCTTCTACGTGGCGCCCACCCTCCTCGTGGACTGCAGCAACGACATGCGCGTGGTCCGGGAGGAGATCTTCGGCCCGGTGGTCGTGGTCGTTCCCTTCGACGGGGACGGGGCGAGCGGGGAGGACGAGGCGGTCAGGCTGGCCAACGACAGCGATTTCGGCCTGCTGAGCTACGTGTGGTCCGGGGATTCGGCCCGCGCGTTCCGCGTGGCGCGCCGGCTGCGGGCGGGCGGGGTGGGGGTGAACACCATCGGCCGCAACATGGAGGCACCCTTCGGCGGCTTCAAGAAGTCGGGCGTGGGAAGGGATGTGGGCTCATACGCCCTCCATGCCTACAGCGAAACCCAGTCGATCGTATGGGCTTGACCAAATGTTGACCTGGAAAGTTTGAAACCGCCCAAAACGGACACAGCTGCGGTTTCCGCATGGCGAAAGCGAACGTCCGGGCCCGCCGAAACAATGATCGGCGGGTTCGTGAACCTTTCATTGCGCGATCGTGAACTCTCTCGGCCTCAAGATTCCAAGGCAATTTGGGCCGTGGAGATCCGGACCTTAGACCTCCGGATGTGGAATACGCACCGTCTAACGTCCTGACTCATGACTCAGCTGGACGTTCGGCCTCAGGTCGGAGACACGGTAAGCGGCGTCGCCGAGGGCGACGTTCGCGGCAAGGGCCTCGGCAAGGGGTCCGTCGGACTGGTGGGCAGTGCCGTCATCGGCATCTCCACCGTCGCCCCCGTCTACTGCCTGACCTCGACCCTCGGCTCCACCGCCGGTGAGGTCGGCATGCAGATGCCCGCGATCTTCCTCGCCGGCTTCCTCCCGATGCTCCTGGTGGCCTTCGCCTACCGCGAGCTCAACAAGGCCATGCCGGACTGCGGCACCTCCTTCACCTGGACCGTGAAGGCCTTCGGCCCGCGGATCGGCTGGATGTGCGGCTGGGGCCTGGTGATCGCCACGATCATCGTGCTCTCCAACCTCGCCGGCGTCGCCACCTCGTACTTCTGGCTGCTGGCCGGTGAGATCACGGGCAATCCGTCGATCGCGGCCCTGGACGACAACAAGCTCGTCCACATCGCCACCTGCCTCACCCTGATCGCGGCCGCCACGGCCATCAGCTACCGCGGCATGACGGCCACCAAGGGCGTCCAGTACGCCCTGGTCGGCCTCCAGCTCGCCGTGCTCGCCATCTTCGTCGTCATGGCCTTCCAGAAGGCCTCCGCCGGCACCTTCGACACCGGCCTGGACTTCTCCTGGTCCTGGATGAACCCCTTCGCGGTCGAGTCCATGGCGGCCTTCACCGCCGGACTCTCGCTCTCGATCTTCATGTACTGGGGCTGGGACGCCTGCCTGGCCACCAACGAGGAGACCACCGGCTCCGCCAAGACCCCGGGCCGCGCCTCGCTCATCGCGATGGTCGTCCTGGTCGGCTCCTACCTGGCCACCGGCATCGCCGCCCAGATGGCCGTCGGCTCCGGCGGTGAGGGCCTGGGCCTCGGCAACGAGGAGACCTCCGGCAACGTCTTCGCCGCCCTCGCCGGCCCCGTGATGGGCCCGGTGCTCGGCATCCTGCTCTTCGTCGCGGTCCTGGCCTCCGCCGCCGCCTCCCTGCAGACCACCTTCATCCCGGTGGCCCGCACGGTCCTGGCCATGTCGACGTACGAGGCGCTGCCGCCCTCCTACGCCAAGGTCCACCCGAAGTTCAAGACCCCGGGCCGCGCCACGGTCATGGCGGGCCTCGCCACCGGCGCCTTCTACACGGTGATGACCCTGGTCAGCGAGAACGTCCTGACCGACACGATCTTCGCGCTCGGCCTGATGATCTGCTTCTACTACTCGCTGACGGCCTTCGCCTGCGCCTGGTACTTCCGCAAGGAACTCGGCCGCTCCGCCCGCGACCTCTTCTTCAAGGGCGTCTTCCCGATCCTGGGCGGCGTGCTGCTGGCCGCGGTCTTCTTCAAGACCCTGTACGACGCCTGGGACCCGTCCTACGGCTCCGGCTCCCACATCCCCGGCCTCGACGTCGGCAACGTCTTCGTCATCGGCGTCGGCCTGCTGGCCCTCGGCCTGGTGATCATGTTCGTCACCGAGCGCCGCAGCCCCGCCTTCTTCCGCGGCGAGGTCCTCACCACGTCCACCCCGGCCCTGGTCGTCGAGGACTGACCCCGGGCGCCCCGCGCCCCCACCAGCCGAGTCATCCCCGCGGCCCCGGATCGTCCCCCGATCCGGGGCCGCGGGCGTTCACCCGAGAACGTACTGCTCGTCCCCGAACTCGGCCACGATCTTCAGCTTGCCGCCAAGGGCGCGCACGTAAGCGGCGAGGGTCTCGACCTCGCTGCGCTCTAGTTCGCCGCTCTCGATCCGCGAGACGCGAGCCTGGGTGACCCCCATGGCCTCGGCGACCTGAACCTGTGTGGTGTGCTGCCGCTTGCGCACCTCCGCCAGGCGGTGGGCGCGTACGACGGAGATCATCTCCGCGGCGCCGCGGTCGATCTCGGCCCGCTCGGCGGGAGAGAAGCCGAATTCCTCGACGAGGTCGTCCCAGCGGGCAGCCTGGGTGGGGCGCTCGGGTTTCTGGCTCATGGTGTGTCCTCCTCCGGTTGCGTCAGGTAATCCTCGTATGCCTTCTCGGCTTGGGGGATCGCGGAGCGATACCACCCCTGCCAGTCGCCGGTTTTGTCCCCACCGACGAGGAACACCGCGCGCCGCAGTGGGTCGAAGACGAACAGCAGCCGCACTTCGCTGGCGCCGGCAGACCCGGGTCGAAGCTCCTTGAGGTTGGTCAACCGGGATCCCTTGACGGTGTCCACCAGGGGGCGGCCCATGGCCGGTCCTTCTTGCCGCAGAGCGGTGATGGCCTTGCTGATCTGGATGAGTGGAGGGCGGTCGCTTTGGCGCAGAGTGTGCAGCCAGGAAAGAGCAGGCTCCACGACGATCACTTCCCAGTCCACGGACCTTCCTCCGAGTATGACAGGTGCAGCATATTACGCAAGTGTCATATCGATGGCTCGGGATCCGCGGAGGCCTCACTCCAAAGGGGGTCGGAGAGGGTGACCCGGGGAGCGGCGGGGTCGTTGGGCGGGGCATGACTGCCATCAAGCGCACCCTTGCCGCCCTGGTCCTGTCCGGGGGCGCAGCCCTCGCCCTCACCCCCGTTGCCGCGCACGCCGACGAGCGGGCCATCGAGGGGCCGCCCATCACCCAGCGGGTCGGCGAGATCGTCAACCGCCCCGGACAGACCGTCGACGACGCGAAGACGGCGGTCGGAGTCACCGCCGGCGCCGTCGGCTCCGCCTCGAAGGCGACGGACAGCTCCCTGTCGGGCACCGGGACGGCCCTCAAGAACGGGCTGCCGAGCGCCCCGAAGATCGGCTGACCGGGCCTAGCCCCAGGTACGGGAGCAGAGCACGAGCCGGTAACCGTCGGGGTCCTCGACGGTGACGCCCCACTCGTCCCAGTACGGGTTGTGGGCGGCCACGCGGGTCCCGCCGTGGTCGACGAGGCGCTGGACGAGGGCCTCGTCCGGCGCCTCGCCCAGGTAGACCACGAAGAGGTCGTCGACGGTGGGCGCGGGCGCGATCGGGTGGTCGGCATCCCGGGTCAGCTCGAAGTGCCAGCCGCCCCCGGCCGGACCGACCATCAGCAGGTCGTGCTCGCCGGGCCCGCTGTTCTCGCTGCGCCACAGCACGTCGAGCCCGAGGCCGTCGACGTAGAACCGCTCGACGGCCTTCAGGTCCAGGGAGGGGCGGGCGACACGGATGTGGGTACGTGAATCGATCATGGGATCAGCGTACGAAATCCCGTGCGAGCGGGTCAGCGACCGCCCGTCACCCCACCGAGGAACCCGGCCCAGGCGCCGGCGCCGACGGCCAGCTCCGGACCGGCCGCCACCTTGGAGTCCCGGATGTGGACGGTGTCGGCGCAGGTGGCGACCTCGACGCAGCTGTCGCCTTCGCTGCCGCTGTATGTGGACTTGTGCCAGGAGAGCGCGACCTCGACGCAGCTGTCGCCGTCACCACTGCTGTAGCTGCTCTTGAACCAGCGGAGTTGGGAGCTGTTCACAGGGATCCTCGCAATCGCATCAACAGGCCCGCGCTGTCCGCAGGATTGAGGGCCTGGATGCGAAGTTTGGCATACCGCTGGTGGAGCAGGCTGATGTCTTTCAGGTCGGTTAGCACCCGACCCGACTGCTGGCCCTCGCTGTACCCCGCCCATTCGTGATCCTCGGTTTCGAGGAGCTGGAAAGAGCCGCCGAGGCCCGCGTGGTCGGGGCTGATCAGCGGCATGATCTGCAGATCGACGTTGGGCAGTCGGGCGCACTCCAGCAGGTGGTCGATCAGCTCGCGGGTCACCTCGGGGCCGCCGGTCTGCCGGAGGATCACCGCCTCGTCGATGATGAAGCTGAAGACCGTGTACGGAGTCCGGTACAGGAGTCGCTGTCGGTTCAGTCGGGCCGTGATGCGGGCCTCCGCCTCCTGGGCGGTGGGCGGCGGCAGGACGGCCTCGACCAGGGCGCGGGCGTAGGCCTCGGTCTGTAACAGGCCCGGAATCGACCGTGATTCGTAGGTATTGAGGGTGCGGGCCTTCTCCTCAAGCTCCGCCCACCTCCTGAACCACTTCGCCAGCCCCCGTCGCCGCGTCAGCTGGTTGGCCGCGATCCGGATGACCCCGAAGGCATCCAGCGCCACCTCCACGCGGTCGACGAACCGCGTGGACGGGTGGCGTCGGCCCTGCTCCACCGAGCCCACGTACTGGACCGAGTAGCCGATCTGGTCGGCCAGTTGCTCCTGGGTCAGGCCGGCCCGTTTGCGGGAGGCCTTCACCATCTCCCCGAAACTCCGCAGGTCGTTGTCCGGCTCTACCTCGCCGTCACCGCTCTCGTCGGCATGCGTCATCGCGGTCACCTCCGCAAACAGGTTCACGGACGGTGACCGCTACTGTCCAGAGAGTGGGCTCGTACAGTTGAAAAGTAGTAGGTGACGTGCTGGGAACTCCCCTGGTCGCGCGGGACGTTGTGCACCATGACCGCACCCTCCGGCCCCGCCGTGGCCTTCGTACGCACGTTCACTCAGCGTTTCAGCTGCACCCGGCGCGGGGCCCGCCTCGCCCGGCAGTTGGCCCTCGTGGAGCTGCACGCGTGGGGGATTCCCGAGTCCACCGCGCTCTCCGTCGATGCCGGGCTGCTGGTCGCCGAGCTCGCCGCCAATGCCGTCACCCACGGCCGGGTGCCCGGGCGGGACTTCGAGCTCCGGATGACCCTGCTGGCGGGCGTCCTGCGCATCGAGGTCTCCGACGCCCGCCGCGACCGCCGCCCGGCCCTGCGGCCGCACGCCTACCAGGCGGAATCCGGCTACGGCCTCCGCATCGTCGACGCCGTCGCCACCGACTGGGGCGTCCTCGACCGCCTGATCGGCAAAACGGTCTGGGCCGAGCTGAGCGGTCGGGGAAGCGGGACCCCGTGAACGCCGCCCCTGCGCACGCACCGCAGGTCAGAGGTACTGGGCGAAGTCGTCCAGGGTGCGCAGGACCTCCGCCTCCGGGGCCGAGGGGAGTTGCAGGACGACCTCGTCGAGGCCGAGGTCGGCGTAGTGGGCCATCTTGCCGGGCGTGGGCTGGACGGCGTACGGGATCACCTGGAGGGTCTTCGGGTCGCGGCCGGCGGTCTCCCAGATCTGACGGAGCACCGGCATGGACTCGGTCAGGCCGCGGCCGCCGATCGGGAGCCAGCCGTCGGAGTGGTCGGCGATGGCGGCGAAGAGCTTCGGGCCGGCCGCGCCGCCGATCAGGGTGCGGGGGCCGTACAGGGGGACGCCGGGGCCCAGTTCGCGCGGGGCCTGGGCCGGCTTCGGGTGGGCGGCGCTGGCCTGGACCGAGGAGTACTCGCCGACGTACGCCGTGGGCTCGGGGGCCCACAGGGCGCGCATCAGCGCCATCCGGTCGCGGACCAGCTCGCGGCGGGTGCGCCACTCGACGCCGTGGTCGGCGGCCTCCTCCACGTTCCAGCCGTAGCCGATGCCGAGGGTGAACCGGCCGCCGGACAGGTGGTCCAGCGTGGCGATCCGCTTCGCGAGGTCGATCGGGTCGTGCTGGGCGACCAGGGTGATCCCGGTGCCGAGCCGGAGCCGCTCGGTCACGGCGGAGGCCTGTCCCAGGGCCACGAAGGGGTCGAGGGTGCGCCCGTACATCTCGGGGAGGTCGCCGCCCATGGGCGCGCCGGTGTCGCGGCTGACCGGGATGTGCGTGTGCTCGGGGAGGTAGAGGCCGGAGAAGCCCCGCTCCTCCAGGCTCCGGGCGAGGCGGACGGGCGAGACGGTGCGGTCGGTGAGGAAGATGGTCGTGGCGATCCGCATGGCTTCAGGCACCTCCGAGACGTGGGAACCGCAACGGTACGGGGTGAGCGTACGAATGTTGAGGGGGCGTCAGAGGGCAGGCCGGTACCGGCGGGGGCCGCGATCAGGCCGGCTTCTTCTCCGTGTCGACGGCCTTGTGCAGTTGCTCCTCCAGCCACGGCGTGACGTGGGCCATGCCGTCGGAGGTCAGGTGGACGTCGTCGCCCGCCGGGTACATCCGCTTGCCGCGCGGCGTCTTCTCCTGGCACGGGCGGCCCTCGGGGCACAGGAAGCCCGCGAAGTCCACCAGCCTGAGCTGCGGCACCTTGGCGGTGGTCACGTACTGGCTCACCACGGCGTTGAAGCAGCGCGCCCACTCGGGGGTGGTGGCGCCGGTGCCGGTGCGCTCGTTCATCAGCAGGATCGGGACGTTCGGGTCCGCCTCCCGCCACTGCGTCACGGCGGCCTTGAGCCGCTCGGTGTAGCGGGTGCGGTAGTCGGCGTCGCAGGGGGACATCCACGTCCCGTCGCCCTTGACGTCCTGGAGGGTCGCGTCCCAGCCGATGTGGACGACCACGGCCTGCGGCTGGTGTTCCCGGATCAGGTCGGACCACGTCCCGACGGACTCGCGGCACTCGTCGGAGTTCTTGACGACGAGGTTCTGCCGGTCCTTCACCCGGTTCGCGCCCATGAGGCCGCAGCCCGCGATGCCGCCGTCGATGACGCCGAAGTCCTTGCCCTGGGTGCTCAGCCCGGTCGCGAGGTCGTTGGCGAGCGAGTCGCCGGCCGTGATGACGAGCGGCTTGCCGCCGGGCCGCATCTCCTGCTCGGTGTAGGTCGGCAGGTAGTACGCGCCGGCGGTGATGGCGACGCAGGCGACGGCGATGAGCGGGACGGCGCGCAGCGGCCGCCAGTCGCGCAGCCGGAGGCGTTCGGTGACGACGTAGTGGAGCAGCAGCGCGAGGAACCAGGTGATGCCGCCGCCCACGATCAGCAGGGCCCACGGCTTGACGTCGGGCTGGCCCTTCTGGAGCAGCCAGTAGATCGGCAGGTGCAGCAGGTAGATCGTGTACGAGAGCTGCCCGATCTCCGTGATGATCTTCCCGGAGAGCAGCTTGACCAGGGGCCCCCGGTCCGTGCAGAGCACGGCCGCGAGCAGCGCGACCAGCGCGGCGACGACGGCCAGTCCGCCCTGGTACAGCCAGGGCTTGTGGTAGCTGTCGACGAGGACGCTGAGGGCGACGATGGCGACCAGGGCGAGGATGCCGGTCGCCGTCAGGAGCGCGGTGACCGCGCTCGACGGCTCGGCGGTGGCGCGTGCGTCCGGTGCCCCGGCGCGCTGCCCGTCCGCCCTGCGGTGGATCAGGTGGACGATGCAGGCGGCCGCGGCGCCCGCCATGAAGGCGACGGCCCGCGTGTGGGTGCTCAGGTACATCTCGTCGGTGTTCGTGCCGGTGAACAGCAGCGGGGCGACGGCCGCCGAGCCTGCGAAGAGCAGGACGACGAAGACGGTCACGGCCGCGATGCGGCGGCGGCAGACGAGGCAGAGGATGCCGAGCACCAGCGGCCAGACGAGGTAGAACTGCTCGGTCACGCTCAACGACCACATGGCGGCGAGCGGGTCGATCGTGCCGTTGCCCTCCCAGTACGCGTTGCCGTTCGCGAGCTGGGCCCAGTTGGCGTACTGGAACAGGGAGGTGATGGCCTGGTGTGAGATGGTCTTCGCTTCCCGCAGGGTGCCCAGCAGGTACGCCAGGGCGACCACGGCGGTCAGGATCACCAGCAGGCCGGGGATCAGCCGCTTGAAGCGCCGCTTGTAGAAGCGGAAGAGGCGGATGCGGCCGGAGCGCTCGACCTCGCGGACGAGGAGCAGGGTGACCAGGAAGCCGGAGAGGACGAAGAACGCGTCGACGCCGAAGAGTCCGTTGGCGAACCAGCTCGTGTGGTAGAGCAGGATGGAGATGATCGCGATGCCGCGCAGGCCGTCGACCGCGGCGAAGCGGCGGGCCGGGGCGGGCTCGGGAGCGGCGGGCTGCGGCTTCGGCTGCGGAGCCGGCTCGGCGGGGGCCGGGGTGCGGGCGGCGTACTCGTCGTGCCGGTCGAACCACTCGGCGGCCGGGACCTGCGGGGCCTGGTGGCGGGTCCACTCGTTGTCGGCGTAGGGGTGCGGCTGCTGCACCACGCGCAGCTGGAACGTTTCGTCCACCGCGTGGTCCTGGCCCTGGCCCTGGTCCTGGTCCTGCCGCTGCCACTCGTCCGGGTAGGGCCGGAGCTCTCCGTCAGAGGGCCGCTGCATGGCGCACTCCGCTCTGGGCGGGGACCGCGGGACGCGGATCCGGCGAGAAGCGGACGGAATCCGGGGCGAGGGTGGCGTCGTTCCACAGACGCAGGCCGGTCCTGAGCTCGTTGCCGCTGCCGACGCGGGCCCGGTCGCCGATGACCGCGCAGTCCAGCACCGTGCCCGCCCCGATGACCGCTCCGGCCCCGATCACGCTGTCGTGCACGACCGCCCCGGCCTCCACGACGGCGCCGTCGAGCAGGATGCTCCCGCTGACCTGTGCGCCGCCGTGCACCGTGGCGCCGGGACCGATGGTGCTCCCCCCGAGCACCACCGCGTCCGGGGCGACCCGGCAGCCTTCGAGGAGCAGCGCCTCACCGCACGGCCCGGGCAGGGCGGGCGAGGCGACCCGGCCGAGGACGAGGTCGGCGGAGCCGCGTACGAGGGTCGCCGGCGTGCCGAGGTCCAGCCAGTACGCGTCGTCCGTGACGCCCAGGACGCGGGCGTCCGCGGCCAGCAGCCCGGGGAAGGTCTCGCGCTCGACGGATACCGGCCGTCCGGCCGGTATGGAGTCGATGACCGAGCGCCGGAAGACGTAGCAGCCGGCGTTGATCTGGTCGGTGACGATCTCGGCCGCGCTGGTCGGCTTCTCCAGGAAGCGCAGCACCCGGCCGTCGGGGCCGGTCGGCACCAGACCGTAGGCGCGCGGGTCGTCCACGCGCGTGAGGTGCAGGGTGACATCGGCGTCCGCGGCGCGGTGCCGCTCGACGAGCCCGGAGATGTCCGTGCCGCTCAGGATGTCGCCGTTGAGGACGGCCACCGGGCTGTCCGGGCCGCCGGTGAGCCGCTGCGCCGCGTTGCGTATCGCGCCGCCGGTGCCCAGCGGTTCGGTCTCGGTGACGTATTCGAGCCGCAGCCCGAAGCGGGAGCCGTCGCCGAAGTACTCGCTGAACGTCTCGGGGAGGTAGGACGTGGCCATGACGAGGCGCTCGATGCCGGCGGCCCGCGCACGGGCCACGAGATGGGCGAGGAACGGGACGCCGGCCACGGACACCATGGGCTTCGGCCGGCTCAGGGTGAGCGGCTGGAGTCTGGTGCCCTTGCCGCCGACAAGGAGGATCGCTTCGTTCATGGGTGCTGATTCCTAGGGAATGCAAAGAGGAGAGGAAGAAGAAGGGGGAGCCGCGACTCAGCGCAGCCCCGCCCACTGCCGGAAGCAGGCCGACACGGATTCCTCGGCCGGCCGGCCCAGGAAGGAGTCGTGGCTGTCGTTCTGCGCGTCGGATGCGGCCGGGTCCTTGTGGAAGTCGAGCTTCCACCAGTACAGGCCGGCCATGCCGCGGGCCTGGGCCACCTGGCAGACGGCATCGAACCAGTTCTTCTGGACCTGGAGGTTGAGGGGGGCGGTCTTTCCCGACCAGGCGCCTGGATGCCCGTAGCCGCCGTTCTCGGCCGGCGCGCCGACCTCGTACAGCAGGGTCTTGTCGAGCTTTCCGGGTCCGACGCCCTTCTTCTTCGCGAGCCAGGTCTGCCAGCCCTCGACGACCGCGCTGACCGGCGCGTCGTCCTTGAGCTGCTTCAGCGGGAAGAAGGCGTCCACACCGACCGTATCGACCGGCATGGTGAGGTCGCGCTCGACGAACATGTCCCAGTTGACGGCGTAGTTGATCTCACCGGGGAAGGACTGCCGCGCGGTGGTGATGACACCCTTCCAACGGGCGTCGTTCTCCAGGGTGGAGAGCTCCGTCCCGATCACGAAGGTCTTCACCTTGTGCTGGGCGGAGAGCTCCAGGTACGGCTTGAGGAACTGCTGGTACGAGGCGAACCACGCGGCCGGGTCGGCCGGCTTGATCTTGCCGCGCCAGGCGAGCGGGTCCTGAGCCATCAGCGACTGCTCGTCGAGCAGCGGCCGTACGGTCGTGCGCAGCCCGCTGGCCTCGGCCTCGTCGAGCAGGATGCCCAGGTGGGCGATGCTCGGCGTGACCGGTCCGGCCTCGACCTTGCTGGCGGTGATGCCCTTGGTGACGAAGGGGAAGGAGATCGAGACCGAGTTCATGTCCCGGCCCACGATGTAGTCGACGATCCGGCGGGCCTTGGTCCGTACGGTGGCGTCCTTCTCGGCCGGGTCGGCGTACCAGAGGACCTGGGCGCCCAGTTGCGGGTCGCCTTCCTTCCAGGGCTTGGTGACCTGGGGGGCGGAGGCGGGCGCGGACGCGGCGGCCTTGGGGGCGCCGGCGGTCTCGGGACCGGGCGATGCCGCCGGGTCGTCGAGGAGCCCGCAGGAGGAGAGGGCGAGTACGAGGACGGCGACGAGCCCGGCGACGAGGGCCGAGGACGAGGGCGAGGACGAGGGCGAGGACCGGGGTCTCCGGGAAGTGGGCATCGGGGCTCTCATCAGGCCGGCTTCGCAATGACGACGAACTGGTTCTCGGTGCCGCGCAGGTAGCGCAGCAGGCCCTTGAAGGAGCCGACCGCCTCCCAGATGGCGAAGAAGGGCATGAGCAGGAGCACCACCGGCGGCTCCCACCACAGGCGGCGGCCGTTGTCCGAGACCGAGGCGTTGATCTTCAGGCCTTCCCAGTACATCCACACCGCGTAGCCCATGGTGATGGCCCACAGCGGCAGGATCCACGGGCTGACGGGCGAGGTGTTGATGTCGCCCATCAGCGCGCCGGCCGCGAGGATCACGGCGACGTGCTGGAAGGGACCGATGACCCACGTGGTCACGCTGTACATCAGCAGGGCCCGGGAGCTGCGCGGCAGCGACTTGTTGAAGGCCAGGCCGACCAGGCCCCAGGACCAGCGCTCGCGCTGCTTGAGGAAGTCGCGCATGTTGGAGGGCGAGGCGCCGTAGCTGCGCCCGGAGAACCAGTCGCTGCGGCCCTTGTACATGCTGGAGAAGACCAGGGCGAGGTGGGCGTCCTCGCAGATGGAGTCGGGCCCGAAGTCCCAGCCGATGGTCGCCTCGATGGAGGAGCGCATCAGCAGCAGTTCGCCGTGGAGGCCGACGAGCGGGGTGCCGCCGCCGGTGAGCACCGCGAAGCGGGCGATGTCGTCGGCGGGGCGGATGGCGTCGGCGAGCCAGGTGAGGCGGTTGACGGCGTTCTCGCGGGGATAGGTCAGCATTCCCTGGGCGAGGTGCTTGGCGTCGTCGCCGGCGCGGCGCTGGGCGTTGATGAACCGCGCGACCTGCTGGGCGGTGTCGGGGCCCACGCCGGTGTCGTCGTCCATGTGCAGGACCCAGACGTCGTCGACGGCCTCGCCCTCGGCGATGCGCAGTTCGTGCGAGTAGTGGTTGGCGCGGGCCTTGAAGCGGGTGCCGTTCGGCGTCTTGTACGCCTTCGGAACGGTGACCACGCGGATCAGGGGGTGCGTGGCGGCGAGCGCGTCGATGCGCTCGGCGGCCTCGCAGCCCTCCTCGGTCAGCACCTCGATGCGCAGGTCGTGGAACCAGGCGGGCATGAACTCGCAGTACGACAGCACCGAGCGCTCCAGGGCGGGGTACGTGTCGTGGCGCCCGATGGTGGGGACCAGCACGATCAGCCGGTCCTCGGACACGGGCTCCGGGGGTGCCCAGTCGCGCTGCCGCTTGACGCGACGGCGCGTCAGCAGGGCGCCGACGATGCCGACGAGCGAGCTGGCGAGGGGGAGGGTCCACAGGATGGTGACGGCCCAGCCCATGAGGGTCTGCTCGTCGTAATAGAGCCAGGACGAAAAAACATAGGCGGCTATGCCCGTTATGAAGAAAGGAAGAAGGCTGGGCTTCCAGGACGCCTGACGCTGCATCAATCTGCCTGCGCGGCGGGCTCTGGGTGCCACGGCACGCCCTGTGGAATTGATCATGAACTCCGCCCGGTCACGCGGCTAATGCATAGCGCTTTTTTATCACGAACTGGAGTACGGAACTCCGTGCGGCCAGGGGGTGGTTGTGCTCGTAACGGTCAAATGGTATTCGGCAGGGCTAAAGCGGGGGATACTTGTCCATCCAGCCGGGAACGGAATGGGCCGCGCCGTGCAGGGCCGGGCCCTGGGTCATCTCCAGGGCGAAGTCGTCGGCGAGTTCGAGCAGCGTGGCGCGGCCTTCGAGCTCGGCGAGGCGGGCGGCCGGGAGGGCCGTTTCGCCGTGCAGGGCGCCGAGCAGGGCGCCGCAGAGGGCGCCGGCAGCGGCCGGGTCCCCGGCGTGGTCGACGGCCAGTTGCAGTCCGTGCGCGATGTCCTCGGCGACGAGGGCGCAGTAGACGGCGACGGAGAGGGTGTGCTCGGCGTCGGCCGTGGGGGAGAGGGCTTTGATGCGCTCGGGGGTGGGCGGGCCCTGGGTGACGGCCGAAAGGGCCCGCTGGAGCGCATCGGTGACGGGCTGGTGGCCGGGGCGGGCGGCGAGCAGGCCGAGGGCGCGCAGGACGGCGGAGTCGGGGGAGTCGCCGCGGGTCAGGCCGTGGACGATGACGGCGAAGGCGCCGGCCGAGAGGTAGGCGCCGGGGTGGCCGTGGCTCTGCGCGGCGCACTCGACCGCGAGTTGGAGGACGAGGGCGGGCTCCCAGCCGACGAGCAGCCCGAACGGCGCCGAGCGGGTCGCGGCGGCCGCGTCCCCGGCGGTGGGGTTCTTCGGCTTGTCGAGGGTGCCGATGACGTCGTCGGCGAAGCCGGTCATGGAGGCGCGGTCGGGGTTGCGGCGGGTGTAGAGCCACTCCTGCTGCGCGAGCCAGCCGTTGTCCTTGCGGCGCTCGTCGGGACCCCAGTCGTGCTGGGTGGCGGCCCAGCGGAGGTACGCCCGGTGGATGTCGGTGGGCGGATGCCAGGCGCCGGTGTCCCGGCGCACGTGGGCCCGTATGAGCCCGTCCACGGTGAAGAGCGTGAGCTGCGTGGCGGCCCCGATGCGCCCGCGCGCGCCGTACCCGGCCGTCCCGTACCCGGCCGTCCCGTACCCGGCCGTCCCGTCCGCCGCCCGGCCCGGCCCGCCGAAGCCCGCCCCGAGCCCCGGCCCGCCGAAGCCCGCCCCGAGCCCCGGCCCGCCGAAGCCCGCCCCGGCGGCGGGGCCCTGCCCGGCGGCGCGGTCCGGCCCGAGGTCCGTCGCCCGGCCCGGCCCGGTGGGGGTCCCGAGGGCGTCGCCTATCGCGGCGCCGAGCAGCGTGCCGCGTACCCGGCTGCGGAAGTCCTGCTGCTCGAAGCGCCCCCACAGGCCGGTGCTCACCCCCGACGTGCGCGGCCCGGCCGCCGCCGGGCCGCCACCGCCGGCGCGGGGCACGCCGCCCTGCGCGGCACCGGCCCCCTCGGACGCGGGGTCGCCCGTGGGGCGCGCGCTGCCGGCCAGGGCCCCCGTGGCGCCGACCGCGCGCAGCGCGCCCGGCGGGCCGGGGGTGCCCGTGGTGTCGGATCCGGGCAGGGCGCCCGCAGGTCCGGCTTCGCCCGGTACGTCCGTACCGCCGCCCGTCCTGTCCGTCCTGCTCGTACCGATCACTACACCCGCTCCGGCTGTCGCGTCCATCGCCGCCACCGTCCCCCCGACCGTGCCTGCACTGGCGCGCACTTTAGTGGACAGGTTCGGCCGAAATCCGAAAGGACCGTGTCAAGCGGCCCGTAAGTGCGCGGAGAACGGCCGGAATCCGAACACTTTCGGCCGCCATCTCGATCGGCGCCGGCCGGCGACTTCGGCCTCCCGCCTGGCCGACGGCAGCCAGTGGCACGTTTTGCCAGTCGCCTTCGAGACGGCCGGTTCCGGCCACACCTCGTTCATCCGACGTTTCCCGCGGCCGCCCAGCCTCGGAGGCATGAAGAAGGCACTCCTCGCCGCGACCGTCGTCGCCTCCGCTCTCACCGCCGCCCTGGTCGTGGCCCCCGCCGCCTCCGCCTCCGGCTGGGACCACCTCCCCTGGTCCGGCCACCAGCACGACCGCTCCTCCATACCGTTCACCGAGGCCACCGTCACCGCCGGCGCCGACGGCTCCTTCACCCTGAAGTGGAAGGCCGAGGGCACCAAGCGCGTCGAGATCAAGGCGAACGGCAAGGTCGTCGCCAAGGGCGGCGCCCAGGGCCAGGCCGTGGTCACCGGGCTGCCCGCGGCCGACCGCCAGTGGTTCGACTTCAAGCCGGAGCGCGGCGAGGGCCTGCGCCTCGCCGACCGCCTGATCAAGCTGGACGGCGCGGTCAACTTCCGCGACGCCGGCGGCTACCGCACCACCACCGGGCAGTGGGTCAAGATGGGCGAGGTCTACCGCTCCGACGCCCTCAACAAGCTGACCGAGAACGACCTGGCCAAGCTCCAGCGCCTGCGCGTCAAGACGGTCTTCGACCTGCGCATGCAGGACGAGCGCACCAAGGACGCCGACAAGGTCCCTGCCGGCGCCACCTACGTCGTCGCCGACGTCTTCGCCGGCTCCGGCTCCTTCCAGACCATGCCCAAGACCCCCGACGAGGCCGTCAGGGCCATGGTCGACGCCGAAAAGGCGATGGTCAGCGGCGAGGGCGGCAAGAAGGCCTACACGCAGGTCTTTGAAGGCATCGAGCGCGACAAGAGCCGCTCCGTGCTCTTCCACTGCACCGCCGGCAAGGACCGCACCGGCTGGGCCAACGCCGCCCTGCTGACCGCCCTCGGCGTGCCCCGCGAGACCGTCGAGGCCGACTACCTGGCCAGCAACGACTACCGCAAGGCCGCCAACGACGCGATCCTCTCCCACCTGCCCGCCCAGCAGGCCGCCGTCTACAAGCCGATGCTCGACGTGCGCCCCGAGTACCTCAACTCCGGCTACGACGAGGTCAAGGCCGCGTACGGCTCCTTCGACCGCTACCTGAAGGACGGCCTCGGCGTCGACTCCCACGAGCTGAAGCAGCTCAAGAAGGACCTCCTCGTCGGCTGACCCCGACCCGAGCCGCCGACGGACACGTGGCGAGCCCGGCCGGAACACCCCCTCCGGCCGGGCTCTCACGCGTGCTGTGGATCAGGTCGGGCCGGGTCAGTCCAGTACGGGCAGCAGCTCCGGCAGGTGCCCGTCCGAGGCCCGGGCCGCCCGCTGCCGCTCCTCCGGGACCTCCCCGTACAGCGTCGTCCGCGCCTTCGCGGGCCGCCCCGCCGCCTCCGCGACGGCGATCAGGTCCTGCACCGACTTGTACGAGCCGTAACTCGACCCCGCCATCCGCGAGATCGTCTCCTCCATCAGCGTCCCGCCCAGGTCGTTCGCCCCGGACCGCAGCATCTCGGCCGCGCCCTCCGCGCCCAGCTTCACCCAGCTCGTCTGGATGTTGGGGATGTACGGGTGGAGCAGGATCCGGGCCATCGCCGTCACCGCCCGGTTGTCGCGCACCGTCGGACCGGGCCGGGCTATGCCCGCCAGGTACACGGGCGCGTTGGTGTGGATGAACGGCAGCGTCACGAACTCCGTGAAACCGGCCACGCCCTTGGCCAGCGCGGCCTGCTGGATCCGGGCCAGCGTGCGGAAGTGCCCGAGCCAGTGCCGGGGCTGGTCCACGTGCCCGTACATCATGGTCGACGAGGAGCGGATCCCGAGCTCGTGCGCCGTGGTGATGACGTCGATCCAGTCCGCCGTCGGCAGCTTGCCCTTGGTCAGCACCCAGCGGACCTCGTCGTCCAGGATCTCCGCCGCCGTCCCCGGGATGGAGTCAAGACCGGCCTCCTTGGCCGCCGTCAGCCAGTCCCGTACGGACATCCCCGTACGCGTGGCGCCGTTGACGACCTCCATCGGGGAGAAGGCGTGCACGTGCATGCCGGGGACCCGCTCCTTCACCGCCCGCGCGATGTCGAAGTACGCCGTCCCGGGCAGGTCCGGGTGGATGCCGCCCTGCATGCACACCTCGACCGCGCCCACCTCCCAGGCCTGGGCGGCCCGGTCCGCGACCTGGTCCAGCGACAGGGTGTAGGCGTCGGCGTCCGTGCGGCGCTGCGCGAAGGCGCAGAAGCGGCAGCCGGTGTAACAGACGTTGGTGAAGTTGATGTTGCGGGTGACGATGTAGGTGACCTCGTCCCCGACCACCGACTTCCGCAGGTCGTCCGCGATCCGGCACAGCGCGTCCAGCGCCGGCCCGTCCGCGTGCAGCAGGGCCAGCGCCTGCTCGTCGCCGAGCTTCGTCGGGTCGTCGGCGGCCTGCGCGAGCGCGGCCCGTACGTCCGTGTCGATGCGCTCCGGAACCATCCCTGGGGCCGCCGCCTCGCGCAGCGCTTCCCAGTCCCCGTAGACGAGGTCGAAGTCCTCGCGCCGGTCGCCCGTACGGCCCTCGGTGTCGATGGTGGCGTGCAGATCGGTGCGCCCGTACGCCGTGAACCCCTCGTCCGGTTCCTGCCACGGCCGCCCCTCGACGGGGGCGGATTCATCCGCCAGGCCGGTTTCCGCGTCGGCCAGCGCGCGTACGTGCGGCAGCAGCCGGGGGTCCAGCCAGGGCTCGCCGCGCTGCAGGAACTCCGGGTAGATCGTGAGGCGTTCGCGCAGCTCGAAACCGGCGGCGGCGGTCCGCTCGGCCAGCTCCTCGATGTGCGGCCAGGGGCGCTCGGGATTGACGTGGTCCGGGGTGAGCGGCGAAACCCCGCCCCAGTCGTCGATGCCCGCGCCGATGAGCAGCGCGTACTCGGCGTCCACCAGGTTCGGCGGCGCCTGTATCCGGGCGCTCGGGCCCAGGATGTGGCGGCCGACGGCGATGGCGGCGGCCAGCTCCTCCAGCTCCGCGTCCGGCATGCCGCGCATGGCGGTGTCCGGCTTGGCGCGGAAGTTCTGGACGATGACCTCCTGGATGCCGTGGTAGCTGCGCTGGATCCGGCGCAGCTCGAAGAAGGCGTCGGCGCGCTCCTCGTACGTCTCGCCGATGCCGATCAGCACCCCGGTGGTGAACGGCACGTTCGACCGGCCAGCGTCCTCCAGCACCCGCAGCCGGACGGCCGGCTCCTTGTCCGGGGAGCCGTGGTGGGGGCCGCCGGGCTCGGACCACAGGCGGGTGGCGGTGGTCTCCAGCATCATGCCCATGCTCGGCGCGACGGGCTTGAGCCGCTGCAGATCGGACCAGCTCAGCACCCCGGGGTTGAGGTGCGGCAGCAGCCCGGTCTCCTCCAGCACCCGGATCGCCATGGCGCGCACGTAGGCGAGGGTGTCGTCGTAGCCGTGCGCGTCGAGCCACTCGCGGGCCTCGGGCCAGCGGTCCTCGGGGCGGTCGCCGAGCGTGAAGAGAGCCTCTTTGCAGCCCATCGCCGCGCCCTGGCGGGCGATGTCGAGGACCTCGTCGGGGGAGAGGTACATCCCGTGGCCGCTCCCCCGCAGCTTGCCGGGGACGGTCACGAAGGTGCAGTAGTGGCACTTGTCGCGACAGAGGCGGGTGAGGGGGATGAAGACCTTGCGGGAGTAGGTGATGACACCGGGCCGCCCGGCGGCGGCGAGCCCGGCGTCTCTCACCCGCGCGGCGGACGCGGCGAGGTCCTTGAGGTCCTCGCCGCGCGCCTGGAGGAGTACGGCCGCCTCGGTCGCGTCGAGCGCGACGCCGTCGCGGGCCCGCCGGAGCGCGCGGCGCATCGCGTTTTCGGTCGGAGCGTCACTCGGAGTGGTCATGGGCCGAGCATACGATCCGCCCGTACGGGCACGGGGAGGGTCACCGCATCACCTCACCGGCGTTGACCAGCAGCGACTGGCCGGTTATCGCCCGCGCCCGGTCGGAGGAGAGGAACACGGCGGCGTCGGCCACGTCCCCGTCGGTGGCGAGGTCGGGCAGCGCCATGCGCTGCGTCAGCCGCCCGTGCACCTCGTCCTCGCTCACGCCCTCCGTGTGCGCGGTGAAGGTGACGAAGGCCTGCACCGGCGGCCCCCACATCCAGCCGGGCAGCACGGTGTTGACCCGGATCCGGTGCGGGCCGAGCTCGCGGGCCATGGAGTACATGGCCGAGGTCAGGGCCCCCTTGGAGGCGGCGTAGGCGGCCTGCTGCACCTCGTTGGGCGCGGCGATGGCGGACTGCGTCCCGATGATGACGACGGCCCCGCCGTGCTCCTTGAGGGCGGGCAGACAGGCGCGGGTCATCCGCAGGGTCCCCAACAGATTCACGTCGATGATCTGCTGCCAGGTCCCGAAGTCGGCGTCCTCGATCCCGCCGAAGTACGAGTCCCAGGCGGCGACGTGCACGACGGCGTCGACCCCGCCGAACCGCTCGACGGCCAGCGCGGCGAGTGCCCGGCACTGGGCCTCGTCACCGATGTCGGTGGGCAGGTACGCGGTGTGCGCCCCGTCGGGATCGATCTCGGCGGCGGCCTTGGCCACATTGGCCTCGGTCCGCGCCCCGAGCACGGCGTTGCCCCCGTCCCGCACCACGGCCGCGGCCACCTGGTGCCCGAGGCCGGCCCCGACGCCGGAGACGATGACGGTCTTCCCTTGAAGCAGCATGACGAGCCTCCAGGCGGGCGCTGTATCTGACGGCCCGTCAGGCTAGAGGAGCGGCGAAGCCTTGTGAAGGCCCGCGGCGCCCCGGGGGGCGACCGCCGATGCCGGAGGCGGCGAAGTGACCTGCCTCACACCCTGTCACAACGGCCCACCCCCCGGTGTCTTGAGGCCGAACCCCTTCCGAAGGAGAGCACGATGACCGAGAACACCGAAGTAATCGTGATCGGCGGCGGATACGCCGGAGTCATGGCCGCCAACCGCCTGGCCCAGCGCGACGACGTGACGGTGACGCTCGTCAACCCGCGCCCGGACTTCGTCCACCGGATCCGCCTGCACCAGCTGGTGGGCGGAACCGACGCCGCTGTCGTCGACTACCGGGAGGTCCTGGCCGAAAGCGTCCGGCTCCTGGTCGACACCGTTGACCGGATCGACGCGCCCGAAGCCGGCCTGATGCTCCGGTCGGGCGGCACGCTCACCTACGACCACCTGATCTACGCGGTGGGCAGCGGCAGCGCCGACCCGCAGGTCCCGGGGGCGGCCGAATTCGCCCACCCCCTCGCCACCTTCGAGGAGGCGACGCGGCTGCGGCCGATCCTCGACAGCGCGCCCGCAACGGCCGCGGTCACGGTGGTCGGCGCCGGCCCGACCGGCATCGAGACCGCCGCCGAACTGGCCGAGGCCGGCCGCGCCGTGACCCTGGTCTGCGGCGGGGTCCTCGGCCCCTACCTCCACGCCCGGGGCAGGCGCTCGGTCGCCAAGACCCTGGCCAAGCTCGGCGTCACCGTCCTCGACGGCCCCGACACCAAGGTCACGGCAGTGACCCGCGACACCGTGGAGCTCAGCGACGGCCGCGAGCTGCCGAGCCACGTCACCATCTGGACCGTCGGCTTCGGCGTGCCGGACCTGGCCGTGCGCAGCGGCCTGACCACCGACGCCCAGGGCCGCCTGCTCACCGACGAGACGCTGACCAGCGTGGACGACGTACGCATCGTCGCGGCCGGCGACTCGGCGGCACCGTCGGGCCTGCCGCTGCGCATGAGCTGCCAGGCCGCGATGCCCATGGGCGCGCGGGCCGCCGACACGGTGCTCAGCCGGATCGCCGGCGAACGGCCCGACACCCTCAACCAGTCCTTCGCCGCCCAGTGCATCAGCCTGGGCCGGCGCACCGGCATCTTCCAGTTCGCCACCCGCGCCGACGTCGCGGTGTGGTTCAACATCGACGGCCGGCTGGGCGCGAAGCTCAAGGAGACCGTCTGCAAGGGCGTCGTCAAGCACCTGGCCGACGAGGCCCACAACCCCGGCGGGTACCGCCTGCACCGCATGTCCGGAGGCGACACCCGCCGGCAGCTCCTCCAGGCGGGCGGGCCGAGCCCCGCACTCGCCCACACCGAATGATCAAATGGCCGTCCAGGGCCGACCGCGACGGAAGGGCAACGAGACATGAGCAACGAGGCGACCGAAACCTTCACCGCCCACCGCAACCTCCTCTTCACCGTCGCCTACGAGATGCTCGGATCGGCGGCCGACGCCGAGGACGTCCTCCAGGAAACCTGGCTGCGATGGGCCAAGGTCGACCTCGCGCAGGTGAACGACCAGCGCGCCTACCTGGTCCGCATCACGACCCGGCAGTCCCTCAACCGGCTGCGCACGATGCAGCGCCGCAAGGAGGCGTACGTCGGCCCCTGGCTGCCCGAGCCGCTGCTCACCGCGCCGGACGTGGCCGAGGAAGTCGAGCTCGCCGAGAGCGTGTCGATGGCGATGATGCTCGTCCTCGAAACGCTGTCACCGACCGAACGCGCCGTCTTCGTGCTGCGCGAGGCCTTCGACGTCGGCTACGAGGAGATCGCGGCCGCGGTCGACAAGACCCCCGCGGCCGTCCGCCAGATAGCGCACCGGGCCCGCCAGCACGTCGATGCCCGCCGCCCCCGCACGGTGGTCTCCGCGAGCGAGACACGGGCGGCTCTGGAGTCGTTCCGGCACGTACTCGAAACCGGCGACCTCCAGGGCCTCCTCGACGTGCTCGCCCCGGACGTCGTCCTGGTGGGCGACGGCGGCGGCATCAAGCAGGCCGCGGTGCGCCCGATCCTCGGCGCCGACAAGGTGGCCCGCTTCGTGATCGGCGGCCTCGGCAAGAACAACCTCCCCTTCACCCTCGCGCCCACGGTGGTCAACGGCAGCCCGGCCCTCCTCGTACACCTGGACGGCGAGCTCGACGGCATCATGGCCATCACCGTCGAGGACGCCCACATCACCGGCCTCTACTACGTCCGCAACCCGGAAAAACTGACCCGGGTCGAGTCCGAGACCCCGCTCACCCTCCGCTGAACACCGCCATCCCCAACCGCCGCAGCCCCTCCCCGATCTCCTCCGGCGTGTGCGTCGTGAAAGACAGCCGGAGGGTGCGGGGATCCGGCGTCCCCGTGAAGAACGGGGAGCCCGGGACGAAGGCCACGTCGTGGGTGATGGCCGAGGTGAGGAGGGCCGTCGCGTCGTGGCCCTCCGGGAGGCGGGCCCAGACGAACATGCCGCCCTCCGGGCGGTTCCACTCGGAGCCCGCGGGAAGGGCTTCGCACAGGCCCGCCAGCAGGGCGTCGCGCCGGGCCCGGTAGGCCGCGCGGACCACCGCGACGTGGGCGTCCAGGTCCACCGCGGCCAGGTAGTGAGCGGCGGCCAGCTGGTCCACCGTCGAGGTGTGCAGGTCGGCGGCCTGCTTCGCGACCACCGCCGCCCGCCGCAGCGCCGCGGGCGCCCGCAGCCAGCCCAGCCGCAGCCCCGGCGCCATGACCTTCGAGAAGCTGCCGAGCAGCACCGTGCGGTCCTCCGCCCCCGGATGCTCGGCGAGCCACGGCACGCGGTCACCCTCGTAGCGCAGGTCCCCGTACGGATCGTCCTCGACCAGCCACAGCCCGAGCCGCGCCGCCGTCTGCGCGATCGCCGCCCGGCGGTCCGCCGGCAGGGTGCGTCCCGTCGGGTTCTGGAAGGTGGGGATCGTGTAGAGCAGCTTGGGGCGTTCCCGCGCGACGATGTCGGCCAGGGCGTCCGGGAGGATCCCCTGCTCGTCGCAGGGGACGGCCATCACCCGGGCCCCCGCCAGGCCGAAGCATTGCAAGGCGGCCAGGTAGGTGGGGTTCTCGACCAGGACCACGTCCCCCGGCTCGACCAGGGTGGCCGTGATGAGCGTGAGGGCCTGCTGCGAGCCGGAGGTGATGAGGACGTCATCGGCGCCCGTGGCCAGGCCCCGCGCCGACGCCCGTTCCGCGACGGCGGCGCGCAGCTCGGGCGCCCCCTCGGTGGTGGAGTACTGCAGCGCCCGCCGCGCGGACGCCGCGAAGGCGGCGTCGTACGCGGCCCGCAGCCCCTCGGTGTCGAAGAGCTCGGGCGCGGGGAGCCCGCCGGCGAAGGAGATCACCCCGGGGCGTTCGGTGAGCGCGAGGATCTCGCGTACGGGAGAACCCCCCACCGCGGCGGCACGGGCGGCGAACGCGGGCGGCGGGGAGGCGGCGATGGCGGCGACGGCGGCAGCGGCAGCAGGCACGGGGGCTCCTCGGGAGTCGGGTGCGCGCATCGTAGCGCCAGAAAGATGCAGACGGCATCTATATGTCACATGGTGAACGCCGGCAACGGTGCCGGAGGCGAACCGCCCCCGCCCCCTCCCGATCTGACGCGGCATCAGCTACACCGTTCCCATGACCGAACGAGAGCAGGACCGCAGTCAGAGGCAGGACCGCAGCCGGCAGCAGGACGACACCCGAGCGGACGACTACGCCGAACTCGCGGCCGTCGGCCCCTACGGCGTCCGCCCCGGCCACGCGCTGATCACCATGGTGGAACCCCACCCGGGCCACGAGTACGCGTACAACCGCTGGTACGAGGACGACCACTACTACGCCGGCGCCATGGCCATGCCCTGGATGTACGCCGGCCGCCGCTGGGTGGCCACCCGCGAGCTCCAGGAGCTGCGCTACCCCGAGAAGTCGGCCGTCGCCCAGCCCGTCACCGCCGGCTGCTACATCTCCACGTACTGGGTCACCGAGGGCCGCTACGACGAGCACATGAAGTGGACCGTCGGCATCAACAAGCGCCTGAACCGCGACGGCCGCGTCTACCAGGACCGCACGCACGTCTTCACGGCCTTCCAGGACCACGAGGCCACCGTCTACCGCGACGGCGCCGCCGGCCCCCGGGACTTCCACGCCCTCGACCACCCGTACGCCGGGCTCGTCGTCCAGGTCGTCGACGCCGACGGCCCCGAGCAGCGGGCCGAACTGCTGGAGTGGCTGCGCGCACGCGCCCTGCCGAAGCGGCTGCACGGCTCCCCGGCCGCGATGGTGACGGTCTTCCGGCCGACACCGCTGCCCGGCGACCGGATGACGTACGTCAAGCAGGTCGAGGGGGTCGACACCCGGCTCACCCTGCTCTGGTTCCTGGAGGAGGACCCCCGGACCTGCTGGGACCGCTTCCAGGGGCTGGACGCGGAGGTCGCGGAGGCGGGGCTGGGGCGGGTGGAGCTGGTGGCACCGTTCATCCCCACGGTGCCGGGGACCGACCGCTACGTCGACCAACTCCGGTAGGCGGCGGCAGGAGCCGGACATGGCCGAGCCCCCTCGGCCAGGACGGCGGGCCGGTCGAGAGGGCTCCTACAGTGGTACCAGTAGTGCTGATCGAACTGGTGGGACGGTTGAGGCGGTTGGGACGGACACCTGCAGTGACGTTCAGGCGAGCCGCCCCAGCCGCCCCTCGGTGACATCGGCGACGAACGAGGTCCAGGAGCCGGGCGCGAAGGTGAGGGACGGGCCGTCCTGCACCTTCGAGTCGCGCACCGCGATGGCCTCCATGACGGGGGACTTGACCTCGACGCAGGCACCGTTGGCGGAATACGAGGACTTGGTCCAGTTGTCCGTGGCGCCCTGGCGAATAGCCATGTTTCTCTCCGGTTCAGCGAGTAGTTCCGTTGGCGTGTCGGCCACTTCTCCGGCTGACGTGATCGACGCTACCCGCAGCTCCTGATGGGTGAAGGGACCATTCACCCGACCGAGTGGCATATTCCATTCAGGCCTTCTGTGGCCGGGGAGTGACGGTGTACGGTGCCGCCCCGGCCCGCCGCGTCCCGGGCAAATCCCCGGTTTCTACGGATTTATTTCGCCTTGCCCGCATATTGGTCGATGATCCCGGAGATGAACTGCTGTGTCTGGTCCACATTCAGGGCCTGGGCGCGCAGGTGCTCGTACATCACGCTGTACTTCTGCACGTCGTTGGCCTTCTCCAGGTACAGGTCGCTCGTCACGCCCTCGATGTAGACCACGGTCGAGTCCGACGCGTCCGGGAATTCCAGGATGGCGTACTGGCCGTTGACGCCCGGGTGCGCGCCCAGCGAGAAGGGCATCACCTGCACCGTGACGTGCGGCTGTTCCGATTGCTCTATCAGGTACTCCAGCTGCCGGATCATCAGCTGCGCGTCGCCCACCTCCCGGCGCAGTGCGGCCTCGTCGATGACCGCCCACAGGCGCAGCGGCCCGAGCTCCGGATTGTTGTTGTCCGTTGCGGAGAGCCGTTTCTGCCGGTGCATCCGCACCTGGACGCGTTTCTCGACGTCGGCCGGCGCGGTCTCCGGCCACGCACCGCGGACGAGGGACTGGGCGTACTCCGTGGTCTGCAGCAGTCCCGGGATCACGAGGGGCTCGTACGTGCGCAGGCTGGCCGCGTCCGTCTCCAGGCCGATGTAGACGCTGTACGGGATGTCGCCGAAGGCGTGCCACCAGCCCTGCTGGCGGGAGTCCTTCGCCATCTGCATGAGCGAGTCCACGAGCCGGGGGTCCTCCACCTCGTACACCTCGCACAGGTCACGGACGTCGCGCTGGCTGATGGAGCGGCGGCCGTTCTCCAGCCGGCTGATCTTGGACTGGGAGACGAGGAGGCGCTCGGCGACCTGCTCGGCCGTCATGCCCTTGTCTTCGCGGAGCTTGCGCAACTCCATGCCCAGTCGGCGGCGTCGGACGGTGGGATTGACATTGGACGCCACGTGAACGGCACCTCCGCCTTCTGTTGCTGTCTCTCTGCGTGTCTGATGTTGAGCAGACTGCCACCGAAGCGCCCGGCGGCGCTGGGGAACGGCCCGGAAAAACAGACGCGCGGGGTGGCGGGGCCGGCGGACCGGCCTCGCCACCCCGCGCGCTGGCGGCCCCCGAACCGGGTCTTTGCGGACGTCGGTCACGGCGTTGGCGTTGCGTTCGATAGTGCGTTGGCGTTGCGATGGAGCAGGTGAATCGGGTCGATCCGGTGAAGCGGATGGATCAGTGCGCGGCCGCGCGGGCCATCGCACCGGTCCGGCGCGGCTGCAGCGGGACGCTGCCCGCCGTGGCCCGGGCGGCCGGCGGTGCCGGAGCGCGGTCACGGCGCGGCTGTGCGGCCACACCGTTCTGGACGTCCATCACGGCGTGCGCCACGAGTCCGCCCATCGGGTCGTGCCGGATCAGGTCCCGCAGCCGGGATCTGGACGACCGCCCCTCGTTGCCGGGGTACAGGTGCTTGCCGAGTCCGACCGCGTGGGCCAGTGCGGCGAGCGCCGCGGTCCGCGGGTCCGGCGGTACGCCGGTGCGGATCGCACTGTCGAGCCGGGCACGGATCTCCCGGCTGATCGCCGTGTCCGTCGCCTGGTAGCGAGTCGTCGGCAACACCCCGCACATCTGTCCCGCGACGGCGTGAACCATGCCGCAGCGCTCCAGATGAGCCAGGTAAATCTGGCGGAGCCCCAGCCGGGGTCCGCCGATCCAGTGGACTGCCCGTACCGGGCTGCCGCGCCTGCGCAGCAGTTCCAGTGCGGAGTCCAGAGTCGGATCTCCTGTCGGCCGTGGCATCACCACGGCGATACGATCCCCGTCAGGGGCTATCCGTCCTGCCAGAGCCAGCTCCACTAGCTGTGCCCCGGCCAGGCCGAGGTCGAGCGACTGCGGCTGCGCCGTGGTACCCGTGGCCGGGTCCAAGGCGAGCAGCAGAAGCTCCTCCGGAATTGTTCTGCGGCTCCTGCCCATCCATGCCTCCCCGCGTGGATGAGTGACAGGGTGACGCCTCTCACATTCATCTGTCGAGAGCGCGTGGCCGCTTTGTGGGGGAACCCGCAGCTATGTCGTTCTCGTCTAGCACGTGGGCGATGCCCCCTAGACGGGACACTGTTAGACATTCGGACAGCCGGACGTGGCGGCGATGGAGGAGGAACTGGTGGCGGGCGAGTCCCCCGACAAGTCGGTAGATGAAGGAGCGCCGGGGGCTGCGGAGTCCTCCGAGGAGCGCGACCCGAGGCTGTCGGTGTTCCGGCCCAGGGACCCGGCCGGTGGCGCTGGCGCTGGGCGGGCCGGTGATGCCGGTGGCGCTGGCGCTGTGCAGGCCGGTGATGCCGATGCCGCCGGCGTCGGCGCTACGGATGCCGGTGCCGGTGCCGGTGCCGGTGCCGCTGTGCGGGCCGGTGTTGATGCCGATGGCGTCGGCACTGCCGCTGTCGGTGGCTCTGCTGCTGCGCAGACCGATGCCGATGCCGATGCCGACTCAAGTGCCGGTGCTGGTGCCGACGCGGCTGCTGCCGGGAAGCGGGATCCGCTGCGGGACGCGGTGGCGGCGTGGGTCGCCACGGCCGACGGTTCCGATTCCGATTCCGGTTCTGACTCCGAGGAGGAGCGGGAGCCGGCGCCGGGTGCCAGGACGACGGTGTTCAAGGCCGTCCGCGACCCCGCCGGGTCCTCCGGACGGGTGGATTCGCCCGCCGAGCCTGCGGCTTCGGATGCCGCCTCCACGGACGCAGCAGCGTCTGCCGACAGCGACCGCACCGCCGTGTTCCGCATCCCCAAGGATTCCGCTTCCGTGTCGGATGCGCCGGTCGAAGACCCCGTCCGCGCCGCCACGGATTCCGCTGCTGCGTCGGTTGCTCCGGCTGAGGAGCCCGGCCTCGCCAAGGCTTCCGACTCCGCGTCGGACTCTCCGGCCGACGGGCCCGTCGCTTCGGACCGCACCGCCGCGTTCCGTATCCCCAAGGATTCCGCTTCGGTGTCGGACGCGCCGGTCGAGGAGCGCGCTGACTCGGAGCGCACTGCCGCGCCCCGCGCTGCCAAGGCTTCCGGCTCCGCGTCGGAGTCTTCG
>NZ_JBHWUO010000019.1:30193-162653 GCF_042736975.1 Streptomyces sp. NPDC059989
GCTGAGGGGCCTGTCGCCTCGGATCGCACGGCCGCGTTCCGTATCCGCAAGGATTCCGCTTCGGTGTCGGATGCACCGGTCGAGGAGCGTGCTGACTCGGAGTCCACTGCCGCGCCCCGCGCCGCCAAGGCTTCCGGCTCCGCGTCGGAGTCTTCGGCTGAGGGGCCTGTCGCCTCGGATCGCACGGCCGCGTTCCGTATCCGCAAGGATTCCGCTTCGGTGTCGGATGCACCGGTCGAGGAGCGTGCTGATTCGGAGCGCACTGCCGCGCCCCGCGCCGCCAAGGCTTCCGGCTCCGCGTCGGAGTCTTCGGCCGAGGGGCCCGTCGGCTCGGGCCGTGCTGCCGCGCCCCGCGTCGGCAAGGGCTCCGATTCCGCGTCGGGTTCCTCCGTCGGCGAGGCCGTGAAGGCGGATTCCGGTTCTGCTGGTGCTCCGGCTTCGCCCGCCGCAGGCGAGGTCGCGGACTCGGAGCGCACTGCCGTGTTCCGGGCGGTGAAGCCCGCGCCGGCCGCGCCTGCCGCTGACGCCAAGTCCGAGGCTCCGGCCGAGGCCACCAAGGCCAAGCCCGACGCTTCCGCTTCGGAGCCGGCCGACTCCGAGCGCACCGCGGTGTTCCGCGCGGTGAAGCCCACGGCGGCACCGGGCGAGAGTGCCAAGGCCAAGCCCGATGCCCCCGCCGGGGAAGCGGCCGACTCCGAGCGCACCGCCGTGTTCCGGGCCGTCAAGCCCAAGGCCAGTACCTTCGTACCGCTGCGGAGCGACGAGCCCGGGCAGCAGCCGAAGCCCCCCGCGCCGCCCTCCGCGCAGAGCGCTACGCCGGCCCCGACCCGGACCCCCGCGGAGAACGCCGAGCGGACCACCCAGCAGCCGCTGCCGCCCAAGCCGCCGCTCGACATGCTGGCGGACCTCACCAACAACCCGCCCCCGCCGCCGAGCCCGATGCGCACCGCCATCCGGCGGTTCAAGATCTACTTCCCGATCGCCGTGCTCCTGGCGATCATCCTCGCCGTCGTACAGCTGGTGCGCCCCCTGCCCCAGCCGCAGCTCGTGATGACCGCGCAGTCCTCGTACACCTTCGGCGGCTCCAAGCCCGAGCTGCCCTGGCCCAGCGACGGCCAGGCCTACATGGCCGCCGCCGGCCTCGGCACGCTCGGACAGTCCGGCGAGCAGAAGCCCGTGCCGATCGCGAGCGTCACCAAGTCGATGACGGCGTACATCATCCTGCGCGACCACCCCATAAAGAAGGGTGAGAAGGGCGCGATGATCGACGTCGACAAGACGGCCGAGACCGAGGGCAAGAAGAACAACTCGACCGACAACGAGTCCACCCTCGACACGGTCAAGGAGGGCGACAAGATCTCGGAGTACGACGCGATCGCGGCCCTCATGATCCCGTCGGCCAACAACATCGCGCGGCTGCTCGCGCGCTGGGACTCCGGTTCCCAGGAGGCGTTCGTCAAGAAGATGAACGACACCGCCAAGGAACTCGGCATGGCCAACACCACGTACACCGACCCCTCGGGCCTGGACGCGACCACGGTCAGCACCGCCGAGGACCAGGTGAAGCTGGGTCTGAAGCTCGTCGAGATGGAGACCCTGCTCGACATCACGAAGAAGCCCAAGTGGATCGACCCGTCGGGCAAGGAGTGGCGGAACTGGAACGGCCTGGTCCCGTACAACGACGCGCTCGGCATCAAGACCGGTACGACGACGAAGGCCGGCGGAAACCTCCTCTTCGCCGCCCAGAAGAAGATCGGCAACACCAACCAGCTGATCGTCGGAGCCGTCCTCGGCCAGCACAAGCCGCCGATCATCGACAGCGTGCTCGCCGCGAGCAAGCAGCTCATGATCGCCACCCAGAAGTCCCTCGAAGGCGCGCCCGTGGTGAAGAAGGGCGATGTCGTCGGCTACGTGGACGACGGGCTCGGCGGCCGGACGAAGGTCGTCGCCACCGCCGACGTGCAGGCGATCGGCTGGGCCACGCTCACCGTGAACGTGAAGCTCGCCGACGGCGGCGGCAAGCTCCCGCAGACGGCCAAGGCCGGCACGGAGATCGGCATGCTCACCGTGGGCGAGGGCGCCAGCCAGGTGAAGGTGCCGGTGGCGCTGCAGAGCGACCTCGCCGCGCCGGGCATCGGCAGCAAGCTGACGCGCGTCGGCTGACGGCCGGTGGCAGCGTGGATCCGGCGTCCCGGGCAACCCCGGGGCGCCGGAACGCGTCTTGGGAGCGGGACCGTAGTGGGTGGACCGAGGTGTTGGGGAGTGCGGCCGTGACCACCGCTGAGCAGCAGGACCGACGCCGGGCGGGCGGCGCCCCGGCGGCGACCGCGGCCGACCCGGCGGCCGATCCCGCCCCGCCGGCCGGCGGCATAGGGCGCCGCGGCCTCGACTGGCTCCGCCGCCACCCGGTCGCCGTAGCCACCCTCCTCGCGGGGGTGCTGCACGTCGCCTGGTTCTACAGCTTCGCCAACAGCGGCGGCGACCTCGCCGCGCAGGACGCCTGGGCCGAGTTCGTGGGCCGCCATCCCGATTCGGCGTACAACCTCGCCTGGTACGGGGGCATGCACCCCGTCTCGTACAGCGTGGTCTCCCCGTACCTCATGCACATGCTCGGCGTCCGGACCACGATGATGATCGCGGGCACCGTCTCGGCCGGGCTGTTCGCGCTGATCCTGACCCGCTGCCGCGGCGCCGTGCGCGAGCCCCTGTGGCCCGCCCTGGCCGGGGTGTACGGGCTGCTCTGCAACGCCCTGTCGGGCCGCGTCACCTTCGGGCTCGGCGTGATGTTCGCGCTCGGCGCCGTCGCCGCCGTCTTCTGCTGGCCCCGCAAGTGGGCGGAGCGCCGCTGGGCCAAGGCCGCCGTGGCGGCGCCGCTGGCCGGGCTCGCGACCGCCTCCAGTCCGGTGGCCGGGCTCTTCCTCGGGGTGATCGCGGCCGCGCTGTTCCTGAGCGGCCGGCGCCCGGGTGCGTACGCGCTGGGGCTGGCTCCCGTGGCCGTCGTCGGGCTGTCGGCCTGGCTGTTCCCCTTCTCCGGGACGCAGCCGATGAAGCTGGGCTCGGCCTGGCTGCCGTTCGTGTTCGCGCTGGCGATCCTCTTCCTGGTGCCCAAGCGCTGGAAGACGGTCCGGATCGCCTCCGCCGTGTACGCCTTCGGCACCTTCCTGACCTGGGCGATCGACTCCCAGATCGGCTCGAACGTCACCCGGCTGATCATGCTCTTCGGCGGGGCGGTGCTGCTCGCGGCCCTCCCGTACGCGTTTCCGCGCTCGCGGCGCTGGTACGCGCTGGCGCTGGCCTTCGCCGGAATGAACATCTGGATCACCACCAACAGCATCACGGACATCGTGCGCACCACCCCGGTGGCCGCCTGGAACCGGGAGCTGGCCCCGCTCGTCGACCAGCTCCAGAAGGCGGGCGCCGACCGCGGCCGGGTCGAGGTGGTCCCGGCCAGCAGTCATCGCGAGTCCTCCGCCTTCCCCTCGTACGTGAACCTCGCGCGCGGCTGGAACCGGCAGGCCGACCTGGAGCGGAACCCGCTCTTCTACGACGACACCCTCACCGCCGACAGCTACCGCGAGTGGCTGCAGCGCTGGGCCGTGCACTACGTGGTGCTGCCCGCGGACAAGCCGGACTCGGGCGGCGAGGACGAGGCGCGGCTGGTGGGCGGCGGGCTCCCGTACCTCCAGCAGGTGTGGGGCGACGCGAACTGGCGGCTCTTCAAGGTCGACGCGCCGACGGATCTGGTGGCCGGCCAGGCGACGGTGGTGCGGGCGGGTGCCGACCAGCTCGTCATCGACGTGAAGCGGGCCGGGCGGGTGACGGTCCGGATCCCGCACTCGCCGTGGCTGGGGCTGGTGGACGGGGCGGGCAAGGCGGTGGCGCCGCCGCAGGAGTCCTTCGCGTCGAAGGCGCGGGGGTCCGTGCCGAAGGAGTACGCGAACGCGGCCGGGTGCCTCTTCAAGGCGGCCCCGGACGACGCGGGCGACGTGTGGACGGAGCTGCTGGCGCCGGCGCCGGGGGAGTACCGGGTGGCGGCGAAGTACCAGCTCCCGCGCGGTACGCCCTGCCCGCAGGAGCTGGTCAACGCCGCGCTGGGGGTCCCGGAGCGGCCGACTCCGCCCCGGCCTTGACCGCTGCCCGCCCGTCGCCCGTTCCCCGGATTGTTACGCGCCGGTCCGGGTGCGTTCATCCCTATATGTGCATACGATCCGAGTAGTCCGATTGGGTGCTTCCCGAGGGAGTTGACGACGGGATGAGCAAAGAGCAGAAGCAGGACGTCCAGGCGGCCATCGCGAAGGCGCAGGAGCAGGTCCAGCTGCCGCGTCTGCCGGGTCACGGCTTCGAGGGTCCGGTACGGAGCAAGGTCAAGGGCGGTGCGCACACCAAGGCGGCCCTCAAGCGGGCCGGCACCCCACAGGGTGACCGTATCGGCGAGCGCAGCAGGGGCCTGAGCTGATTCCGTGCGATGGCGTGGCCCTTCCGGTTCCGGCCGGGAGGGCTTCGTGCGTCTCTGACCAGGGACTTTGGTCCTTTCCCGGTCCTTGACGTCTTCGCGGGGGAGCTTCCGGACAACCGTTACATTGCCGACGGACTACCCACACACGGCCCCCGTAACGTCACGTCCATGCCCAGCACTCTCGCCCCCGATCGCAGCGCCCGTACCCGGACCCGTACCCGCCGTGCGGTGACGACCGCAGCCCTCGCCGCCGCCCTCACCGGCACCCTCGCGGCCTGCGGCGGCACCGGCACCGCCGGCGCCCAGCTGCCCCCGACCCCAAGGTCGGCAGCACCGCCACCCCGGCCGCCGCCACCGCGGCCCCGGCGCTGCCCCGCTCCAAGCCGACCGGCATGAAGATCGACGCGGCGGGCGTGGACGCGAAGAGGATGGTCGACCTCAAGGTGGACCCGGCCACCGGCGAGCTCGGCGTGCCCAACGCCGACACCGACGCCGACAACCCCGGCTGGTGGACCGAGGGCGTCACCCCGGGGGAGCAGGGCCCCGCCGTGCTCGTCGCGCACTTCGACACCAAGTACGGGCCGGCGCTGATGAAGGACGTCAAGAACATCAAGCTCGGCGACCTGATCGAAGTCCCGCGCGAGGACGGGAAGACGGCCGAGTTCAAGATCCGCGAGATCGAGGACGTGAACAAGAAGGACTTCCCGACCGACAAGGTCTACGGGGACACCGCCCGCCCCGAGCTGCGCCTGCTGACCTGCGGCGGCGAGATCAAGGACGGCCACCGCACCAACAACGTCATCCTCTACGCCGACCTGGTGGCGTGAACCCGGCGGGACCGGACGAGGGCGGCGCCGGGCCGGCGGGCGACCCACCGACCCACCGACCCACCGGCCCACCCACCGGCCCGGCGCCGAGGGCCGCCTCAGCCTCCCAGGGCCCGCAACACCGGCAGCAACTCCGCCTCCTCGGCGTCGAGATGAGCCTCCAACTCCCGGCTCATCCGCTCCACCAGCCCGCCGAACCCGTCCGCGGGCCCGTCCAGCACCCGCACCAGCTCCTCCTGCAGCCGCGCGATGACACGGTGCTCGGCACCGACCCGCCGGAAGAACTCCCGCATATGGGGATGCTGTTGCTCCAGGTGCGGGAACAACCCCGCGTCCTCGCTCCTGTGGTGGAACTCCAGCGAGTGGCAGAAGGCCAGGCAGTGCTGGCGCAGCTGCATCCCGAGCCCGCCGGGCCCGCCGCCGCGCGCCTCCTCCCGTACGAGGGCCAGCTGCGCCCGCAGCCAGCCGTGCACTTCGAGCAGCTTCCCGGCGATCCCGCCCTCCCCGGCGGGCACTTCGTGCGTCCGCTGCAGGCCCACGACGGGAATCTCCCGCGCGGTGCGCGCCTGGTACTCCCCGTACCCCGGCTGCTCCCGTACGACGTGCGCGAACAGCTCGGCCCGCCGCGCCCCGACGGCGGGCACGGCGACGGCCTCGTACTCCTCGGTCCCGGTCTCGACCTCTACGAGGGGACGCGCGAGCAGATTGTGATACCAGGCGGGGTGCCGGTCGGCCCCGAGGTTGGACGCGACGACGAACAGCGGCCCGCCGCCGCCCTCTTCCCGGACGAAGCCGAGCGGAACGGTGTGCCGTTTCCCGGACCTCGCCCCAGTGGTGGTGAGCAGCAGAAGCCGGGCCCCCTCGAAGGGGCCGCCGACGCGCCCGGCGTTCCCCCGGAACTCCTCGACGACGGACTGATTGAACGAATCGAAAGATGTGAATGACACGGAGTGTGGATCCCTCACGGTGTGTGTGCGTGCGATGGCAGCGAAACAACCGAGGGAGATCACCCGTAGCCGGCGGCGTAGACGCCCATGGGCCCGGTCCTTCGAAAACAGGTGCCTGCCCAACCACCGCCCGGCCCACATCTCAGTAGGCGGCGTCACGCGACACGTGCGCCATAAAACCACATGACGACGAGGACCCCCAGCCGAAATTCGGCTGGGGGTCCTCGGATCGTGCCCTCGGCAGGATTCGAACCTGCGACACCGGCTTTAGGAGAGCCGTGCTCTATCCCCTGAGCTACGAAGGCGCCGCAGACAGCCTAGCGGATCGCGCTCCGCGGGTGCGCCCCCATATTGGATCAACCCTGCGCGCTCACGAGGAGCACCGGCCTCAGCCCGCCGCCTTCTTGATGAGCTCGCCGATGCGCGCCTCGTCGGCGGCGGTCAGCTTCGTCAGGGCGTAGGTGGTCGGCCACATGGTGCCGTCGTCGAGGTCCGCCTGGTCGCTGAAGCCGAGCGTGGCGTAGCGCGTCTTGAACTTCTGCGCGCTCTGGAAGAAGCAGACGACCTTGCCGTTCCTGGCGTAGGCGGGCATGCCGTACCAGAGCTTCGGCGTGAGGTCCGGGGCGCCGGCCTTGACGATGGCGTGGAGCCGCTCGGCGAGGACGCGGTCCGCGTCCGGCATCTCGGCGATCTTCGCGAGGACCTCGCCCTCCGTGTCCGCCTTGGCCGCGCGGGTCCCGCGACGCGCGGCCGTCTTCAGCTCCTTGGCGCGCTCCTTCATCGCGTCCCGCTCGTCGTCGGTGAATCCGTCGTACTTCTCGGACGTCTGTGTGGCCTTCATGGCAGGTTCCTCTCCGGGTTCGGGGTGTGAATCAGGCGGTGGTCGTCAGCGACGCGGCTTCCCAGGCAAAGCCGTCGGGGTCGGTGAAGGGCCCGGCGGCGCTGCCCAGCATCAGCCGGTGCGATCCGGTGCCGTCGGCGGGCACGCCGACCTCCTTGGCGAGGGCGCGGCGCCCGTACAGGGCGAGCTTGACGGAGGACGCGGGGGCGGCGAACTGGACGTACTTGCTGCCGAAGCTCTTCTCCACGGTGAGGCCGTGTTCGACGTAGAACCGCTTGGTCGCGGTCACGTCCGAGGCGCCCAGCAGGAGCACGATCTCGTCGATCTGCCGGGTGGCCGGGCCGGTGTCCTTCTTCTCCGACGACGCGACCTTCCAGATCGTCCCGTCGGGGGCCTGGACCACGCCGCCGTAGCCCCAGAACGACTTCTTGGCGGGTTTCAGGGAGGTGGCACCGGCGGCGAGGGCGGCGTCGAGGAAGGCGTTGACGTCGGCCGGCTGGGCCACCGTGAGCGCCAGCGCGAAGCCGCGGAAGCCGGTGGTCGGTGCCTCCGAGGCCCGCAGGCGGACCTGGGCGCCCAGACCGAAGGCGGTGTAGAAGCGGTCGGCGGCCGTGGTGTCGGCCACCTCGAGGGTGACGGATGCGATGGAGTTCATGTCCATCACGCTAGGTCCGGCGCGGTCGCAAGTGCTTCTCGATTCCTGACCGGTCCGGCCGAGAGCGCGGTGACCGCCGCGCGCTCGGTGCGGCGCGCCACCACATACGCGTACGGCGAGAGGCCGTAGGCGAGCCGGAACTGCCGGCTGAGGTGCCCGGGCGCCATGCCCGCGCCGCGGGCGAGCGCCTCGACGTCCAGCGGCCGCGCGTACTCCCGGTCGATCCGGTCGCGGACGCGGCGCAGTCGCGCGAGGTCGCGCAGGTGCTGCGCGGCCGTGAGTGCGCGCGCCCATGAGGGATGACACACGATGAGGACTCCTTCCCCGACTGCTCAGCGGAGCTCTTGGATGCGGATCAGGTTGCCCGCGGGGTCGCGGAAGGCGCAGTCGCGCACGCCGTACGGCTGCTCGGTCGGCTCCTGGACGACCTCGGCGTCGCCGGCCTGCACCTTCTCGAAGGTGCCGTCGAGGTCCCGGGTGGCCAGCAGGATCCAGCCGTAGGTGCCCTTGGCCATCATTTCGAGGATGGTGCGGCGCTCGTCCTCGGTGATCCCGGGGTCGGCGGCGGGCGGCGCCAGGAGGATCGACGTGCCGGGCCGGCCGACGGGGCCGACCGTGATCCAGCGCATCTTGCCGTGCCCGACGTCGCTGCGGACCTCGAAGCCGAGGGTGTCGCGGTAGAAGGCCAGGGAGGCGTCCGGGTCGTCGTGCGGGAGGGCCGTGGTGTGGATGGTGATGTCCATGCCCGCCACGCTAACTCCGCCCTCCCGACCGGCGCTTCTCGAATCCTGATCTCCCCGGACGGCCGAAGCCGGCCGTGGGGCGGGGACGCGCAGGAGGGTCCCCGCAGGACGAGCGCGCAACCACCCTTACGCCACGCAGCACAGCCTTGGTGCGCGAGGACGAGGAGACGCTCCGGAGCGGCACCGCCCCACCCCCCCGGCCCCGGGAAGGGACGCCCCCGAGCACCGGCGGAACGGTCCCGACCCGGCGGAACGGGATCACGGCCCGCCCCGGCGGAGCGCAACGGCTACGGCCGGGTGATCCGCACCTGGTAGCTCCCGTTCCGCAGTTCCCCCACCACCGAGATGCTGACGCCCGCCTTCTCGTCGGTGAACGTCTCGCCCGGCCGGAACGGCGCGTCCGACAGCTCCGCGTGCACATTGGGCCGCCGCGTACAGCCGCCGCTCCCGCCCGCGCTGTCCGACACCGTCACCGGGCCGCGCCCGGTGTCCACGTCCGAGTCCACCTTGTAGATGAGGACGCCGGGCTTGCAGACGGCTTCGTCGTTCCCCGCCTGCGTCCGCACCTCCACCGCGTACCCGGCGCTCTCCGACAGCGGTACGAAGGCCAGCTTCTTCCCGCCCGCCACCGCCAGCGGCGACAGCGTGTGGTCGCTGGGGCCCGACTTCGACGCACAGCTGATCTGCGCGACGTCCAGCCAGCCCAGCTTCCACTTGTGCCAGCCCAGCAGGTCGTTGTTGGCGCCCCAGTCCTCGCTCATGATGTCCCAGTGCCCGACCGTGCCCCCGCCGTCGGCGGTGTACAGGTCCGGCAGGCCGAAGACGTGCCCGTTCTCGTGGGGCAGCACCCGGTAGCCGGTCTCCCGGTAGGTGCCCGAGCCGTCGTCCTGCCGGCTGTAGACGAAGGACGTGTTGGCGAGCGGCACCCCGTCGGCCACCGGCGCCTCGCCGTTGCCCGAGAAGGTCACCGACAGGACCGTGTCCAGGGCGGACGGCCCGGCGTTCGGGGTCACCAGGATGTTGATCAGGTCGTACCGGCTGAAGTCCACCTCGGAATCGGCGGCCTTCGCGATGTGCTCGACGAGCTGCCGGTAGCCCGGCTCGTACGCGGACCCGCGCTCGATCCCGTACGCCGCGAACGGCATCGGCATGCGCAGCCAGGTCCTTATCGGCGCCTCGGCCCGGTAGCTGAGCCGGCCGTAGGAACTGGTGCGGAACCACTCGGAGGTCTTGGGGAAGAACTCCGCCAGCCGGTCGAGCGCCGTGCCCTCGCCCTTGGCGTCGGGGAAGTCGATCATCAGGTTCAGCGCCCGGACCTCGCCGGTCGAGCGGGAGTACCCGGGCGGGGTCGGCAGGCCCTCGGACATCTGCACGCCCATCGTGCCGGCGATCCGGCACGGTGCGAGAACGGATTCGGCGGTCGTGGCCACGGGCCCGGCCGCGGAGTGGGGGCGGCCGGATATCCCCGTGCTCGCCGTCGCCGTGACGCCGAGGGCCAGCGCGGTCAGGCCGATGTACGCGCTGGTGCGGCGTGATCTGCGTATCCGGTGGCGGGTCTGCGGCATGGAGATCGCCTTCGGGTCCGCGGCAGCCGGCCCTGCCCGGTCTGCGCTCTGTTCGATCACCCTCCGACGGCGGCGGCGCGCCCGCGCGTCGGGAGAGGCCAAACGATGACCGGCGCAGCTCTCCGTGTGACTCAGGTCACACGGGCGAGTGAAATAACCGGGGACCCGATCCCCGTTTGTACGTGAGTCCCACGAAGTGGGGACCGGCTCCCCGTTTGGGGCGGGCCGTACGCATCGACCAGCGCGCCGGCGTGTCAGCGCGCCAGGGAGGCCCCGGAATGAAGCGCCCCACCACCGCCGCACCGACGGCCCTGCCCGTCCCGGGCGCGGCCGTGGACCTGGCGCAGACCGCGAACGCGGCTCCGGCGGCCAGCGCGGCTTCGGCGGCGAACGCAGCTCCGGAGGCGAGTGCGGCTCCGGTCGCGAACGCGGCTCCGGCGAGCGGGGCGCAGGCGGCGCCCCCGGCGCAGTCCGCCGACTGCAAGGCGGTCCCGCGCCCGCGCGCCGACGCCGTCCGCAACCGCGAGCGGATCCTGACCGCCGCCCGCGAGATCCTCGTCGAGTTCGGCTCCGGGGCCCCCTTCGACGAGATCGCCCGCCGCGCGGGCATCGGCAACGCCACCCTCTACCGGCACTTCCCCGACCGCCGCACCCTCGTCCACGAGGTCGCCCTCTTCGTCATGGGCCGGGTCACGGCCTCCGCCGAGGCGGCCCTCGCCGAGGAGCCGGACGCCTTCGCCGCGCTGTGCCGCTTCACGCACACCGCCGCCGACGAGCGGATCGGCGCCCTGTGCCCCATGCTCACCGACGACTTCGACCGCGAACACCCCGAACTCCTGGCGGCGAGCGAGGCGTTGGGGGTGGCCGTCGAGACCCTGCTGGCCGCCGGCCAGGACGCCGGGCTGGTCCGTACGGACATCGGCGCCGGCGACCTGACGATCGCGCTGTCCCAGCTCAGCCGCCCCCTCCCCGGTACCGGCTGCTTCGACGCGGACCGCTTCGCCCACCGCCATCTCCAGCTGTTCCTCGACGGGCTGCGGGCTCCGGCCCGCTCCGAACTGCCCGGCACGGCCGCCACGTTGGACGACCTGAGGCAGAAAACCATGTGACACGCACGAGCTTCCTGAAATAGCCTTTTTCAGTCATTCCGCACAGTGAAGTGGGTACCCCCATGCCGAAAACAGCCGCGACACCCCCGCTGGCTGCCGATCCCAGCCGCTGGAAGGCACTCGTCTTCATAGCCCTGGCGCAGCTGATGGTCGTCCTCGACGCGACCATCGTGAACATCGCCCTCCCCTCCGCCCAGACCGACCTCGGCATCTCCGACGGCAACCGCCAGTGGGTCATCACCGCGTACGCGCTGGCCTTCGGCGGACTGCTCCTCTTCGGCGGCCGCATCGCCGACAAGTGGGGCCGCAAGAACGCCTTCATCGTCGGTCTCATCGGCTTCGCCCTGGCCTCCGCGCTCGGCGGCGCCGCGAACGGCGAGGCCATGATGCTGGGCGCCCGCGCCCTGCAGGGTGCCTTCGGCGCGCTGCTCGCCCCGGCGGCCCTCTCCCTGCTCGCCGTGATGTTCACCGACGCCAAGGAGCGCGCCAAGGCCTTCGGCATCTACGGTGCGATCGCGGGCGGCGGCGGCGCCGTCGGCCTGATCCTCGGCGGCTTCCTCACCGAGTACCTCAACTGGCGCTGGACCTTCTTCGTCAACATCCCCTTCGCGATCATCGCGGCCGTGGGTGCCTGGATGGTCATCCGCGAGCCCGCAGGCTCCCGCAACCGCGCGCCGCTCGACATCCCCGGCGTGGTCCTGTCCACGCTCGGTCTCGTCTCGCTGGTGTACGGGTTCACGCGCGCCGAGTCGGCCGGCTGGTCGGACGGCGTGACCATCGCGATGTTCGTCGCCGCCGCGGTCCTGCTGCTGGGCTTCGTGCTCACCGAGTCCCTGGTCAAGTCCCCGCTGCTGCCCCTGCGCGTCCTGCTGGAGCGCAACCGCGGCGGTGTCTACCTCTCGCTGGGCCTGGCCGTCATCGCGATGTTCGGCCTGTTCCTCTTCCTCACCTACTACCTCCAGGTCGTGAAGGGCTTCTCGCCCGTCAAGACCGGCTTCGCCTTCCTGCCGATGATCGCGGGCATGATCACGGGCTCCACCCAGATCGGCGCCCGCCTGATGACCCGCGTCCCGCCGCGCCTGCTGATGGGCCCGGGCTTCCTGCTCGCCGCCACCGGCATGCTGATGCTGACCCAGCTCGAGGTCGGGTCCTCGTACCCGGCGCTGATCCTGCCGGCGCAGCTGCTGCTGGGCCTCGGCATGGGTACGGCGTTCATGCCGGCCATGTCCCTGGCCACGCACGGGGTGAACCCGGCCGACGCCGGTGTCGCCTCCGCCATGGTCAACACCTCGCAGCAGGTCGGCGGCGCCATCGGCACCGCGCTGCTGAACACCATCGCCGCCTCGGCGACCACCGCGTACCTGACCGACCACGCGGCCGAGGCCGCCGGCGGCGGCGCGGCGGCCAAGCTGATCCAGGCGCAGGCCATGGTCGAGGGTTACTCCTCCGCCATCTGGTGGGCGGTCGGGATCCTGGTCGCGAGCTCGACCATCGCGCTGACCCTGATCAACACCGGCCGTCCGGGCGCGAGCGGCCCGGTGGCCTCCGGTTCGGGCTCGGGCTCCGGTGTCGCCAAGGACGCCGAGATCCAGGTCCCGGTGATCGCCCACTGACAGGGCGCCCGCGCGGGAATGACCGGGAATGACTGAAGACCCCGCTTGGTTCAAATTTGAACCAAGCGGGGTTAGTCTTTTCGTGCGGCCCCGCACCGACGAGGAGGAGCGCCATGACCCCCGTACCCCCGACCGCACCGAGCGCGACGACCGCCACGGATGCCCCGGGCGCGCTCCCGCAGGGGACCCGCATGCCGGCCCTCTACCTCAGCCACGGAGCCCCGCCGCTCGCGGACGACCCGGTCTGGCCGGGCGAACTGGCCGCCTGGTCCGCGACGCTCCCGCGCCCGACGGCGATCCTGATGGTCTCCGCGCACTGGGAGGAGGCCCCGCTCGCCCTCGGCGCCACCCGGCCGACCCCGCTCGTCTACGACTTCTGGGGCTTCCCCGAGCACTACTACCGGGTCCGCTACGAGGCCCCGGGCGCCCCGCGGCTCGCCGCCTCGGTCCGCGGCCTCCTCCAGGCCCCCGGCACCCCCGTCCAGGACATACCGGACCGCGGCCTCGACCACGGTGCGTACGTGCCCCTCGTCGAGATGTTCCCGGAGGCCGACATACCGGTCCTCCAGATCTCCCTCCCGACCCTGGACCCGCGCCGCCTGATGGACATCGGCCGCAAGCTGGCGCCCCTGCGCGACGAGGGGATCCTGATCGTCGGGAGCGGCTTCTTCACCCACAACCTCGCCGCACTGCGGCACCCGGGCGTGCCCGCCTGGTCGGCGGAGTTCGACGCGTGGGGCCACGAGGCCCTGGCCGCCGGCGACCTGGACTCCCTGCTCGACTTCGAGGCCAAATCCCCGTCCGGCCGCCTGGCCCACCCCCGCACGGAACACTTCGCCCCGCTCTTCGTCACCCTCGGCGCGGCCGAAGCCGCCGGCGACCTCACGGCCCGCCGCGACACGGTGGACGGCTTCTGGATGGGCCTCTCGAAGCGCTCCCTCCAGTTCGGCTAGGGCGTGGTCCGCAGCGCCCCCGTGATCGCCTCGCCGATCACGAACCCCTTGGCGGGCCCTTCGGGGACGATCACCTCGGTTCCGTAGGGCATCCGCACCTCGGAGGCGTACCGCGCCTCACCGGGCACGGGGCCGGTCAGCACGCTGACGGTGCCGTGCCCGTCGTAGTCGTCGATGAGCACGTACACGGGGATCCCGGCACGCGCGTACGCGCGCCGCTTGCGGACGCGGTCGCGGGTGATGCCCCGAGGGTCCGGTGCCACGACTTCGGCGATCAAGGGCACGGTCGACGCATCGATCCCAAGCCCTCCCCGCGCCGCGTGCCCCGTCAGGTCGTCCGGCGCGACGAAAACATCCGGAGCCCAGGCCTCGTAGCCGCCGACCACGTGCATCGCCATGCGAGGTGCGTAGGGTCCGTCCCTCAGGTGCGATGCCAGCCGGTGGCACAGCCGGTTCGCGGTGAGGGCGTGTGTGAACGGACACCCCACGCGCCACATTTCGATGCACCCCTCGACGATCTCGACGCGGAAGGTCTCAGGAGGGTCGATCGACTGCCAGGCCCGCCAGACGGCCTGGTCGAGGTCGAGGTCGGGGCCCGTTGGCGGGATGCGTATGGTCACGCCAGGCACGCTAGGCCGTGCCAGAGCATGCCGAAGGCATATGCCCGTATTTCGCTCGGACGAGTGGGGACCGGGCGCGAGCGGTGGCGGTTTCGGGCGGAATCGGCGGCTTGTCGCGTATCCAGCGATTCGCTGGGCGGTCCAGGCAACCAGAACGCGGTGAGGGCCGTCTTCGGGGTAGGAGTGCAGCCACGGGCGGCGCCGTTCCGGAGTGAACACGGCCGTGTCGAACGTGACGGCGGTCTCACGGGCGTAGCGGTGGTGCGCGTCGGTGAGGACCGGCGGATCGGCCTCCGTTCCGGGCCTGACCTGCACCTCTTCGGGCCCCGGCGGCATCGTGCCCGCTCTCGCGGCGGGGCAGGATACTGCAAGATCTCGAAAAAGAGGGAGCGACGTGGGAATTCTGTCCCGATTCCAGTCGTTGTTTCCTTCGGATGCGGGCACTCGGGAGAGTGTCCGGGGGCGCCCCACCGCACCATCGGTGGCGTCCGGCAGCCGCACCGCGACCGAACTCATCGCAAGGGAGCACGCATGGCAACCCGCGCCGTCGCCCGTCGTCAGTCCACGAGCAGCGCTCGCGCTGTGGGCGGGGAGATCGCAGACCGCGACCTGGTCGGCATGTACCTGGACGAGATCGCGCGCACCCCGCTGCTCGACGCCGCAAAGGAAGTGGAGCTCTCCCAGATCATCGAGGCGGGCGTCTACGCCCAGCAGATCCTCGACGGAGTGATCGAGCGATCCGGTAAGACACCCTCCCGCGAGGAGCTGGAGGCGCTGGCCGCCGAAGGCGAGCGCGCCAAGGAAGTCTTCATCCGCTCCAACCTCCGCCTCGTGGTGGCCGTCGCCCGCCGCTACCCGCGCAGCGGCCTGCCGCTCCTCGACCTGATCCAGGAGGGCAACGCCGGCCTGGTCCGCGCGGTCGAGAAGTTCGACTACGCCAAGGGCTTCAAGTTCTCCACGTACGCGACGTGGTGGATCCGCCAGGCGATCACCCGCTCCATCGCGGACCAGTCCCGCACCATCCGCCTCCCCGTCCACCTGGTCGAGGAGCTCGGCCGGATCCGCCGCGTCCAGCGCGAGTTCAACCGCGAGAACGGCCGCGACCCGGAGCACGCCGAGATCGCCGCCGAGCTGGACACCACGGAGAAGCGGGTGGGCGACGTACTGGACTGGGCGCGCGACCCGGTCAGCCTCAACATGTCGGTGGACGACGACGGCGACACGCAGTTCGGCGACCTCCTGGAGGACACCTCGGCGATCTCCCCGGAGCAGTCCGTGCTGTCGCTGCTGCGCAGCGAGGAGCTGGAGGACCTGCTCGGGAAGCTCGACCAGCGCACCGCGTCGATCATCAAGATGCGGTACGGCATCGACGACGGCCGCGAGCGGACCCTGACGGAGGTCGGCAAGCAGCACGGCCTGACCCGCGAGCGGATCCGCCAGATCGAGAAGCACGCGCTTCTGGAACTGAAGCGGATGGCCCGGGACACGGGCTTCGACGCGGTGGCCTAGCGCGGCCGGCAGCCATCCCGCGGGCCTCGGCCCCACCCCCCAAACGAGCCCCGGTGCCTATCCCCCCCCAGGCGCCGGGGCTCCCCCCTGCCCGAGGCGCGGGCCCGCTGCTGGGCCTCCGCCCCAGACCCTCCCCCAGACTCCGTCCGGGGGGACCCCCACGCCTCAAACGCCGGCGAGGCTTGATTTGCCTCCGGCGGCGCCTCAAACGCCGGCGGGGCTGAAATTGCCCTGCGGGCAATCCAGCCGCACCTGGCGGGCCGCATCAGCCAAATCCAGCCCCTCCGGCGTTTGAGGAGCGGGGTACGGGGCGGAGCCCCGGATCTTTGAGCCGCACCCACAAACCTCGCCGGAGGCGTCAGGCTGCCGCCAGGCGGGCGCCCATTTCGCGGGCCGCCGCGGCGAGGGCCGGCGGGGCGTGGACCGTGAAGGGGAGGCCCGACAGGGCGAGGCGGGCCGCCAGCCACTCAGGGGCGTCCCCGGTCTCGAAGCGGACCAGGGTGCCCTTGCCGTCCGGCCCCGGCCCCGGCAACGCCGCATCCCGCATCCACTCCGGCAGCGCCTCGGCCGAGGCGACGGCGAAGCCCACCTCCACCGTGTACGTCGTCTCCCCGCCCAGCAGCCCCCTCCGGACGAAGGCCACCGGATCCATCGGCAGCTCCCGCGGAGCGAACCGCGCTCCCGTCGCGAACGCCTCGCCCACCCGGTCCACCCGGAAGGTCCGCCAGTCCTCCCGCTCCAGGTCGTAGGCCACCAGGTACCACCGGCTCCCCGTGCTCACCAGCCGGTACGGCTCCACCAGCCGCCGCGACGCCACCCCGTCCCGCGCCCGGTACGCGAACCGCAGCCGCTCCGGCCCCGCCACCGCCGACGCCATCGTCGTCAGCGTCCGCGGATCCACGCTCGCCCCGTCCCCGCGCGTCAGCGCGCTCGTGGCCGACTGCAGCGCGCTCACCCGGTGCCGCAGCCGCGACGGAAGCACCTGCTCCAGCTTGGCCAGGGCGCGTACGGAGGCCTCCTCGACCCCCTCGATCGCGTGCCCGGCTCCCGCCCGCAGCCCCACCGCGATCGCCACCGCCTCCTCGTCGTCCAGCAGCAGAGGCGGCATCGCCGCCCCCGCCACCAGCCGGTACCCGCCCTCCGCGCCCAGCGTGGACTCCACCGGGTACCCGAGGTCCCGCAGCCGCTCGATGTCCCGCCGGATGGTCCGCGAGCTCACCCGCAGCCGTTCCGCCAGCTCGCTCCCCGGCCATTCGCGCGGGGTCTGGAGGAGGGACAGCAGGGAGAGGAGCCGTGCCGGGGTGTCGGTCATGTGACCCAGGTTGCCAGCGAAATAGGACACCTGTTGACCTACTTCCCGTCTAGGTTTCTCTCCATGAGCACCGAGACGTCCAAGACATCGCCCGAAAGAGAGAACGGGCCCGTACGAGAAGAAGAGCGGACAGACGCAGACGCATCCAGCCCGCAAGAGCCGGCGACGCCGGCCGACCGCCGCCGCTGGCTGGCGCTCGCCATCGTGATGACCGCGGCCTTCATGGACCTGGTCGACGTCACGATCGTCAACATAGCGATACCCAGCATGCGCCAGAACTTCGGTGCCTCCACCAGCGCCATCCAGTGGATCACCGCCGGCTACGCCCTCGCCTTCGCCGCCGGCCTCATCACCGGCGGCCGTCTCGGTGACATCTACGGCCGCAAGCGGCTCTTCCTCATCGGCATCGCGGGCTTCACCGCCGCCTCGCTGCTCTGCGGCATCGCGGCCAACCCCTCCATGCTCGTCGCCTCCCGCATCCTCCAGGGCGGCATGGCGGCCATGATGGTCCCGCAGGTGCTGGCGATCATCCACGTCACCTTCCCGCCGCACGAGCGCGGCAAGGTCTTCGGCATGTTCGGCGCGATCGTCGGCCTCGGCGCCGTCTCGGGCCCGATGCTCGGCGCGCTGCTCACCGAGTGGAACCTCTTCGGCCTCGAATGGCGCCCGATCTTCCTGATCAACCTGCCCGTCGGCATCGCCGGCGTGCTGCTGGGCCGCAAGTTCATCACCGAGTCCAAGGCCCCCCAGGCCCTGCGCCTCGACCTCGTCGGCGTCGTGCTCGCCACCCTCGGCCTGGTCATGCTGATCTTCCCGCTCACCCACGGCCGCGAGAACGACTGGCCGGTCTGGGGCTTCGTGTCGATGGGGCTCGTGCCGTTCGTCTTCGCCGGCTTCATCGCGTACGAGCAGTACAAGATCAAGAAGGACGGCTCGCCGCTCGTCGAGCTCTCCCTCTTCAAGGTCAAGAGCTTCGCCGGCGGTATCGCCGTCCAGCTGACCTTCGGCCTCGCGACCGGCATCTTCTTCCTGGTCTGGACGCTGTACATGCAGATGGGCCTCGGCTGGAGCGCCCTGCGCGCCGGAGTCACCGGCATCCCCTTCTCCCTCGCCGTCTCGGCCGCCGCGGGCATGTCCGTCCAGAAGCTCGTCCCGCGCTTCGGCCGCAAGGTGCTCCAGGCGGGCGCGCTGACCATGGCCGCGGGCCTGCTCCTCTACATCTGGGAGTCGCAGCGCTACGGCATGGAGATCGCCTCCTGGCAGATGGCCGCGCCGCTGGTCGTCATGGGCATCGGCATGGGCCTGATCGTCGCCCCGCTCACCGACACCGTGCTGTCCGAGGTGCCGCGCGAGCACGCCGGATCGGCCTCCGGCCTGATCAACACCACGGGTCAGATGGGCAACGCGCTGGGCCTCGGCCTGACCTCCGTCGTCTTCTTCGGGCTGATCGACGACGACATGGTCCTCGGGCCGCCCTACGTCGAAGCCTTCCGGGGCGCGCTGTGGTGGGTGGTGGCCGTCATGGTCGTGATCTTCGCTGTGATGTTCATGCTGCCGCGCAAGTCCCTCCCGATGGAGCAGCGCGAGGGCGGATCCGAGCACGCCGGCCCCGCCGCGGAGAAGGTCCCGGTGGCCTGAGGTTCTTCGCCCCCACTCCACGGACATGCCCGCTTTTGTTGGCGGGTATGTCCGTTTCCCTTTGTTTTGCTCCCTTGGGGGCGTACGGTAGGGGAAAGCCACAGAGTCGGGCATCGAACGGACGTGGAACCACATGTACGCGCCGGAGCGCCAGCAGGAGATCCTCCGCCTCGCCCGTGAGGCGGGCCGGGTCGACGTGCTCTCGCTCGCCGACCGCTTCCAGGTCACGGCCGAGACCGTACGCCGCGACCTCAAGGCCCTCGACCGCGCCGGCCTGGTCCGCCGGGTCCACGGCGGGGCCATACCGGCCGGCCGCCTCGCCTTCGAGCCGGACCTCACCGAGCGCGAGGCCACCGCCGCCGACGAGAAGGACCGCATCGCCGCCGCGGCGCTGGCCGAGCTCCCCGACGGCGGCAGCGTCGTCCTCGACGCCGGCAGTACGGTCGCCCGCCTCGCGGCCGCGATCCCCGTCGACATCGCCCTCACCGTCGTCACCCACGCGCTGCCCGTCGCCGCCCGCCTCGCCGACCACACCGGCATCGACCTCCACCTCGTCGGGGGCCGCGTCCGCCACCGCACCCGCGCCGCCGTCGACGCCTGGGCCCTGCGCGCCTACGCCGAGATCCGGGCCGACGTCCTCTTCCTCGCGACCAACGGGTTCACGGCCGAAGGCGGCCTCACCACCCCCGACCTCGCCGAGGCGGCCGTCAAGCGCGCCGCGGTGGCCGCCGCCCGCCGCGTCGTCCTCCTCGCCGACTCCGCCAAGGCCGGACAGGAGCACTTCGCCCGCTTCGGCTCCTTCGCGGACGTGGACCTCCTCATCACCGACGCGGGGCTCGCCCCCGCCCACCAGGCGGCGATCGAAGCCACCGGTACGGAAGTTGTGCTCGTATGATCCTCACCGTCACCCCCAACCCCTCCCTCGACCGGACCTACGAGGTCCCCTCGCTGGAGCGCGGCGACGTACTGCGCGCCACCGTCGACCGGGTCGACCCCGGGGGCAAGGGAGTCAACGTCTCCCGCGCGGTGGCCGCCGCGGGAGTGCGTACGACGGCGGTCCTCCCGCTCGGCGGAGCCCCCGGCACCCTCCTCGCCGAACTCCTCGGAGCGCAGGGCGTGGACGTCACGGCCGTGTCGATCGCCGGGCAGACCCGCTCGAACATCTCGGTCGCCGAACCGGACGGCACCCTCACCAAGATCAACGCACCCGGCCCGGAGCTCACGCCCGGGGAATCCGCCCTCCTCCTGGACACCGTCCGCACCTGCTCCGGCGATGCCGCCTGGATCGCCTGCTGCGGCAGCCTCCCGCGCGGCCTCGCCCCCGCCTGGTACGCCGACCTCGTGGCCCGCGCCCACGCGGCGGGCGCCCGCATCGCCCTCGACACCTCGGGCCCGGCCCTGCCGGCGGCCCTGTCCGCACGCCCCGACGTCATCAAGCCGAACGCACAGGAGCTCGCCGAAGCGGTCGGCCGGCCGCTGGCCACCCTCGGCGACGTCGTCAAGGCGGCCGAAGAGCTGCGCTCGCTGGGCGCGGGCGCCGTACTGGCCTCGCTCGGCGCGGACGGCCAGCTCCTCGTCTCCGCGGAGGGCACCTACTACGGCACGGCGCCGGTCCCCCCGGACCGGGTCCGCAGCAACGTCGGGGCGGGCGACGCGACCCTGGCCGGCTTCCTCATCGCCGGAGGCACCGGCCCCGAGGCCCTCGCCTCGGCCCTGGCCCACGGCGCGGCCGCCGTCCAGCTCCCCGGCAGCGCCATGCCGACCCCCGCGGACCTGCGCCCCGACGAGGTCCGCATCACCCAGGACCTGCCCCTGGACCTCCCGCTGTCCGTCACGGCCCCGGCCGCGGCCTGACGGGTCAGCGGACCCGGGCGCGGAGCTCCATGGCCTCGCGCGCGGCTCCCTCGCTCTCGTACACCTCGCACATGTGCCGCCCGTCCGGCGTCGCCGTGTGCTCGACCTCCCACAGGCTGACCTCGCTCCCGTCCAGCAGGACGAAGGCGTGCTCGTACAGGCTGAAACCGGCGTCCCGGCCGTCCGACAGGCACTGCCGGGGCCCGAACGCCTGAGTGATCTGGTGGGCGTACGCCGACCGCAGCAGCGCCGCCACCGGCTCGCCGGGCCGGTCCGCGTTCTCCGCGCGCCGCAGCACCCGACGGGCGTGGTCCGCGGACTCCTCCACCGCGTACTCCCGGTGGCGCTGCGCCGGAGCCGAGGCCGCGAACAGCAGGCTCAGCACCGCCATGTCGTGGTCCTCCTCGTCGTCGCAGGGCAGCAGCGTCGGATCCAGGGCGGCCTCGGCCGGGACCTCCCCGAACAGCCGCGACACGGCCAGGCAGGCCTCCGCCTTGCTCGCGAAGATCTCGTGACGGGCCGTCCGGTCGCCCTCCTGCCGGTACGCCAGCTCCCACAGCGACACCGAACCGCCGTCGGCCAGCAGGTAGGTGTGCTGGTGGGTCTCCCGCCAGACCCCCGTCGCCGGGCTCTGGTGGGTGGTGTAGAGCGAAGAGCTGTGGGCGAGCGCCGTGCCGAGGCGCTCGACCAACCTGTCGGGCAGGTCGAAGGAGTTCAGGGCGCGGCCCAGGAGTCGGTCGAGGTGCGCCTCGGTTGTCTCGTACGGATCGCTCAAGGTGGGTCTCCAGGCCGTCGCAGCTTGTTACTTCGCGGAAGCTCAACGTAGCCCCTGGCTCTGACATCACGTCCGGGGTTCGGTAAAACGTCCGGGAAGCATCAGGGGTTCCCGCCACCCCTTCAGGTCAACTTGCATAGGGATGGGCATGGTTCGGCCCGCTCTGTGGGGGAGCGCGGGACTATGGCCCGCATGGCAACGAATACAGCGGGCCTCCCGCGCCAGCAGGGGCGGCCCCGCAGTCGACACGAGGACGAACGGGAAGCGGCGCCGCGGGGGTTGGCCTGGCTGCTGGCCCTCACCGGGGCGGCCGGGCTGCTGGCCTCCTGGGTGATCACCCTGGACAAGTTCCTCCTGCTGGAGGACCCGGACTTCAAGCCCGCCTGCAGTCTCAACCCGGTCGTCTCCTGCGGCAGCGTGATGCAGAGCGAGCAGGCGGCGGCCTTCGGCTTCCCCAACCCCATGCTGGGGCTGGTCGGGTACGCCGTCGTGGTGTGCGTCGGCGCGGGCCTGCTGGCCGGCGCCCGCTACCGCGGCTGGTTCTGGCTGGGTCTGAACGCCGGAACGCTCTTCGGCATCGGATTCTGCAGCTGGCTGATGGTCCAGTCGCTCTACGAGATCAACGCGCTCTGCCTGTGGTGCTGCCTGGCCTGGGTGGCCACCCTGCTGATGTTCTGGGCGGTCACCGCGCACAACGTCCGTACGGGTGCCCTCCCCGCCCCCGGCCCGGTGCGGGAGTTCTTCACCGAGTTCGGCTGGGCCCCGCCCGCCCTGCACATCGGGGTGATCGCCATGCTGGTCCTGACCCGGTGGTGGGACTTCTGGACGGGATGAGGACGCGGAGCGTGCGAGGGCCCCGGCAGCTGGACGCTGCCGGGGCCCTCGTCACTTCGCTCCCCGCGCGGGAGCGAAGCGTCAGCTGCCGACGGAGGCGTTGCCCGACAGGATCGGGATGTTGCTGAGGATGTGCGAGAGCGTCTCGTCGCCCTTGGCCTGGGTCGAGTTCTCGGTGCACTGCTGGTTCTGCGGGTTGGACGCGACGTTGATGTCCTGGACGCCGATGTTGAGCAGGGCGAGAATGGACTGGACGTTGACCTTGGCGGGCAGACCGATGCAGGGCTTGTTCAGGGTGCCCTGGACCAGGCCGAGCTGCGGGCTCTGGTCACCGTGGGTCTTCTGGTTGCCGTAGATCTGCTGGGAACCGTTGCCGTTCACGGTGGTGACGCCGCCGTCGTTCCCGATGGCCATGGCAGGGGCCGCGGCGGCAGCGCCCACACCGACAGCAACGGCGGAGACCGCGGCGGCGGTCATGAACTTCTTGAACATCTTGATCCTTTTGTCGCACGAGTGCCCGCCAATGGAGCGCCCTGGTCAACTGCCCGGTCGGGGGGTTGGTTCCGCTGCTTCACTCAAACGGCCTGCGGGGCACGAGGTTTTCCCCGGCCCGGGTGAGCGGCCTCCGGACGCCTGCGCGAAGCCCGTACGAAGCCCGCAGCCGCTCAAGATCCGGTTGCGCTCCGTGCGAGGTGTTCGCACGGTGAGTAAGGAGCGGACCGATCGGGTCCGCCCGTGTGTCCCCACGCGAAGGAACCCCCATGCACCGCACGAAGCCGTCCCGCGCCCGCCTCCTTGTCCCCTCGGCCCTCGCCGTCGTCATACTGACCGGCGCGGCGGCCCCCGCGAGCGCCCTCGACCTCGGCGCCCGTGCGATGCCCGTCAAGGCGGCCGCGGCCGCCGGCCCCGTCGACGACCTCATCAAGAGCATCCTCGACCAGATCAAGGCGCTGCTGCCGCCGGGCATCAGCCTGCCGCCCATCAACATCCCGGAGATCAAAATCCCCGAAATCCCCGAGATCAAGCTGCCGGAGATCCCGGGCGTGACCCTCCCGCAGATCCCCGGCGTGGAGATCCCGCCACTGGTACCGCCCACGCTCCCCGATCCGGCGGCACCGGTGGAGCTGGTGCCGGAGATCCCCGAGATCCCGGACTTCGAGATCCCGGAGTTGGAGCTCCCCGGCGTCTCGGCCGCACAAGACAGCCCCTCGTAACGGTGTTGGGTGGTACCGCGGTTACGACGATTGAGCTGAACAGGTCTGATCGCGGACCAACCCGTGTCGCCGGGGAGACTGGACCGTTTCGCTCGATGTGAGCCCCGAATCGGGGCAGAACATCGAACAGAAGGTGCACTTCCCATGAACTCTGCCAAGAAGGCCGCCCTGGTCCTGGCCACCGCCGGTCTCGCTGCGGCCGGTGCCGCCGGCTCCGCCGTCGCCGACTCGACGGCCGAGGGCGCGGCCGTGGGTTCCCCCGGTGTCCTCTCCGGCAACCTGGTCCAGGTTCCGGTCCACATCCCGGTCAACGTGTGCGGCAACGCCGTCACCATCATCGGCCTGCTGAACCCGGCGTTCGGCAACTTCTGCGTCAACGACTGACGTAGTCGCACACCCGACTGTGGGCGCCCCGGCCTCGCCGGTGGCGCCCACAGTCGTATCGGTGCCCCCTTCGGGGGGAACCGGCTCAGCCGTTGTCGGCACCGCCGTTGAGCTTCACGCCGCCGAGCATCGGGGAGGCCTGGGTGGCGCCGTTCGCGAGGCCGAGCACCTGGCCGGGGACGTCGTTGCGGACCTTGTTGACCTTCTGGACGGTGCCCACGACCTTGTGGACGCCTTCGCCCTGCTCGGCCAGGCCGTTGCCCACGGTCTGCGGGAGGGACTCGGTGACGGGGTTGATGGCGTCCACCGTCTCCATCACCCCGCTCGTCAGGCTCATGGGGGGCATCGCCGGGGCCTCGGCCGCGAAGGCGGGGGCCGCGGCGCCGAGGGCGGCGACGGATCCGGCGACGACAGCGGCGACCTTCGTGAGCTTCATTATCGAAATCCTCATTCTTTTCGAGAGCAGAGGCGTCAGCGGCGACCGTCGCGCCGCTTTCGCCTTGGCTAACGATTCCCCGCCGCTACGGAAACGCGGTCGAGCGCGGCGAGGAACGGGCATGACAGCGGCCGGAGAATCCGACAAGGGATTCTCCGGCCGATATTTCTTCTGATTACCGGTCATGCCGGTCAGGCGATACGCGACCGCCGGTACAGAATCGCGCCGCCCAGGATCAGGGCCGAGGCGAGGGCCGCCGCGGCCGCGGGCTGACCCGCGCCGGTCTGCGCGAGCACGGGCGCGCTCACGTGCGCCGGAGCGGGGGCCTGCTGCTGCGCCGGGACGGGCGCGGGAGCAGGTGCGGGCGCCGGAGCGGGGACGGGCGCCGGGGGCAGGTGGACGGGGACGTCACCGGCGGGGGCGGCCGGGGGCTGGTCGGCCGGCGCGGGGGCCGGGGCCGGGTGCTCCACGGGCTGGCTGCCGTGCGGCGGCCGGGGCGCGGGGGCATCGTCCACGACGGGGGCGGGAGCCTCCGGAGCCGGCGCGGGCGACGGGGCCGGCAGCGTTACGGGCGCCTCCTCGACCGGGGCCGGGACGGGCACCGGGGCCGGAAGCGGTACGGGTGCCTCCTCGACCGGTGCGGGGAGCGGCTGGGGTGCCTCCTCGACCGGCGCGGGGGCGGGCTGCTGCTCCGGCGGCGCGGGCGCCTCCCAGACCGGGGCGGGCAGCGGGGCCGGGCGCTCCGCGACGGGCTCCGGCTTCGGGTGCGGCCGTTCCGGCGCGGGGGGCGCGTGGTGGGCCGGCGGGGGCGGGGTGGACTCGGGGTGGTCGTCGCACTCCTCCTCGCCCTGCTCCCCGCCGGGACCGCCGTAGCCGTCCTGGTGGTCGCCGCCGCCCTGGTGCCGCGGCTCCTCCCGGGGCTGCTCCCACGGCTGTTCCCGCGGCTGCTCGTGGTGCCGCTCCTCGCCGGGGCCGCCGTAGCCGCCCTGGTGGCGCGGTTCCTCCCGGCGCTGCTCCGGCACCGAGTGGCGCCCCTCGCGCTCCTCCAGGTAGCGCTCGAAGGCCTCGGCGTTCTCGGGGCTGAGGTAGCGCCCGTAGTCGTGGCCGTCGTCGGTGTGCGAACCGGTCGACGTGGCGCACGTGTTCCCCATCGCGGGGTTCAGCGCGGCACCGCCGTCCACACTGTTGCCGCACACGTTCGGGGCGAAGGTGACCGGTACCGAGACGCTGTTGCCTGCCAGCACGCCCGGCGAATGCGAGGCCTCGGCCGTCGCTCCGGGGTGTGCGTAGGCCGCGCCGGTCGCGATCGACAGCAGACTCGACGCGGCCGCCGCCGTGAGCATCCCCTTGCCCAGTACCTGTCGGCTCAGTACCTGTCGCATGGGTCCTTCCCTGTCTACCGGCACGGAAGCCGGTGCTGAATCGAAGGCGGCCCCGGAGTGCACCGCCGTGCACTCCGAGGCCACCCCGAGGGGGCGTGCCCTTGCGGGCTCAAGCGCTTCGTCAGCGGTTGATGCAGGTGTTGCCGAACGCGGGGTTCAGCAGCGCGATCACGTTCACGGTGTTGCCACAGACGTTGATCGGGATGTTGATCGGGACCTGCACCACGTTGCCCGAGAGGACACCCGGGGAGCCCACGGCCTTGCCCGCGGCGTCGGCGTCGGCCATGGCGGGGGAGGCGGCACCGGCGGCCATCAGAACGCCGGCGGCCAGCACCACTGCCTTCTTGTACTTCATTTGATTTCAATCCTTCCCGCAGAGGCGTATCCACTGCAGAAATAACAACGAGCGGCTCGGAGAAAAGAAACCGCGCATTTTCGGCGGCCGGCCGGTAATTCACCCCAATGCCCTGCGTCAATTCGGGGTGGCCGGCGGATTTTCATCGCAATTCCCAGGGCCACGGCCGGGCCCTACATGCGGCGAGGCCGCCGCGACCCGGAGGTGCGGCGGCCTCGCTGGCGCGGGCCTCGGATCAGCTGCCGGCGGAGACGTTGCCGGAGAGGATCGGGATGTTGTCCAGGATGTGCGAGAGGGCCTCGTCGCCCTTGGCCTGGGTGGAGTTCTCGGTGCACTGCTGGTTCTGCGGGTTGGACAGGACCGGGATGTCCTGGACGCCGACGTTGAGCAGGGCGAACAGGGACTGCACGTTGGCCTTGGCGGGCAGGGCGATGCAGGGCTTGTTGAAGGAGCCCTGGATCAGCGCCATCTGCGGGCTCATGTTGCCGTAGGTGGCCTGGTTGCCGTAGATCTGCGACGCGCCGTTGCCGTTCACGGTGGTGATGCCGGCGTCGTTCCCGATGGCCATCGCCTGCGGCGCCATGGCGGCACCCATGCCCACAGCCGAGGCTGCAACCGCTGCCGTGGCCATCATCTTCTTGATCATTGTCGTCCCTTTTTTGCAGGATTGCCCGGTGCTGGAGCACCCGGATCAACGCCCCGCGACCCGCTCGGGTTGCGTGACTTCACTCGGATGCCGCCGTTTCGGACGGCGTTGTTGACGTTCAGGCGTTCACGCAGGTGTTGCCGAACGCGGGGTTCAGCAGGGCGATCACGTTCACGGTGTTGCCGCACACGTTCACGGGGACGTGGACGGGGACCTGGACCAGGTTGCCGCTCAGGACGCCGGGGGACTCGGCCGCGATGCCGTTCGCCGTCGCGCCGCCGTCCGCGGAGGCGAGGCCCGCGCCGCCCATCAGCATGGCAGCGCCTGCGACGGCCAGGGTGGTGCCGCGCACCAGCCTCTTCTTCATCTCCGTTTTTCCTTTCGGTTCGAACAATGGTGCAACTCATAACGACCCGCCCGCTTCGAGGGTGCGTGCTATCGCCCAAAAGGCCGTACGAGCGAGTCCGACGTGATTTCCAGCCCGATTTCTGACAAAGTTCACTCCTGTTTTGTCCCCTTGATCGAAAATGGAGACAGGGTCATGGGTTCCTCCCGCAGAATCCTCGGCACGCTCGGTCTGCTGTCCTGCCTCGCACTTTCCGGGAACGTTCCCGCGGCGGTGGCCGCGGCCCCGGCTCCCAAAGAATTGCCCCGCGTTCCGTTCACCCAGCGTTACCAGGCCGTGCAGCACGGCGGGCTGGTGCGCGCCTCCAACTCCGGCATCAGCTGCCGCAAGGAGGAGTCCCCGCAGGCCGAGCCGTGCGCCGACGTGAAGCGCGGCGCGGCCGGCGTCAACAGCGACTTCGAGATGTTCTACAGCGAGGTCGACAAGGACCCGGACACCTACAACTCCACCCGGGCCGAGCTCAAGGTCCCGCAGGGCGCGAAGGTCTCGTACGCCCGTCTCTACTGGGGCGGGAACCTGCGGGTGGGCGAGCAGAAGCCGCCGGAGGACAACGGCCGGGTGCTGGTCGCCGAACCGGGCGGCGCCTACCGGGAGGTCATCGCCGACACGGTGATGGGGCACCGCACGGACGCGGGCAGCGATGCCTATCAGGCCTCCGCCGACGTGACCCCGCTGGTGCGCAAGGGCGGCGCCGGGATGTGGACCGTGGCCCAGCTGAACATCGCCATGGGCCACTCCGAGGTGGGGGCCTGGGGCGGCTGGACGCTGGTCGTCGCCTACGAGCACCCGCAGGAGCCGGTGCGCCGGATCTCGCTGTGGGACGGCTTCGAGGGGCTCGCCGGCCGCCCGGGCGCCGGCGACGGGCTGGTCGAGCTCGACGGCCTGGACGCGCCGGCCGGGTCCGCGGGGCGGGTCGGGGTCGTCGCGTACGACGGGGACCGGGGCGTCCTCGGCGACTCGCTCACCGTGACGGCCGACAGCGGCCGCCGGGTGAGCCTCAGCGATCCAGAAAATCCTTTTAATGATGTTATGAATTCCACGATCACGGAATTCGGACATCAAACGTCCGTACGGCAGCCAGATTATATGAACAATCTCGGATACGACGCGGACGTGTTCGATCTGAGTCCCGCCCTGTCCGGTGGCGCCCGCAGCCTGAGTTTCAGGTTCACGGGTGAAGGCCAGGGTCATTTCCTCGGTGTGCTCTTCGTTCAGACAGACGCGCGCCGCTGAACGCAGGAGACCACTGCTCGTGCCCACACAGCATGGGGCCGCACAGCCCACGACCGTCCTCCATCTCACCCAGCCCGTCGAGGGCGGTGTCGCCCGCGTCGTCGTCGACCTCGTCCGCGCACAGTCCGCGGCGGGCCTGCACACCGTCGTCGGCTGCCCCGGCGGCGGCATGCTCGCCGACGCCGCCCGCGAGGCCGGCGCCGAGGTGCTCGCCTGGCGCGCCGGGCGGGCCCCAGGGCCCGGCCTGCCCGCCGAGGTGATCGGCGCCAGGCAGCTGCTCCGCCGCGTCCGCCCCGACCTCCTGCACGCGCACAGCGCCAAGGCAGGACTGGCCGGCCGGCTCGCCGCGCGCGGCTCCGTACCCACCGTCTTCCAGCCCCACGCCTGGTCCTTCGACGCCGTCGGCGGAGCCACCGCCGCACTCGCACTGCGCTGGGAGAGGTACGGGGCCCGCTGGGCCGACCGGGTGCTCTGCGTCAGCGAGGCCGAACGCCGCGCGGGCGAGTCCGAGGGGATCACCGCCCGCTGGTCGGTGATCCGCAACGGCGTCGACCTCGACCACTTCCGGCCCGGCGGCCCCGACCCCGGGCAGGACAAGGCCCGGGCCCGCGCCGCCCTGCCGCTGCCCGCCGCCTTCCGGGGCGGCCTGGCAGACGGCGGACCGCTCGCCGTCTGCGTGGGCCGCGTCTGCCTCCAGAAGGGGCAGGACATCCTGCTGCGGGCCTGGCCGGAGGTGCTGGGGACCGTCCCCGACGCCCGTTTGGCCCTCGTCGGCGACGGGCCCGACACCGAACGGCTGCGCCGCACCGCCCCGCCCGGGGTGCTCTTCGCGGGCGCCGCCTCCGACATCCGACCGTGGCTTCGGGCCGCCGATCTCGTTGTACTGCCGTCGCGGTGGGAAGGCATGGCGCTCGCCCCGCTCGAAGCCATGGCCTGCGGCCGCCCGGTCCTGGTCTCCGACGTCAGCGGTGCGCGGGAGAGCCTGCCGTCCGGCCAGGGACGGCTGTGCCTGGTACCGCCGGAGGACCCGACGGCGCTGGCCAAGGCCCTGGGACGGCTGCTCGCCGAACCGCGGCTCCTCGCCGAACTCGGGGAGCAGGCCCGGCAACACGCCCGGACCGACTTCGACGTGCGGCGGACCACGGACGCGGTCACCGGTCTGTACCACGAACTGCTGGGCAGGCCCCGGCCCTTGAACCAGGAGCGCATCAGCCGATGACGATGGACAGCGCACCCGCCCGGCACACCGGGCAGGGCGGCACGGGGCCCGCCGGCGGCAGCGCCTTCGCGCCCGCGCCACTGGGCGGATCCCGCCGTTCCGCGACCGCCATCCACCCCCCGCGCGGACCCAGGGCCGACCGGGCCCGGACCGCCGTACGCCCGGGACGGAGCCGCCGCGGGAGTACGACGGGGCTGCTCCCGCTGCTCACCGCCGACGGGCTGGCCGCCGTACTCACCGCGACGGCCCTGCCCGCGGGGTCCCTTCCGCTCGCCGCCGCCGCGCCCGTCGCCGTCCTGCTCGCCGCGCTGCACGCGCAGGCCGGGCTCTACCGGCCGCGGCTGGCACCCTCGGCCCTGCTCGAACTGCCCGTGCTGGCCGGGCGGGCCGCCGTCCTGTGGTGCGGGGCCGGCGCGGTCGTGGCCGCCGTGGATCCGGGCCGGGCCCTGGGCTGGAGCGTGCTGCTCACCGCCGTGTGCCTTCAGGTCGTACTGACGTGCGCAGGACGCGGGTTCGTCAACCTGCTCCACCGCCGCACCGCCCTGCGCAGGCCCGCCTCCGCCCTCGTCGTGGGACCCGGCGCCGGGGCGGCCGCGGTCGCCGCCGCCCTGCACGGCCGCCCCGAGTACGGGCTGTGCCCCGTCGGGCTCGCCGACACGGCGGCCCCCGACGGCGAGGACAACGGCGCCCTGCCCGTGCTCGCCACCCATGAGGACATCCGGCGGGCGGTCATCCAGAACTCCGTGCGCCACGCGGTGTTCACCCGCCCGCCCGAGGCCGACGAGCGCACCGCCTCCCTGGTCCGGCTCTTCCGCGACCACGGCTGCCGGCTCTGGCTCGCCGACCCGGCCGGCACCGCCAAGGTCACCGGCATGCGGGTGGCGCACCCCGCCGACCAGCTGTGGGGCTACGCCGTCCAGCCGCTGCTGCCCCGCCCGGCGCGGCCCCTGGAACGCTGGGCCAAGCGCGGCCTCGACGCCCTGCTCGCACTCTTCGCGCTGGTCGCCGCCGCGCCCGTGATGGCCGCGTGCGCGCTGGCCGTACGGATCTGCGACGGCCCCGGTGTGATCTTCCGGCAGGAGCGGGTCGGCCTCTACGGGCGCCCCTTCACGCTGCTGAAGTTCCGTACGCTGCGCGCCGACGAGCACGAGTCCGCGACCCGCTGGACGGTCGCCGGGGACCGCGGGATGAGCCGGGTCGGCTCCTTCCTGCGCAAGTCCTCGCTGGACGAGCTGCCGCAGCTGTGGAACGTCGTACGGGGTGACATGAGCCTGGTCGGTCCCCGCCCCGAACGGCCCTTCTTCGTCGCCAAGTTCACCACCGTCCACCCCGGCTACGAGGCCCGGCACCGGATGCCCGTCGGCATCACCGGCCTGGCGCAGATCAACGGCCTGCGCGGGGACACCTCCATCGAGGACCGGGCCCGCTTCGACAACCACTACATCGACACCTGGTCGCTGTGGCAGGACCTGTGGATCCTGGCCCGCACCGCGGCCTCCTTCTTCCGCTTCAGGCTGGGGGGCAGCTGATGAGCCTTGCCGTATCGGTGAACCGGGTCCGGCGGCCCGATGTGCGGGGCCTGCTGCGCAGCCACTGGCCGCTGCTGCCGCTCGCCGCGACCGTGCTCTTCCTGCTCGCCCCGCTCCCGGCGGGGGACGCGACCGCCTCCGGGAAGGTCGGCCCGGCCGACGCGGCCTCGCTGCTGCTGGTGTTCGTCTGCGCGGTGCAGGCGCTGCGCGGCCGCGTGCGGGAGCTGACCCCGCTGGGCGTGCTCGTGCTCGGCCTGCCCGCCGTCGGGCTCGCGGTCGCGACGGTGACCGCGGGGGATCCGTACGCGGCCCTGCCGGGCTTCGTGCGCTACCTCCAGGTCTTCGTGCTGGTCCCGGCGGCGGTGGTGCTGCTGGTGCGCGACGCGGGGGAGTTCCGGATCGCCGCCGGATGCTTCGTGGTGCTGGCGCTGGTCCAGGGCGCGGTGGGGGTCGTGCAGTACGCGACCCACACCGGGGCCTCCTACCAGGGCCAGGACATCCGGGCCGTGGGCACCTTCGGCCCCGGTGACGTCATGGGCATGGCCACGGTGGTGGCGTACGGGCTGGTGGTGGCGACCGCCGTCGCGCTGGCACCGGGGCTGCCGCAGCGGATCCGGCGGATCGCCGGGATCTCGGCGCTGGCGCTGGTGCTGCCGCTGGTGCTGTCGTTCAGCCGGGGCGTGTGGATCGCCACCGCCGGCGCGGCGGTGCTGGTGATGGGCATGGCCGGGATCCGGCGGGCCCTGAAGGTGCTCGTCGCGCTGGCCGCGGCCGGGGTGGTCCTGGTGGGCGGGCTCGGGGTCGGCTCCGACATGGTCGCCGAGCGGCTGACCTCCATCACGCAGGTCTCCAGCGCCCCCGACCAGTCGGTGACCGACCGCTACACGATGTGGGCCGCCGCCGGGTCGATGTGGCGCGAGCGGCCGGCGGCGGGGGTCGGGCTGAAGGGCTTCCCGGCCCACCGCGACGGGCACTCCTCGCTGGGGCTCTCCTCCGGCAGCGACACCGCTGGCGCGGGGCAGGCGTACATCCGCCAGCCGCTGCTCTCCCCGCACAACATGTACCTGCTGATCCTGAGCGAGCAGGGGCTGATCGGGCTGACCGCGCTGGCGGGCGGCTGGGCGGCGCTGCTGGTGGCGGGGCTGCGCCGGTACGCGTCCGGCACGGCCCACGCCGTCCGGGACTGCGGCCTGGTCGCGACCGGCCTGTTCGTGTGGCAGCTGACCGACTTCCTCTACGCGGACATCGGCGGCCCGTCCACCGTCCTGACCGGGGTGATCATCGGCCTGGCCGCCTGGTGGGCCCTCCCCTCCCGGGCGGATGCCGCCGCCTCCGGCCCCGGCCTGCGGGGCGCCTCCCGCGCGGCCGTACGGGGCCCGGTCCCTGAGGGTTCGAGCGGCCGGTGACGGACACCACGCCCTGGCGGCCCGCCTCCGGCCCTCCGGCCGGGGCGGGCCCCGCCCGCGTCCCGGGCGGCCCCGCCGACGCCGGCACCGTGCCGGATCCGCCCCCGGGTCCGCCCCGGGATCCGGTCCTGCCCGGCCGCCCCCCGGTTCCGCCGGATCCCGGTGTCGTCGCGTGGGCCGTTCCGGGCCGCAACTCCGCCGCGGCGGAGCCCCGTTCCGGCCCGCCGGCGCGCGGCCCCGTCCTGCCCGGCGGCCGCCCGCCGGCCTCGACGGATCCCGGGTTCGTCGCCGGAGCCGTGCCGGGGCGGGACGGCTCCGGCGCGGACCGTCCGGGCGACGGATCGGCGCTGCCCGGCGCCCCGCAGCGGCGGAGCGTTCGCGTGGCCGCGCGGGCCGCGTCCGGGCGGGCCGCGGCGCCGGCGCCCGGCTTCGCCGGTGCGTCCAGGGGGGTGGACGGCGGGGCCGGGCCGGGCCGGATCGGCGAGGCCCCCGCATCCGGTTCCCCCGGCGGGAGCCCCCCGCTCGGGCGGTTCCTGGCCAAGGCCGCCGCCGTCACCGCCGGGCTGACCGCCGCCGGGGCGGTGTTCGGGCTGGTCCGCGACCAGACCATCGCGCACCTCTTCGGAGCCGGGCACGACAGCGACGCCTTCCTCATCGCCTGGACCGTGCCCGAGATGGCCTCGACGCTGCTCATCGAGGACGCCATGGCGCTGCTGATGGTGCCCGCCTTCAGCCAGGCGCTGGCCCGGCGGGCCGCGAGCCGGGCCGGCCTCACCCGCAAGGAGGCCCGGGCGCAGGACCCCGTACGGCTGCTCGTGGGGGCGACCCTGCCGCGGCTCGCGGTGTTCCTGGCCGCCGTGGCCTCCGTGCTCGTCGTGGCCGCCCCGGCCGTCGTCGCCGTCCTCGCTCCCGGCCTGCCCGATCCCGAACTGGCCGTCCAGTGCACCCGTATGACGGCGCTGACCGTGCTCTCCTTCGGGCTCGCCGGATACTTCAGCGCCGCCCTGCGGGCCCACCGCTCCTTCGTGCCGCCCGCCGCGATCTACGTCTCCTACAACATCGGCATCATCGGGACGATGGTGGCCCTGCACGCCGTGTGGGGCGTCCGGGCCGCCGCGGCCGGGGTCGCGGTCGGCGGGCTGCTGATGGTCCTCGTCCAACTGCCCGCCTTCATCCGGAACGTGGGCTTCGGCCCGTCCCGGGCCAAGGGCGCCCCGCGCAGCCAGCGCGACCGCGACCGGCCCACGCTGATCGCCTTCGGTGTCATCGCCCCCGTCATCTTCTTCGCCGTCTTCCGGCAGTCGCAGGTCCTGGTGGAGCGGTTCCTCGCCGCCTCGCTCCCGCCCGGGGCGATCTCCCACCTGAACTACGCGCAGAAGGTCGCGCAGATGCCGATGGTGCTGTCGCTGATGATCTGCACCGTCACCTTCCCGGTCGTGGCCCAGGCCATGGCCGGCGGGGAGCGGGAGAAGGCCCGGCGCCGCGTCGAACAGGACCTCGCGCTCGCCTCCCTCGCCGTCCTCATGGGCACCGCCCTCGTCATCGGCTACGCGCCCCAGATCATCCAGGTCCTCTTCGAACGCGGTGCCTTCACCCACGCGGACACCCTCGCCACCGCCGACGTCATGCGGGTCTACGGACTCGGACTCCTCGGCCACTGCCTCGTCGGGGCGCTGTCCCGGCCCTTCTTCTCGACCGCCCGGCCCACCTGGTTCCCGGCGTTCGCGATGGGCGCCGGACTCCTCGTCAACATCGTGGCCGGAGCCCTCGCCGTCGGCTGGTGGGGCACCTACGGCCTTGCCGCCGCAAACGCCGTCGGGATCTCCACCGCCGCCGCCCTCCTGCTCACCGGCCTCGGCTCGCGGATCATCGCCATCCAGGTCCGCCGGGTCGCCGTCAGCATCGGCCGGCTCGCCGTCTCCGCGGCCGCCGCCTGCGGCACCGGCTGGATCGCCGGGCCGATGATCCCCGACCCGATGCTCAGCGCCGCCCTCGGCTGCCTGCTGGTCCCCGCCATGTTCGGCGCCACCGGCATGGCCATACGCGCCCTCGAAGTCACCGCCCTGCCCGGTCAGATCTCCCAGTTCACGCAGAGGTTCCGCAATGTCCGCTGACACCGACTCGGCGCCCGCCGCCGTGGTGGTCCCCGCCCGCCGGACCGCATCCCCGTGGGTCCTGATGTACCACTCGGTCGCCGAGTTCACCGACCCCGCCGAGGACCCGTACGGGATCACCGTCACCCCCCGCACCCTGGAGGCCCAGCTGCTGTGGCTGCGCTCCCGCCGCCTGCGCGGGGTGTCGGTCGGCGAACTGCTCCGGGCCCGCGCGGCCGGGCGCGGGGGCGGGCTGGTCGGGCTGACCTTCGACGACGGCTACACCGACTTCCTCACCCACGCCCTCCCGCTGCTCGACCGCTACGACTGCACCGCCACCCTCTTCGTCCTGCCCGGGCGGCTCGGCGTGGACAACGTCTGGGACCCGCTGGGCCCCCGCAAGTCCCTGCTCACCGCCGAGGGCATCCGCGAAGTCGCCGAGGCCGGGCAGGAGATCGGCTCGCACGGGCTGCTCCACCAGGACCTCACGGTGGCCGCCGACGACGTGCTCCAGCAGGAGCTGCGGGGCAGCCGCGACCTGCTGCGCGAGCTGACCGGGACGCTGCCCGAGGGCTTCTGCTACCCGTACGGGCACCTCGACGCCCGGGTCGTCGCCGCCACCCGGGACGCCGGCTACGGCTACGCCTGCGCCATCGACCCCGGGGGGCTCGCCGGCCCGCACGCCCTGCCCCGTACGCACGTCAGCCAGGCCGACGGCGGCGCCCGGCTGCGCGTCAAGCAGCTGCGGCACCAGGTGCGGGAGCTGCGGCGGGGGGTGCGCAAGTGAGGGCCCTGCACGTCATCACCGGGCTGGGGGTCGGCGGCGCCGAGCAGCAACTGCGGCTGCTGCTGCGGCACATGCCCATGCGGTGCGACGTCCTGACGCTGACCAACCCCGGGCCGGTGGCCGAGGGGCTGCGCGCCGACGGGGTGCGGGTCGTGCACCTGGGCATGCGGGGCAACCGGGACCTGGGGGCGCTGCCCCGGCTGGTCAGGTTCATCCGGCGCGGCCGCTACGACCTCGTGCACACCCACCTGTACCGGGCCTGCGTGTACGGGCGCCTCGCGGCCCGGCTCGCGGGCGCCGGGGCGGCCGTGGCCACCGAACACTCCCTCGGGGAGGGCGAGATCGAAGGACGGCCGCTTTCGGGCGGGGTCCGGGCCCTGTACCTGGCGAGCGAGCGGCTGGGGGCGGCGACCGTGGCCGTCTCGGACACCGTGGCCGCCCGGCTGGAGGGGTGGGGGGTGCCGGCCGCGCGGGTGCACGTCGTCCCGAACGGGATCGAGGCCGTCCGCTTCCGCTTCGACGAGGGCGTACGGCGGTCCACCCGGGCCCGGACCGGGCTGCCGGAGCGGGCCTTCGTGGTCGGCGGGGTCGGACGGCTGGTCCCGGGCAAGCGGTTCGACGTACTGGTGCGGGCCGTCGCGGCGCTGCCGGGGGCGCACCTGCTGCTGGCGGGGGACGGGCCCGAGCGGGCCCGGCTCCGCTCGCTGGCGGCGGAACTCGGCGCGCAGAGCCGGATCCACCTGCTGGGGGAGCGGGATCCGCTGGGCGACAGCGCGGACGGGCGTACGCCGGGGATCCCGGCGCTGCTGGCCGCCATGGACGTCTTCGTGTCCCCGTCGCGGGAGGAGGCGTTCGGGCTGGCGGTCGTGGAAGCCCTGGCCGCGGGACTCCCGGTGCTGCACGTGACGTGCCCGGCGATCGACGACCTGCCGGCGGCGCAGGCCCCGGGCGCGCGGCGGATCGGGACCGGCACGGAGGAGCTGGTCGCGGCCCTGCGCGGCCACATGGAGGCGGGCGCCCGTCGGCTGCCGCCGCCGCCGGTGGTCCGCCGCTACGACATCGCGCGCAGCGCGCGCCAGCTGCTGGACGTCTACGACCTGGCCCTCTCGTCCCCTCGGGGCCCTGCCCCGGCCCCCGCGCCTCTGGCCGTACCGGGGGCTGCGCAGGCCGAGCCGGGCTCCGCCCAAGGCCCCTGGGGCTCCGCCCCAGACCCCGCGCCTCAAACGCCGGCGGGGCTGGATCTGACCACCCCGTAACCACTCCCTCCACCCAGGAAGGCACGCTCATGGCTGACACCACCGATCAAAAGAAGACCGAGAAGAAGACCGAGAAGAAGACCGAGAAGAAGAGCGAGACGAGGGCCGAGAAGAGGGCCGAGAAGAGGAGCGAGCGCCGCGCTCGGCGGCGGCCGGTGCCGCCCGCCTGGTGGCCGCTGCCCGTCTGCGCGCTGCTCGGGCTCGCCGCAGGCGGGGCGTACGGGGTGCTCAAGACCCCCGAGTACGCCGCCACCAGCTACGTCGTCGCCGTGCCGGACGACACCACCGAGCCGGCCACCGCCCTCGGCTTCGCCCAGGCCTACGCCCGTATCGCCACCGGCAGCTCCACCCTCGCCTACGCCCAGCCCCGCGCCGGCATCGACGCCCGGAAGCTGCGGACCCAGGTGCGGGCCGAGACCTCCCCCGAGTCCCCGATGATCGCCATCACCGGTACCTCGACGAGCCCCGCCGAGGCCGCCGACATCGCCAACGCGGTCGCCGACGCCCTGTCGCTGAGCAGCAACCAGGCCGCCAAGAACACCGGCGTCCAGCTGATCCTCTTCAACCAGGCCGTCGCGCCGAGCGACCCCGCCTCCCCGTCCGCCCCCATCAGCGGCGCCGTCGGGATGTGTGCCGGCGGGCTGTTCGGCGGGCTGTGGCTGCTCGCCCGGCCCGGCGGCCGCCGCAAGCAGGAGGAGACGGCACCGCAGGTGGTGGCCGAGGTGGCCGAGGGGCGCGAGGGCGTCGTCGAGGAGTACGCCTCGCTCCCCGCCCAGGGTGAGCCCACCGAGACCAAGGAGAAGGAGTCCGTGCGATGACGTCGGGCTCCACCGGGGCCCTGTCGGTGACGCTGTGCCGCGACCCCCGGCAGTTCGCCGCGCTGGAGGAGCCGTGGAACCGGCTCCTGCGCGGCTGTCCCACCGCCACCCCCTTCCAGAGCCACGCCTGGCTGCACTCCTGGTGGCTGTCGTACGGGAAGGAGGGCCGGCTCCGGGTCCTCCTCGTGCGGCGCGGCGAGGAGCTGGTCGGCGCGGCCGCGCTGATGCTCGTCCACCGGCCGATGCCGCTGCTGGTGCCCCTCGGCGGCAACATCACCGACTACTTCGACGTGCTCGTGGCATCCGAGTACGCCGACCAGGTCGTCCCGGCGCTGGCCCGCGGGCTGCACCGGGCCGCCCGGGGCGCGGTGGTCGACCTCCGCGAGGTCCGGCCGGGGGCTGCGGTTGAGGAGCTCCACAAGCACTGGCCCGGGGCCGCCGCCCGGCTCGCCGACTCCACCTGCATGGAGCTGCCCGCGCTGCCCTTCGACGAGCTGGTCAAGCGGATGCCGGCCTCCGGCGCCCAGCGGGTCCGGGCCAAGCTCCGCAAGACCGACGCGGCCGGGATCGAGGAGCACGAGGTCACCGAGCAGGAAGTGCCGCGTGCCGTACGGACCCTGCTGCGCCTCCACGAGAAGCAGTGGCGCGGCCGCGGGGTGACCCCCGAGCACCTCAGGCCCCGCTTCGCCGAGCACCTGACCCGGGCCACCCGGCGGATGGTGCGGGCCGGGGAGGGCCGGCTGACGGAGTTCCGGCTGGACGGGAAGGTGGTGGCGGTCAACGTCACGCTGCTGTCGGCCGGGCTGAGCGGCGGCTACCTGTACGGGGCCGACCCGGACCTGCGCACGCGCAAGGTGGACGTGGCGACGCTGCTGCTGCGCTACGAGGCCGGGCGGGCGCTCGCGGAGGGCCGGCCGGTGGTGAGCTTCCTGCGCGGCAACGAGCCGTACAAGAACCACTGGCGGCCCGAGACGGTGGTCAACCAGCGCTTCCTGCTGGCCACGACCGCGCTCACGCCCCTGCTGCGGCTGCACGAGTCGCAGGTGACGGGGCGCGAGCGGGCGGTGGACGCGCTGCGGGAGGCACTGCCGGCCGCCAGGGACTGGCGGGCGCGGCTCAACGAACTGCGGGTGCGATGACCCGTCTAGAAGGGCCAGAAGCCGGAGTCCTTGCCCCAGTCGAGCTGTACGCAGACCGACTGCTTGCCGACGAGCTTGGAGAGCCACTCGCCGAAGTTGAGCGGGATGCACCACTGCTTGGTGTTGACCGGCGCGGGCTGCGTCGGCGCGGGCGGCGGGGTCGGCGTGGGCGTGGACTCGGGCTTCGGCACCAGGGGGCTCGGCGCGACGGGCGAGGGCGCGGGCGTCGGGACCTCGGGAGCGGGGACGAGGGGGCTCGGGCCGACCGGGACCTCGGGCGTGGGCTCCAGCGGGCTCGGGGTCACCGGAACCGGTGCCTCCGGCGACGGGTCGAGCGGGCTCGGGGTCACGGGCAGCGGTGCCTCGGGGCTCGGGGCGACCGGGCTCGGGGCTTCGGGGCTCGGGGCTTCGGGGCTCGGAGCCACCGGGCTCGGGCTCACCGGGAGCGGTGCCTCGGGCGAGGGCTCGGGGATCTCGGGGGCCGGGACCTGAGGGCTCGGGGTCTGGGGTGTGGAGACCTCGGGCGTGGGGATCTGGGGCGTCGGGATCTCGGGGGTCGGGATCTGCGGCGTCGGGATCTGGGGCGTGGGGATCTGGGGCGTGGGGATCTGCGGGGTCGGGATCTGCGGCGTCGGGATCTCGGGAGTCGGGATCTGGGGCGTGGGGATCTCGGGGACCAGCGCGGCGCGGAAGACCCTCGAGGACTCCGGGTTCTCCTTGCACTGCCACACGCCGTGCGGGCAGTAGTCGGTGATGGTGTGGTAGATCGGCTTGTGCTGCGCGATCCACTTCAGCATGCGCCGCACGTACTCCGGATTGTCCCCGCGCCGGAACAGCCCCCACTCCGGGTAGGAGATCGGCTTGCCGTGTGCCTTCGCGAAGTCGACGTGCTTCTGGAGCCCGTACGGCTGATCGATCTGGTCGTCGAAGCTCCGCCCGGGCGCCTGGTCGTACGAATCCATCCCGATGATGTCGACCACGTCGTCGCCGGGGTAGCACTTGGTCCAGCCGATCGCGTCCTTCCCCCTGTTCGGGGCGAAATCGAACTTGAACTTCTGTCCGGGCACCGCGCGCATCGTGTTGACGATGCGCCTCCAGTACGCCTTCCAGTTCTCCGGATCCGGCCCGCAGCGGTGGGTGTAGGTGACGCCGTTCATCTCCCAGCCCAGCACGATGACCGTGTCCGGGATGCCCAGCGACACCAGCCGCTCGGCGAGCTTCCGGAAGTGCCGGTCGTAGTGGCCCGCCGCGCCCGCCCCGATCAGCCGGGCCACCTGGTAGTCGGGGACCCGGCCCTCGTTCCGTGCCTGCATGGGCACGTTGAGGACGAACATCCGGTCGTCCCGGGCCCGGCGCCACTCGGCCCAGTCCTCCAGGAAGTCGACATTGCCCTCGATGCCGCCCCACCTGTCTCCGGGGAGGTAGGTGTGACCGACCCGGATCTCCTTGCCGCCCAGCCACCGCGACAGGTACGGGATGCGGGCCACCCCCGGCGGGCCGTAGTCGAGATAGGCGCCCATGGCGATGTCCGGGCCGTGGGGCAGGTCCTCCTGGGGTGCCGCGAGCGCGGCTCCGGTCGCGAGCAGTCCGGCCGCGACCGTACCGACGCAGGTGCTCGCCAGTCGGCGGCGTGGTCTGGGCATGGCGTCTCCCGAGCTTTCCTGAATCGGTGTGCTTACCAAAGACGTTAGGCATCAGATCTGACGATTGGCCTGTCCGGTGACAGCTGCGTAGGCCATTCGCATCTGCGCATCCTCCCCGCTTGGTCCGACTAGGTGAAAGACACCGTTGCCATGCACGCGTATCTCAACCATGTGCCCGCAGTTCTGCTCAGACTCGATCGGAATCCGTTCCACCACGGAACCCTTGGCGCCGTCAGATCCCTTGGCCGCAAGGGCGTGGAGGTCCATGCCGTCGTCGAGGCCGGGGGAGGTCCCATGGGGCGTTCGCGCCATCTGCACGCCGTGCACGCGGGGCCGGAAGGCGGGCTGGACCCCGAGGCGCCGGAGGCGCTCCTGGAGTGCCTGACCGGGGTCTCGGAGCGGATCGGCAGGCCGGCCGTGCTCGTTGCCATGGACGACCTGAGCGCGATCACCGTGTCCCGGGTCGCCCCGATGCTGATGGACCGTTACCGGATTCCCCATCAGCCCGACAACCTGCCCGCCCGGGTGGCGGACAAGGCCGAGCTGTCCCGGCTCTGCGCGCGCTGGGACATTCCGCACCCGGAGACCGTCGTCCCGGCGAGCGGGGCCGAGGCGGCGGAGGCCGCCTGGCGGCTCGGCCTGCCCGTGGTCGCCAAGTGGAGCAGGCCCTGGCTGCTGCCGCCCGGGGGCGCCGGGCTGCGGAGCACCACGCTGGTGCACACCGCCGCCGAGGCGCGCCGGCTGTACGAGCGCTCGGCCGAGGCCGGGAGCCGGCTGCTGCTGCAGCGGTTCCTGCCGGCCGGGCCGGACACGGACTGGTTCTTCCACGGCGCCTTCGGCCGGGGCGGGCATCCGCTGCTCGTGGGATCGGGCCGCAAGGAGCTGTCCTGGCCGGTGCGGACGGGGCTGACGGCGGTCGGGCGCTGGCTGCCGGACCCGGCGGTGGAGGAGGCGGGGCTGCTGCTGGCCGAACGCCTCGGCTACCAGGGGATCCTGGACCTGGACTTCCGCCGCGACGAGTGCGGCACCTTCCGGCTGGTGGACTTCAACCCCCGGCCGGGGGCGCAGTTCCGGCTGTTCACGGACGCGGCCGGGCTGGACGTCGTACAGGCGATGTACCTGGATCTGACGGGCCAGCGGGTCCCGGCCCCCTCGGGCGGACCGGGCCGGGTGTTCGTCGCCGAGAACTACGCGCTCCTGGCGGCGGTCCGGGGCGGTTCCCTGCCGCGTCGCCCGGCGGCGGGCCCGGCGGATCAGGCGGGGCCGGCGGTGTCGGCGGGGCCGGCGGTGTCCGTGCGGCGGCCCGGACCGGGCTCGGTCCCCTCGCCGTCTCCCGCCGGAGACCCCGCCGGGCAGGGCGCGGACCGCGCGACGGACCCGGTACGGGTGACGCAGCCCCGCAACGGCCGCTGCGCGGACGCGGCTCCGGCTCCGGCGACGGGTCAGGCCGAAGGCGGGGACGGGACACCCGCACCGGCCGCGCCCGTGCGGGTGTTGCCGAAGGCCGAGCGGGCGCGGGTCGAGCTGGCCTGGTTCGCCGTGGACGATCCGATGCCGTTCCTGGCGATGCTCGCCGCGTTCCTCGGGCGGGGCGCGGGGAAGGGGGCGCGGGCGCTGCGCGGAGTCCCGGGCCACGGTCGGCGCACGGCCCGCGCCGCGGTCCGGGCGCCCCGCCAGCGCGGCGGCCCGGAGCAGCCCGCCGCCCTGGGGGGCCCGGCCTCCCGTCCGGCGCCGCCGGAGGCCCCGGCGGCGCCGGACGAACTGGTCACCCGGTAGCGACAGCGACCGGGCCGAGGACGCAGACGATGGAGCTGAAGGGACAGCCGTGACGCGGATGGACGATCTCGTGGTGGTCGGCGCGGGCCCGTACGGGCTGTCGATCGCCGCGCACGCTGCGGGCGCGGGGCTCGACGTGCGGCTGCTGGGGCGGCCCATGGCGTCCTGGCGCGACCACATGCCCGACGGCATGTACCTGAAGTCGGAGCCGTGGTCCTCCAACCTGTCCGCGCCGGGCGAGCGCTACACCCTGGCCGACTACTGCGCCACCCGCGGAATGGTCGCGGAACACGGCACTCCGCTGCCGATCGGCACGTTCAGCGAGTACGGGATGTGGTTCGCCCGGCACGCGACGCCCGAGGTGGAGGAGGTGACCGTCACGGAGGTGAGCCCGGAGGGCGACGGCTTCCGCGTCCGCACCGCGGAGGGGCCGCCGCTGCTCGCCCGCACGGTCGCCCTCGCGGTCGGGGTGATGCCCTTCGTCCACGTCCCCCCGGCGCTGCGGGACCTGCCGCCGGCCCACTACTCCCACAGCAGCGACCACCGGGACCTGTCCCGCTTCGCCGGCCGCGAGGTCGCCGTCCTCGGCGCCGGGCAGGCGGCCCTGGAGACGGCCGCCCTGCTGGCCGAGCAGGGCGCCCGGCCCTGCCTGGTGGCCCGGCGCTCCCGGCTGAACTGGAACACCGTGCCGCAGCCCCTGAGCCGGCCGCCGCTGCGCGCCCTGCGCGAGCCGCACAGCGGGCTCGGCACCGGCTGGCGCAGCTGGGTGTGGTCCGAGCTGCCCTGGGCGGTGCGCCGGCTGCCCGCCCCCACCCGGGAGCGGATCGCGGCGACCGCGCTGGGCCCCGCCGGGGCCTGGTGGCTCCGGGACCGCTTCGAGCGGCGGGTCCCCGCCCTGCTCGGGCACCACCTGCACCGGGCCGTCGCGGTGGGCGGGCGGACCAGGCTCGGGCTGACCACCAGGTCGGGGGAGTCCGTGGTGCTGGACACCGCGCACGTCATCGCGGCCACCGGCTTCGCCCCGGACCTGGTCCGGCTGGAGCTGCTCGACGCGGGGCTGCGGGACGCGCTGGAGACCGTGGGCGACAGCGGGACGCCGGAGCTGAGCCCGGGCTTCGAGTCCTCGTGGCCCGGGCTGTTCTTCGCGGGCCTGCTGACGGCTCCCTCATTCGGCCCTTCCATGCGATTCGTGCACGGTGCGGGCTTCACGGCGGGGAGACTGGTGAGAGGAGTCCGCAAGCGCCTCGGCGCCAGGGGTCCGCTGCCGGGTTCCACCACGACCTACGACCGGGCTGCCTCCGGGCAACCCCAGACGTATCTGCGGTGAGAGGGGTCCGCGATGAGCGCGGAGCGAGCACAGGGCCGCGGCTGGGTACGCATTCCCGCCAGCCGTGGGGAACAGCCCGCCGCGGCCAGACCCGCCGGGTACGACAGGACGACCGGGTACGACCGGCCCGCCGGGTATGACAGGCCCGCCGGGTATGACAGGCCCGCCGGGTATGACAGGCCCGCCGGGTACGACAGGACGACGGGGTACGACCGGCCCGCCTACGACCATGCCCCGTACGCGACGGCCCCCCACATCGTCCAGCCCACGATCTACCTCTCCCTCGTCAAGCGCTGGCGGGAGGCCGGGCGCACTCTTCCGGGGCATCCTGACGAGGAGTGGGAGCGGCTGATCTCCCAGCCGTGCTGGCCCGGCCGTTAGGTGGTGTGACTCGTGGCAGCGGCGGAGCACGACAGACCCGGGCAGGACCGCAAGCCCCCCGAGACCGGCCCCGGGGAGCGCCTCGCGCTGAACGGCATGGGCAGCTTCGAGTGGGACCTGGGCGCGGGCACGCTGGAGCTGGACGAGGCCGGGTCGGCCGTCTTCGACCTGGAGCCGGAGGAGTTCGACGGGACCCCGCAGGCGCTCGGGCTGCGGATCCCGCCCGCGGACGCCGCCCGGTTGAACCAGGCCGTCCAGGAGGTGCTGGAGAGCGGCGCGGACACGTACGGCGCCTACTTCACGGTGCAGCGGCGCGACGGCCGCGACCAGTGGACGCACACCCAGGGCCGGGTGATGCGCGCCGGGGACGGGCGGCCGTACCGGATCGTGGGGATCGTCCGGGACGCGACGGCGGAGCTCGCCCAGGCCACCCAGCTGCGCAAGCTGGAGTCGGCGCGGGCGCAGCAGACCACGATCGTCCAGCGGACCACGGAGGCCCTGTCGCGGGCGGTGACGGTCGACGACGTCACGGCGGCCCTGACCGGGGCGGGCGCGCTGGAGCGCCTCGGCGCTGACGGGCTGGCCCTGGGGCTGGTCGAGGGCGGCACGATCAAGATCATCGCGCTGAGCGGGGAGACCCTGGAGATCCTCAGCGAGCGGCGGTTCACGCGGCTGGACGGCTCGCTGCCGCTGTCGCAGGCGGTGATCACCCGGCAGGCACGTTTCGTCACCTCGCTCACGGCGCTCGGCGACGAGTTCCCGCTGCTCAGCGACTACCTGAGCCGGATCCAGTACGACGCGGCCGCCTATCTGCCGCTGATCGCGCAGGCCAAGGCCATCGGCGGGCTCGTGCTCTTCTACCGGCGGCGCACCGAGTTCAGCCCGGAGGAGAGGAACCTCTGCCTGGGCCTCGCGGGCATCGTGGCCCAGTCCCTCCAGCGGGCGCTCCTCTTCGACCAGGAGCGCGAGTTCGCCACCGGCCTCCAGGCCGCCATGCTGCCCCGCCGGATCCCGGAGATCACGGGCGGGGAGATCGCGGTCCGCTACCACTCCGCCTGGAGCGGGAGGGAAGTCGGCGGGGACTGGTACGACGTGATCGCGCTGCCCCGCGACCGCGTCGGCATCGTGGTGGGCGACGTACAGGGCCACGACACGCACGCGGCGGCCATCATGGGCCAGCTCCGGATCGCGCTGCGGGCGTACGCGGGCGAGGGCCATCCGCCGTCCACCGTGCTGGCGCGCGCCTCGCGCTTCCTCGCCGAGCTGGACACCGAGCGCTTCGCGACCTGCATGTACGCGCAGGTGGACCTGGAGACCGGAGGGGTACGGGCGGTCCGCGCGGGCCATCTCGGGCCGCTGATCCGGCACACGGACGGGCGAACCGGCTGGCCCAACGTGCGCGGCGGGCTGCCGCTGGGGCTGGCCTCGGTCTTCGAGCAGGAGGAGTTCCCCGAGACCCGGCTCGACCTGGTCCCCGGGGAGACGCTGGTGCTGTGCACGGACGGCCTGGTGGAGGAGCCGGGGACGGCCATCACCCAGGGCATGGACTCCCTCGCCCAGGCGGTGCGCAGCGGCCCGCAGGGGGCCGGGGCGCTCGCCGACCACCTCCTGGACCGGCTCTGGGAGCGCTGGGGCTCCGGGGACGACGTGGCCCTGCTCGTGCTGCGCCGGGCCCCCGACCCGGGCACCCACCGGGCGCCGCGCATCCACCAGTACGTCCACCAGGCCGACCCCGAGGGCCTGTCGGAGGCCCGCTACGCCCTGCGCCAGGCCCTGCGCGACTGGGGCATGCCCGACCTCGCCGACGACGTGGAACTGGCGGCCGGGGAACTGCTGGTCAACGCCCTGCTGCACACCGACGGCGGGGCGGTGCTGACCATGGAGGTGCTGCCGGAGCCGGTCCGGCGGATCCGGCTGTGGGTCAAGGACCGCTCCAGCGTCTGGCCGCGCCGGCGCACCCCGGGCGAGGCGGCCACCACGGGGCGCGGGCTGCTGCTGGTGGACGCGCTGGCCACGCACTGGGGTGTGGAGTCCCGGGGCGACGGCAAGGCGGTGTGGTGCGAGTTCGACGTCGCGGGCAACCCCCGGAGCGCGGAGTGACCCGGCGGTCACGCCGAGTTGTGGGGTGGCGGGGTCGGGGCGATGATGCGGTCCATGGAACGGAACGTGCTGTGCGCAGGCTGAGCAAGGGCGCCGTGACGGGCGTCCTGGCCCTGCTCCTGCTGGCCGCCGGAGTACCGACGGTCGTGGACTGGACGACGGGGCGCCCGCACGCGGACCCCGGCTGCCAGTCGGTGGCGTTCATGTCGATGACGGGCGTCGCGCCGGAGTGCCGCTGACGGCGCCCGGTCCCGGTAGCGGCGGCTACCGGACGGGCGGGCGCGTGCCGCGGGCCGGCGGTCGCTCAGTGCCCCTCGTGGACCTCGACGTCCTGCGTGTCCTGGGCGACGGTGGCCACCGAACGCGGCATCAGGCCCGAGAGGTGGATCTCCTGGATCTCCCCGGTGACCGTCGCGTGGCCCGGGTGCACGCTGCCCGCGAGGAAGCCCGGCGTGCGGGCCACCCACTTGCGCTCCGTGCCGTCGCAGACGACTTCCTCCGCGCCGATGCTGAGCTTGCTGCCGTCCTGCTCGACGACCGCCTTGATCTGCATCGCCCCCATGGGTGACGCCTGCTCGCAGTGGTAGGTGCCGGAAAGGGTGACAGTGCCGTCCTCGGCGATGTGAGCGTCAGGATGTACGGAAATACCTTGGTTGAAAACGGTGGCCGCGGCCGGGCCGGTGAATACCGTGGTGGCGGCCAGTGCGGAGAGGGCTGCCAGTGCCATTCGGTGGCCGGACATGCGCATTCTTCCTCCAGGTGTATCGGGGTGGCGGGAATCCGTCGGAACGCATTGTGCTGGCAGTTGGCGGCAACCGGCCGCACACACTCCACGGGCGCACTCGTGTCGGTGAGTGCAATTGCCCGCTCGGGCGCGTGAGACTGACCGAAATACATCCCCGAAGGGATCCCGAATGCGTCAGTCCGCCGCCCGCCGCCACACCCCCGTCCTCGCCGCCGCCGTACTCCCCCTCCTCCTGTTCGGTGCCACGGCCTGCCAGAGCGCCCCCGAGGGAGCCGCGCTCGCCCCCGCCGCGGCGCCCGCCGTCCCGGTGGACGACGGGGCGCCGGACGCCGAGGGGGCACCCGCCCGGCCCGGCGCGAAGGACGCTCGTGTGGGTGATCCCGTACGGGTGCACGGGCAGCAGGTCGGCCGCCACCTCCAGGTGGTGCTGAACGCGTACGTGGACCCCGCGGTCAGCGTCGAGAAGAACTACGCCCCGCCGGCCGGCAAGCGCTGGGTGGCCGCCTCCATGTCCTTCGTCAACGTCGGAGGGGCCTCGTACGGGGCGCTCGGACGCATGTGGGCGCACGACAGCGCGGGGCAGCGCCATCCGGTGGTGCCGACCGGTGAACTGACGACCGGCAAACCGCTCGTCTTCGATTCCCTCGCGGTCGGTGAGCGGGCCGAGGGATGGGTGGTGTTCGAAATCCCGGAAAACGCGCGCATTGACCGGCTCCAGTACCAGGACGCGAACATCCAGGCGAATTCCGGAGAGGGATTCTGGGCCGTCTAGCCCGCCCGGGTGAAAGGCCGTGAAAGGGCCGGGGGAGAGACCACTAGGGTGCGGCGCATGACTTCTACTCAAGCCGAAATCGACCGGTCGCATCTCGGCACCCTTTCGGTGCTCGCCTGGATCGGCGACCCCTCCGAGGCCCACGACATCCCGTACCTGCTCGCCTACACCCTCGGGGACGGCCCGCAGGGCCCGGAGGCCGGCGAGCGGGCGGCACGCGGGCTGCTGGAGGAGATCGGCCTGCCCATCGGCGACGTCGTCATGGACGGCACCCGCAGCCCGCGCACCTTCGCGGTGCAGATCGTGCTGATGGCGGGCGACCAGGTCACGCTGACCATGCCCGGGCTGAACGCCACGTGCACCGCCCCCAAGGAGTGGGTCGCCGCCGCGCTCGAGAGCGGACAGGCGTACTTCCTCTTCGCCACGCGCGCCTGGCCCGAGGCGGTCCCGGGCAGGCCGGTGACCGCCGAGGTCCTCCAGGCGTTCGCAGGCGACGAGGCGGTGCTCACCAGCAGCGCCCACTGCGTCCTCGCGGTGCAGACCCTGCAGTAGTCGCTGCCGCCGCAGCTCCGGCCGCCGGGCTCCCAGCCTGCCCGGTGGCCGGTTCCGTCGCTCAGGGCCGTTCGAACGCGAACTTCAGCGAGCGGACCCGGTTGTCGAAGTTCGACCCCGCCAGATCGGGCAGGCCCACCGCGCGCAGGCCGACCGGCCGGGTCAGCAGCTCCCGGAAGAGGGCCTTCATCTCCACCCGGGCCAGGTGCGCGCCCAGGCAGAAGTGCGGGCCGCCGCCGCCGAACCCCAGGTGCGGATTGGGCGAGCGGGTGATGTCGAAGGCGTCGGGGTCCGGGAAGACCGCCTCGTCGCGGTTGGCGGAGGCGTAGTACAGGACCACCTTGTCGCCCGGGCGGAACAGGTGCCCGTCCAGGGTGTGTTCGGCGGCCACCGTCCGGCGGAACTGGATGATCGGCGTCGAGTGGCGGATCATCTCGTCCACCGCGCCGTCCGCGTACTTCTCGAAGTCCGAGAGCAGCAGGTCGCACTGGTCGGGGTTGTCGGTCAGCAGGGTCAGCCCGTGGGTGATCGCGTTGCGGGTGGTCTCCACCCCGGCGACCATCAGGAGCGAGAAGAACGCGCCGAGTTGGCGGGCCCCGAGGGCCTGGCCGTCGACGTTCGCGCAGACCAGCGCCGAGATCAGGTCGTCGGTGGGGTTCTTGCGCCGCTCCCGGCCGATGCCGGCCACCATCCGCTGCATGCGGGCGAGGGCCCGCAGGCCGCGCCCGGGCACCCGCAGCCGGGCGGCCAGGCCGCGCTCCACGCCGATGTTCTCGGAGGCGTGGTTGACGCGGTCGGCGATCTCGGCGCGGTAGCGCTCCGGGATGCCCATCATGTTGCAGATGACCTCCAGGGGCAGCCGGGAGGCCACCGCCGAGACGAACTCGTCGGGGCGGTCGGCCAGTACGTCGTCGACGATGCGGGCGGCGACGGTGTGGATGTCCTCCTCGGCGGCCGCCAGCAGGCGGGGCGTGAAGGCCCGCTGCACGATCTTGCGGAGCTGGGCGTGGTCGGGGCCGTCGAGGTTGACCATCGAGTCCCCGAACAGCGCGCGGACCCAGCGGGGCGGCTCGGGGGTGGTCACGCCGGGGGCACTGGCGAACACCTTGGGGAGGCGGCTGGCCTCCTGGACCTGGGCGTGGCGGACGAGGGCCCAGTGGCCGGCCCCCTCGGGGACGAACACGGGGCTGTCGATCGCCCGGAGGCGGGCGAAGGCGGCCAGGCGGTGGGCGGGAGGCTGTAGCCAGAAGCCCGGTTCGGCCAGTTCCCTGCCGGGGTCCTTGCCTTGGCGTGGTGCGGGGAGTGTCATGGCCTGCCTCCAGTTGCGACGCGTCGTCTGTGGTGGAGAACGGGGGTGGGGGTGCAGGAGTGACGGTTCGGCGCGGCGCCGTTGCCGGGGCTCCGCCCCGGACCCCGCGCCTCAAACGCCGGCGGGGCTGGATGTGGCCGCCCTCGGCCTGCAAGTGCGTTTGCGAACCTTGTGCCCAGGCGGCTGGAATTGCCCGCCGGAGGCATCCAGCCCCGCCGGAGGCATATCCAGCCTCGCCGGCGTTTGAGGCGCCGCCGGAGGCAAATTAAGCCCCGCCGGCGTTTGAGGCGCGGGGGTTCGGGGGCAGCGCCCCCGACAGCGGCGCCGCAGACGTCAACGGCGGGGCCGGGTCGACAGGGCCAAGCCGACGGCCACGGTGGCCGCCGCGACCAGGCCCGCGTACAGGACCGCGTACGTGCCCGCCCACGTGCAGGCGAGGATCGCCACCGCCGACAGCGGGAGCGTCAGCTGCTGGGCCGGGCCCCGCTTGAAGTGGCGGGAGTGGAGGAGCCACACCGTCAGGAGGAACAGCGCGGACGGGACGGTGACGGCGGCGTTGGCGGCGAGCTGCGAGATGTGCGCCTTGCCGACCGCGTGCTCGACCGCGACCTCGATGCCCGCCCCGATCGCCGCGCCCCAGGCGAAGATCAGCAGGTGTCCGTACCCCCACGGGATGGCCTGCCGGTTGGTGCTCAGCCGCTCGTGCATCGGTACCGCGAAGTAGATCCACCACGCCGCGAACACGATCAGCAGTCCGCCGCCGGCGATGGGCAGCAGCTCGCCCAGCGCCTCGTGCTCGTCGATCGCCGACTTCACCGCCACCGTGCTCGCGGCAATGGTCTCGCCGAGCACGATGATGGTGAACAGGCCGTACCGCTCCACGATGTGGTGCGGGTGCCATGGCGTCTGGTGGTGGCGTTCGGCCACCAGCGGGACCAGCAGTTCGGCCGCGGCCACGATGAGGAACAGCCAGCGCTTGGCGTCGTCCGGGGCGAACAGCAGGCCCACCCAGGCGGCCTGGCAGAGCACCAGCCCCGCCGCGTACGTCAGCGCGGCCTTGCGGGCCCCGCCGGTCTCCCCGGCGGCGGCCCGCAGCCACTGCGCGGTCAGCGCCACGCGCATGATCAGGTAGCCGATGACGGCCACCGTCCAGTCGTTCTGGTCGAAGGCGCGGCTCACGCCCGCCGCGTAGACGAGCACGCCGGCGATCTGCACCAGGGTCGCCACCCGGTACGGCACGTCGTCGCAGTCGTAGGCGGAGGCGAACCACGTGAAGTTCATCCACGCCCACCACACGCCGAAGAAGACGAAGAAGTAGCCGATCACCCCCGTGCCGGGATGGCCCTCCGCCAGCGCGTGCACCAGGCGCTGGCCGGCCTGCGCGATCGCGACGACGAAGCAGAGGTCGAAGAACAGCTCCAGCGGGGTGGCCGCACGGTGGTCCTCTTCGCGGCTGCGGGCGGTCATGGGGGAGTAGGCCATACCGGAAAGCAGACCAGAGGATGGCGCCCTCGGCGGGCCAGGCGCGCGGCCCTCGGCGCGCCGGTGCCCCGCGCGGAGGCCTCGTAGCGCTCCGCCGGGGCGGATCCGATCCGAGCCGGTCCGAGCCGGTCCGGTCCGCCGAACGTCGTGTGGGCGACAGGACCTTGTCCTGTCGCCCACACGACGTTCGCCCCTGACGCCGGGCACCCCCGGGGACGGAGTCTGGATAGGTCAGGACACTTCTCAACGTTCAGGACCACGCCATGAGTTCCGCCACGCAGCAAGCGTCACCAGGGGTGCTCGCCGATCCGGCGCAGTACCGTCCGGGCCGTACCATCACGGACTGGACGCCGGAGGATCCGTCCTTCTGGCGGTCCACCGGGAAGAGGGTCGCGACCCGCAACCTCTGGATCGCGGTGCCGGCCCTGCTGGTGGCCTTCGTGGTCTGGCAGGTGTGGAGCATCACCGCGACCAACCTGAAGGACGTCGGCTTCGGCTTCAGCCAGTCCCAGCTCTTCTGGCTGACGGCGGTCCCCGGCATCACCGGCGGCACGGCCCGGATCTTCTACACCTTCCTCGGCCCGATGATCGGCCAGCGCCGCTTCACGGCGATCTCCACCGTCGTGCTGATCGTGCCGCTGCTGTGGCTGGGCTTCGCGGTGCAGGACCCGGACACCCCGTACGGCACGATGATCGCGATCGCCGCGCTGTGCGGCATCGGCGGCGCGAACTTCTCCTCCTCGCTGGCCAACATCGGCTTCTTCTACCCGAAGCAGGAGAAGGGCAACGCGACCGGCATCAACGGCGGCCTGGGCAACCTGGGCGTGTCGGTGGTCCAGCTCCTGACGCCCATCCTGATCACGTCCTCGGTCCTCGCCATCGGGGCGGGTCAGAGGAAGGCCGACGGCTCGGAGATCTACCTCCAGAACGCGGCCTTCGTATGGGTCCCGGTGCTGGTGGTCCTCGCCGCGGTGGCCTGGTTCGGCCAGAACGACCTGAAGGTGGCCTCCACCCCCTTCAGCCAGCAGAAGATCATCTTCAAGCGCAAGCACAACTGGCTGATGACCTGGCTGTACGTGGGCACCTTCGGCTCCTTCATCGGCTTCGCGGCGGCCCTGCCGCTGCTGATCAAGACCACCTTCCCCGCGTACTCGGTGGCCACCTACGCCTGGATGGGCCCGGCGCTGGGCGCGCTGGCGCGCTGGGCGGGCGGCTGGATCGCCGACAAGCTGGGCGGCGCGCGGGTGACGATCCTGTCCTTCGCGGGCATGGCGTTCTCGATCATCGGCGTGATCAACTTCCTGCCGGCCGGCTCCGGCCAGGGCTCCTTCTACGGCTTCTTCTTCTGCTTCCTGTCGGCGTTCTTCTTCTCAGGCATCGGCAACGGGTCGACCTTCCGGCAGATCCCGGTCATCTTCCGGGCCCGGCACCTGAAGGGCCTGACGGAGGGCACACCGCAGTACGCGGCCGCGCTGAAGCAGGCGGAGATCGAGTCGGGCGCGGTCACGGGTTTCACGGCCGCCATCGCCGCCTACGGCTTCTTCTTCATCCCGGCGATGTTCGCCAACTTCGCCGTGACGAGCGCGATGTGGGGCTTCGTGGGCTTCTACGCCTCGTGCGTGGTGGTGTGCTGGTGGTTCTACGCCCGCCCCAACGCCGAGGCCCCGAGCTAGACCTTCCCAGCAGCGGCGCCGCACACGAAAACTCTTGTGAATGGTTTCACAACCGCACGATGGACCTTCGGTCCACGCGAAACACCAGGTCAGGGCCGCCTCCGCGGCCCGGCGGCCAGGCCCGCCGGGACCTTCGGGCCCCGGCTCAGGACCAACGCGGCGCCAAATGATCGATCAAAAGGCGTGCAATGGATACAAGCAATGAGGCGACTGAAGAAGGTGCGGGCGATGACTGCCACCCCTGCGGAAACCACGAAGAGCGGCGAGGCCTGGGAGGGCTTCAAGGGCGGGCTGTGGCGCGATGCCATCGACGTCCGCGACTTCATCCAGCAGAACTACACGCCGTACGAGGGTGACGACGCCTTCCTCGCCGGCCCCACCGAGCGCACCACCGCCGTGTGGAAGGCGATCACGGACAAGTTCCCGGAGGAGCGCGAGAAGGGCGTCTACGACGTCGCGTACGACATCCCCTCGTCGATCACCGCGCACGCCCCCGGCTACATCGACCGCGACAAGGACCTCATCGTCGGCCTCCAGACGGACGCCCCGCTCAAGCGCGCGATCATGCCGTACGGCGGCTGGCGCATGGTCGCCGGCGCCCTGGAGACCTATGGCTACCCGGTCTCCGAGGACCTGGAGAAGGTCTTCACCGAGTACCGAAAGACCCACAACGCCGGTGTCTTCGACGCCTACACCCCCGAGATCCGCGCCGCCCGCAAGGCCGGCATCGTGACCGGCCTGCCCGACGCGTACGGCCGCGGCCGCATCATCGGCGACTACCGCCGCGTCGCCCTCTACGGCGTCGACCGCCTCATCGCCTTCAAGAAGGAGGAGAAGGAGGAGCTGAACTCCCTCCCCGCGGGCAACCGTTCGCTGGAGGAGACGATCCGCCTGCGCGAGGAGCTCTCCGAGCAGATCCGCGCCCTCGCCGAGCTCAAGGCGATGGCCGCCTCCTACGGGTACGACATCTCCGGCCCGGCGGCCACCGGCCGCGAGGCCATCCAGTGGCTGTACTTCGCCTACCTGGCCGCCGTGAAGGAACAGAACGGCGCGGCCATGTCGCTGGGCCGCACCTCCACCTTCGTCGACGTCTACCTCCAGCGCGACATCGAGGCCGGCGCCCTCACGGAGGAGCAGGCGCAGGAGCTGGTCGACGACTTCATCATCAAGCTGCGCATCGTCCGCTTCCTGCGCACCCCGGAGTACGACGAGCTGTTCTCCGGCGACCCCACCTGGGTCACCGAGTCGATCGCCGGCATGGGCGAGGACGGCCGCCCGCTGGTCACCAAGTCCTCCTTCCGCTACCTGCAGACCCTCTACAACCTGGGCCCGGCCCCCGAGCCGAACATGACCGTCTTCTGGTCGCCGCAGCTGCCGCAGGGCTTCAAGGAGTTCTGCGCCCGCGTCTCGATCGACACCTCCTCGGTGCAGTACGAGTCCGACGAGCTGATGCGCCCGCGCTTCGGCGACGACACCGCCATCGCGTGCTGCGTCTCGGCGATGCCGGTCGGCAAGCAGATGCAGTTCTTCGGCGCCCGCGTGAACCTCGCCAAGACCCTCCTCTACGCGATCAACGGCGGCCGGGACGAGAAGTCCGGCGCCCAGGTAGGCCCCGAGACCGGCGCCCTCACCTCCGAGGTGCTGGACTACGACCAGGTCATGGCCAAGTTCGACGAGCAGATGGAATGGCTCGCCGAGACCTACGTCCACGCCCTGAACGTCATCCACTACATGCACGACCGGTACGCCTACGAGCGCATCGAGATGGCGCTCCACGACCGCGACGTGCGCCGCACCATGGCCTGCGGCATCGCCGGCCTGTCGGTCGCCGCCGACTCGCTGTCCGCCATCAAGCACGCCAAGGTCACCGCGGTGCGCGACGAGACCGGGCTCGCCACCGACTACGTCGTCGAGGGCGACTACCCGGCGTACGGCAACAACGACGACCGTGTCGACGACATCGCCGTCTGGCTGGTCGAGGAGTTCATGAAGAAGGTGCGCCGGCACGAGACGTACCGGGGCGCCGAGCACACCCAGTCCGTGCTGACCATCACCTCGAACGTCGTCTACGGCAAGAAGACCGGCAACACCCCGGACGGACGCCGCGCCGGCGAGCCGTTCTCCCCGGGCGCCAACCCGATGAACGGCCGCGACACCCACGGCTACGTCACCTCGGCACTGTCGGTCGCCAAGCTCCCGTACGAGGACGCCGAGGACGGCATCTCGCTGACCAACACCGTCACCCCCGACGGCCTGGGCCGCACCCCCGAGGAGCGGATCAAGAACCTGGCGGGCGTGCTCGACGGCTACACGGCGGTCGACGGCTTCCACATGAACGTGAACGTGCTCAACCGCGACACGCTCATGGACGCCATGGAGCACCCGGAGGACTACCCGCAGCTGACCATCCGCGTCAGCGGCTACGCGGTGAACTTCGTCCGCCTCACGCGGGACCAGCAGCTCGACGTGCTGAACCGCACCTTCCACGGCTCCCTCTAGAGCCCCCGTACCGCGCGGCCCGGGGCCGGGCCCCCACCCGGCCCCGGGACCGCGCGACTCCATCGGACACCGGAACGTCTGGAGCCCCTGCCATGACCGTCCTCTTCGGTTCGACCCTCCCCGTCGGCCCCGCCGCGGCGGTCGCCGTCAGCGCCGGGCGGACCCCGGCCGCGGCCGCGACGCAGCGGCCCAGCGAGGGATCGGTGCACTCCTGGGACCTGTCCACCGGGGTCGACGGCCCCGGCACCCGCTTCGTGACCTTCCTCTCCGGCTGCCCGCTGACCTGCCTGTACTGCCACAACCCCGACACCATGCGGATGCGCAACGGCAAGCGCACCTCGGCCGACGACGTCATCGCCGAGGCCCGCAAGTACACGAGGTTCATCTCCGCCTCGGGCGGCGGCGCCACCATCTCGGGCGGCGAGCCGCTGCTCCAGCCCGTCTTCGCGGGCGAGCTGCTGCACCGGATGAAGAACGACCTCGGCCTGCACACCGCCCTCGACACCTCCGGCTTCCTCGGCGTCCGGGCCACCGACGCGCTGCTGCGCGACGTGGACCTGGTCCTCCTCGACATCAAGTCCTGGGACCGCGAGACCTACCGGAAGGTCACCGGCCGCCCGCTGGAGCCCACCCTGGACTTCGCCCGCCGCCTCGCCGACCTGGGCAAGGAGGTGCACCTGCGGTTCGTGCTGGTGCCCGGGCTCACCGACGCGCGCGAGAACGTCGAGGGCGTCGCCGCCTTCGCCTCCGGCCTCGGAAACATCTCCCGGGTCGACGTACTGCCCTTCCACAAGCTCGGCGAGAGCAAGTGGGAGGCCCTGGACATGCCGTTCACCCTGCACGACACCCCCTCGCCCACGGGGGAGCAGGTGGCCGAGGCCAAGGCGGTCTTCACCGCCCACGGGCTGCGGGCCGTCTGACCCGTTCGGAGTAACGAGGAGAGTTGTATAACGGGCTGAACCGGTACAAACCACCTAGCGTGGTGCTGTGTCCGAGCCCACCGAAGTCCTCGCCGCAGAGCCCCCGCCGCCCGAGGCGGCCGAGTCCGGGCAACAGCCCCGGCCGCTGCCACCGGTCGGGAGATCCGTCACCGCCCGGGCCGCCCTGGCCGGCACCCTCGTATCGCTGGTGCTCATCGTCGCGATCGTGCTGGGCAGCCGGCTGCTGCGCGACTTCGACTCGGCGCTCCTGCCGTACGCCGTCGCCACCGTCTTCCTGGCCTTCGGCATCGCCTACCGGTACACGGTCTGGGTCTCCGCGCCCGGCGCCCGCCGCCTCTTCAAGAAGGGCTTCGGCAGCTTCTTCTCGGCCGACAACTTCAAGAAGGCGCCCACCGCCCTGCCGAAGATGATCGCCACCTACCTGGGCTTCCAGAAGTTCCTCGGCGCCCGCTCCCGCTCCCGCTGGGCCGCCCACCAGCTGATCTTCTGGGGCTGCCTGCTGGCCGCCGCGATCACCTTCCCGCTCACCTGGGGCTGGTTCACCTTCACCTCGGACAGCGGCTCCGGCCCCGGCTACGAGATGCGGATCTGGGGCTTCAAGATCATCGGCTTCGACTCGCTGAACGTCCTGGGCTGGCTGATGTTCCACGGCCTGGACATCGCCGCCGTCCTCGTCATCCCCGGCGCCTCCTACTTCCTGTGGCGCCGGATGAAGGACCGCGGCGCCATCACCGGCCAGCGCTTCGCCTACGACCTGCTGCCGCTGATCTGCCTGATCGTGATCTCCGTGACCGGGCTGCTGCTCACCTTCTCGTCGATCTTCCTGCACGGCGGCGGCTACGAGTTCCTCGCGATCCTGCACATGGTGTCGGTGGTGTTCACCCTCATCTACATCCCGTTCGGGAAGTTCTTCCACATCGTCCAGCGCCCGGCCGCCGTCGGCATGCAGCTCTTCAAGTACACGGCCCGCCAGGACGAGCAGGTCTTCGCCTGCAAGCGCTGCGGCGAGCCGATCGACACCACCCCGTACGTCGAGAACCTGCGCGGCACCATGCAGGACCTGGGGCTCGACTTCAACGCCTTCGTCGAATACTGCCCGCGCTGCAAGCGGGTGCTGCGCGGCAACGCCTACCTGACCCACGTCAAGAAGGGCTTCAAGTGACCGCGACCGACCCCGCCAAGGCCGCGTCCCGGCCCGTGCACCTCTCCATCGACCCGTCGATCGCCCCGCCCGGCACCCGCAACTTCCGCGACGCGGGCGGCATCCCGGCCGACCGGTGGCACGCCGACCAGAACGGCGAGACCCTCGTCCCCACCCACTGCTGCTTCTGCGGCGTGCAGTGCGGGATGTACCTGCGCGTGGACAAGGGCGGCAAGGTCTTCGGCGTCGAGCCCCGCAACCACGACATCAACCGGATGCGGCTGTGCCCCAAGGGCATCAACGCCTACCAGCAGGTCAACCACCCCGACCGGCTGACCGCCCCGCTGATGCGCCGCTCGCGGGACGAGGAGTTCAAGGAGGCATCCTGGGAGGAGGCCCTCGACTTCACCGTCTCCGAGATCCGGCGCATCCAGGAGGCGTACGGCAACGACGCCTTCGGCCTGCTCGGCGGCGCCAGCCTGTTCTCCGAGAAGACCTACCTGGTCGGCAAGTTCGGCCGGGTCGCGCTCAAGACCCGGCACGTCGACTACAACGGCCGGCTCTGCATGGTCAGCGCGGCCGGCGCCAACAAGCTGGCCTTCGGCATCGACCGGGCCGCGAACCCCTTCTCCGACATCCTCCTCACCGACTGCTTGCTGATCGCCGGGTCGAACGTGGGGGAGTGCTTCCCGGTGATGACCCAGTACGTCTGGGGCGCCCGGGACCGGGGGGCTTCGCTGATCGTCATCGACCCCCGCGAGACGGCCATCGCCCGCACCGCCGACGTCCATGTGGCCCTCAAGCCCGGCACGGATTCCGCCTTCTTCAACGCCGTCCTGCACGTGGTCGTCGCCGAGGGCCTCACCGACGAGGCCTACCTCGCCGCCAACACCACCGGCTGGGACGAGGTCAAGAAGACCGTCCAGGACTACCCGCCCGCCCGCTCCGCCGCGATCTGCGGGATCCCCGAGGAGCAGATCGTCCAGGTGGCCCGGATGTTCGGCGGCGCCGACAAGGCCATGGCCTTCCATGCGCGCGGGGTGGAGCACCACTCCCAGGGCGTCGAGAACTGCCTGTCCGTCATCAACTTGTGCGTGGCCACCGGGAACCTCGGCAAGCCCGGTGCCGGCTACGGAACCATCACCGGCCAGGGCAACGGTCAGGGCGGCCGCGAGCACGGACAGAAAGCCGACCTCCTGCCCGGCGGCCGCTCCATCATGAACGAGGAACACCGCCGCCAGATCTGCCGGATCTGGGGCATCGAGGAGTCCGAACTGCCACCCGCCGGAACCTCCATGATGGAGATGGTCTGGCAGATGCAACGCCAGGAGATCCGCGGCCTCATCGGCATCTGCAACAACCCCTTCGTCTCGCTCCCCAACTACGGGTCGGTCAAGCAGGGCTACGACACCCTCGAATTCCACGCACAGTTCGACTTCTTCCTCTCCGAGACCGCGACCAACGCGCACGTGGTCTTCCCCGTCACCGTCTGGGCCGAGGACGAGGGCGTCATGGCCAACACCGAGGCACGCGTCGTCAAGCACAACAAGGCCCAGGAGCCACCCGCCGGAGTGCGCACCGACACCTGGGTGATGTGCGAGCTCGCCAAACGGCTCGGCGCCGGCGACAAGTTCGACTTCCCCGACTCCCGCGCGGTGTTCGAGGAGCTCCGCATCGCCTCCGCCGGAACGGTCAACGACTACTACGGCATCACCTACGAACGCCTGGAGGAGACCGGCGGCATCATGTGGCCCTGCCCCTCCACGGATCATCCGGGCACCCCCCGGCTGTTCGAGGGCGGCAAGACCTTCCACCCCGACGGGAAGGTCCACCTGCAGGTCGTGGAGTGGCACGCGCCCATGGACCCCTATACCGAGGAGTACCCCCTCTCCCTCACCACCGGCCGCACCGTCGCCCACTTCCTCTCCGGCAACCAGACCCGCCGCCTGGGCGCCCTCGTCGAACAGACCCCGCGCCCCTGGGTGGAGGTCCACCCCTCGCACGGCTTCCGCAGCGGAGACCCGGTCCGGGTCGTCACCCGCCGCGGCAGCGAGGTCTTCCCGGCCCTGGTCACCGAGGCGATCCGCCCCGACACCGTCTTCATCCCGTACCACTGGCCCGTACCGACGGCCGCGAACGCCCTGACCATCGACGCCCTCGACCCCCGCTCGAAGATCCCCGAGTACAAGGTCTGCGCCGCCCGGATCGAGGCCGCCGAGCGGGTCGACCAGGTCCCCGCGCCGCCCACCGCCCCGGGCCACGAGGCCTATCCGGAGGCCCAGGCCTCCCGCACCGACCCCCTGCCCCCCACGTCCCCGCAGGGCCGTGGCACGGCGGAGAGGAGCTGACCCGCCATGATGGGCCGCACCATCTTCATCGACCCGGGTCGCTGCATCGGCTGCCAGGCCTGCGTCTCCGCCTGCCGCGAATGCGACTCCCACCGCGGCAAGTCGATGATCCACCTGGACTACACCGAGCCCGGCATGTCCGTCGCCTCCCTTCCGACCGTCTGCATGCACTGCGAGGACCCGGTCGCGCCCTGCGCCGAGGTCTGCCCGGCCGACGCGATCCTGGTGACCGCCGACGGAGTCGTCCAACAGGCCGACACCACCCGCTGCATCGGCTGCGCCAACTGCGTCAACGCCTGCCCCTTCGGCGTACCGAAGATCGACCTCCAGGCGAAGCTGCAGATGAAGTGCAACCTCTGCTACGACCGCACCGCCTACGGACTGGCCCCCATGTGCGCCACCGTCTGCCCCACCGGCGCCCTCTTCTACGGAACCCTCGAAGAGCTCCAGGCCGAGCGCCCCGGCGTCCAGGTCGCCGACTCCTTCGTCTTCGGCGACGTCGTCGTCTCCACCGGCGTGGCGATGGTCGTCCCCGCCGACAAGGTCCAGTGGCCCGTCCCGGGCGGCCTCCCCATCGTCGAGGTGAACGGAGTCGATGTCCGATGAGCCTGACCGAGCAGCCCCCTCCCGCACCGGGTGAGGACGAGGCCGCCGACCAGCTGCGCGACCGGATCAGCGCCGACTCCCTCACCACCCGGCGCGACTACCTGAGGATCGTCGCCACCGTCTCCGGCGGCCTGGCCATCGGCGGAGTCGGCGTCGCCGCCGGCATCCTGCACCGGCACGGCGACAGCGAGACCCTGCCCCAGCCCAAGAAGGTCACCGACCAGCTGGCGCCGGGCGAGTCCGTGGCCTTCCGCTTCCCCGGCGACGAGGACCGGGCCCTGGCCGTACGGCTGGCCGACGGCTCCCTCGTCGGCTACTCCGCCGTCTGCACCCACCTGGCCTGCGCCGTGCTCTGGCGCGAGGACCGGGGCCTCGACGGGGAGCTGTACTGCCCCTGCCACGAGGGCGTCTTCGACGTCCGTACCGGCGAGGTGACCGCGGGCCCGCCGCCCCGCCCCCTCCCCATGGTCTTCCTGACCGAGCAGGCCGACGGCAGTGTCTGGGCCATCGCCACCGCCCGGTCGGGAGAGCCGGCCAAGGACGCCCTGTGCCGGCAGTTCGGCGATTCCCGCCCCGAGACGACCCGCCAGCTGGGCTGCCCCGGAGCGAATCGCGCCACCGCGAACGAAAGCGGGCGGACGTGAGCGACGCACAGCTGCCTCCGCGCCCCGACTACCAGCCGGGGAGCGCCCAGCCCCGGCTGAACCGGCCGGTGCGCGAGCGGTATCCGCAGATCCGCTCCACCAGCGGCTACGGGGACCCGCGGATCCGGCACACGGGCCCCGGCCCGGGCGCCGGCACCGAACAGGAGCCGGAGCGGTCCTCGAAGCTCAACGCCCGTCTGGCCCTGGCCCTCACCGTGCTCATCGGCCAGCTCTGGGCGCTGACCGTGACCGTCAACGAGTGGATGAAGGGCAACACCGGCACGGCCTGGTGGGGTGCGGGATTTCTGATCCTGTCCTTCCTCGTCGTGATCGGGCTGTGGCTCCTCGACCCGAAGGACCGGTGACCATGTCCATACCCACGCCCACCCCGTCGACGGTGCGCTCGCACCGTCTGGAGACCTACAAGCCCGGCGCCACCATCGGGGACTGGCGGCCCGAGGACGACGACTTCTGGCAGTCCACCGGCCGCAAGGTCGCCCAGCGCAACCTCTGGGTCTCGATCCCCGCGCTGATGCTCGGCTTCGTGGTCTGGCAGGTCTGGTCGGTCACCGTGGTCAAGCTGAACGACGTCGGCTTCGGCTTCTCCAAGTCGCAGCTGTTCTGGCTGACCGCCATCCCCGGCATCACCGGCGGCACCTTCCGGATCCTGTACACCTTCATCGGACCGATCTTCGGCGAGCGGAAGTTCACCGCCTTCAGCACGATCGTCCTGGTCGTGCCGATGCTCTGGCTGGGCTTCGCGCTCCAGGACACCGGCACCCCCTACTGGGAGCTGGCGCTGATCGCGGCCGTCTGCGGGATCGGCGGCGCGAACTTCGCCTCCTCGATGGCCAACATCGGCTTCTTCTTCCCCAAGCGGGAGAAGGGCAGCGCCAACGGCCTCAACGGCGGGCTCGGCAACCTCGGCGTGAGCGTGGTCCAGCTGGTCGCCCCGCTGGTGGTCACCGCGGCCGTCCTGGGCGCCCCGGCGGGCGGTCCCCAGCACGACGCCAAGGAGAACACCGACATCTGGCTGCAGAACGGCGCCTTCCTGTGGGTGCCGCTGCTGGTGATCATGGCGTTGCTCGCCTGGTTCCTGATGAACGACCTCAGGGTGGCCGCGGCCCCCTTCAGCCAGCAGAAGATCATCTTCAAGCGCAAGCACAACTGGCTGATGACCTGGCTCTACGTCGGCACCTTCGGGTCCTTCATCGGCTTCGCCGCGGGCCTGCCCCTGCTGATCAAGAACAACTTCGAGGCGCAGGGCTACCAGGCCACCACCTATGCCTGGATCGGCCCCTTCATCGGCGCGCTCATGCGCTGGGCCGGCGGCTGGCTCTCCGACAAGATCGGCGGAGCGAGGGTCACCCTGCTGTCGTTCGTCGGGATGGCCGCCGCCCTGGTCGTGGTGATCTTCGCGCTGCCCTCCGGCGGCGACCAGGGCAGCTTCTGGGCCTTCTTCATCGGCTTCCTGGTGGCCTTCGCCTTCTCCGGCCTCGGCAACGGCTCGACCTTCCGGCAGATCCCGGTGATCTTCCGGGACCAGCACATGCGGGAGGCCCAGGGCCTGGGCCCCGAAGCGCAGGCCGCCGCGCTGAAGCAGTCGGAGATGGAGGCGGGCGCCGTCACCGGCTTCTCCTCCGCCATCGCCGCCTACGGCTTCTTCTTCATCCCCGCGATGTTCGCGGCCATGGCGGTCACCCACGCCCTGTGGATGTTCATCGGCTTCTACGCCACCTGTCTGGCGGTGTGCTGGTGGTTCTACGCCCGCAAGGGCGCCGAGGCTCCCAGCTGAGCGGGGTCCGGGGCGGCCGCGGCCGTACCCTGGAGGCATGAGCACCGCCCCCGCCTCCGACCCGCAGCCCGAGCCTGCCGCGAAGCCCAAGCCCAGGCTGGTCTTCGACGACCCGCTGGACCAGCAGTCCTCGGACGACACCGACCGGGGCTGGGGCGAGCGGCCGCCCGCCGGCGGAAGCGCGGCCGACCTGGCCCGCTTCCTCGACGAGAAGCCCCCGCACCACATCTGAGCCGCCGGACCTCCCGGTCCGGCAGCCGGGGCTAGAAGCCGTCGCGCGAACCGGGTGCCCCGGAGCCGCCGCCCGCCGCGCGCTGCGCGACCAGGGCGTCCCGGATCTCCTTGAGAACCTCCAGCTCGGTGACCTCCAGGGTCTCCTGCACGCCCTCCTTGGCCTTGCGGCGGGCCTCCACCTTGGCGAGGTACTTCGCCATCGGCAGCACCATCAGGAAGTAGACGACCGCTGCGGTGATCAGGAAGGTCAGCGTGGCGTTGAGGACGGAACCCCAGAGGAGCTCCACGCCCGTGGGCTGGCCGTCCGGGCCGATGGTGCAGGGGTTCTTGATGCAGGTCTTGTAGACGTCCAGGTTCTTGGTGCCGATCGCGCCGATCACCGGGCCGATGATGCCCTTCACGAGCGAGTTCACGATGTTCGTGAACGCGGCGCCGATGACCACGGCGACCGCCAGGTCGACCACGTTGCCGCGCATCAGGAAGGCCTTGAAGCCCGCCAGGACGCTCTCCTTCTTCTTCTCGCTCACCACTGAGCCTTTCTTCACATGTGCAGAACACGGAGCCAACGGTTCCGAAAGCTACGGCAGTTTGGGCCCGGCGTGTCCAATCGAAGCCCACCTTGAGGCGACTTGACTGCTCGCGTGTGCGAATCAACACAGCGTCACCGCCAGCCGGGTCGTCGCGCCCGCGCCCACGAGTTCCCGTGCGGTGTCGCGGGGCACGGACAGGACCACCAGTGCCCCACCGTCCCCAACACCCTGGTCCGGATCGGGTACTTCGGCAACCCGGGCCCCCGCGGCCACCACCCTCGGCGGTTCGGCCCGCTCCGCCGCCACCACGTCGACCCGGTCCCCGGGCCGCAGCAGCCGCACCGTCGCCGCGTCCGCGATGCGCACCGGCGCCGACACCATGCGCACCGCCGCGGGCGGCGCCGCACCCCGGGCCACCCTCACCTCCGGCGGCGCGGCGCCCCGCGAGGCCTGTGCCTCCGTCCCGCCGACGGCCAGCGCCGCCGCGACCACGGCCAGCCCGGCCGAGGCGGCCCGCCGCCTGCGCCGCAGCGCCCTGCGCAGCCGGCCCCCGCCCCGCCCGACGCGCAGCGGGGGAAACGAGGGGACATGGCGCGCGGGGGGACACGTAGAGGAGAGCGCCGAAGAGGACGCGGACGTACGGGACATGAGGTCCACCACCAAACCGAGTGAGTCGCGATGCCCGGGCCCGACGCCCGGACACATCTCACGATCCGGCCTCCCGCGGAATCCCGCTCCGCCCTGTGGACGACCCCCGGCCTGTGGACAACCCCGTCACCCGCAGGAGTTACCGGGCGGCCCGGACCCGCCGCAGCGCGGCCACCGGGTCGGCGGCCCGCGCGATCGACCGGCCCACCACGACGTGCGAGGCCCCGGTCGCGAAGGCCGCCTCGGGCGTCCCCGGCCGGGCGTGCCCGCCCGCTTCGCCGTCGGGCCCCAACGTCACGCCCGGCGTGACGATCAGCCGGTCCGGCCCCAGCAGTTCGCGCAGCATCCCGGCCTCCCGCGGCGAAGCGATGACCCCGTCGCATCCCGCGCGCACCGCCAGCCGGGCCAGCCGCAGCACCTGCTCCTCGGTGTCCGCGTCGACGCCGATGTCGGCGAGGTCGCTCCCGGTCATGCTGGTCACCACCGTCAGCGCGAGCACCCGCAGCCGCGGGAACTCCCGGGCCGCCTCCACCGCCGCGGCCATGATCCCTGTACCGCCCATGGCGTGCACCGTCACCATGGACGCGCCCAGCGCGCCGGCGGCCCGCACGGCGCCGGCGACGGAGTTCGGGATCTCGAAGAGCTTCAGGTCGAGGAAGACCTCGTGCCCCCGCCCGACGAGATCCCGTGCGAGTCCGGGACCGGCGGCGGTCAGGAGCTCCAGGCCGACCTTGTAGAAGCCGCAGGCGTCGCCGAGGCGCTCGACGAGCGCCTCGGCGGCCGGCCGGTTGTCGAAGTCGAGGGCGACGATGACCCTGCGGTGCGCATCGGCGAGGGGGGAGTCCGTGTTCACTCCGCCATTGTCGAGGCGATCTCGATCCCGAGGGCCGTCAGCAGCCGGTCGGCGAGGTCCTCCGCGAAGGTCTCGGAGCCGGTGAGCGCGGCCCGGATCCCCTCGGGGTCGGCGCTCAGCCCGGCGGCGGACGCCCACGCGAGCGCCCCCGCCAGGGCCGGCTCGACGGGGTACCGGTCGAGCGGTATCTCGTAGTCCTCGGCAGTGTCCCGGTTCAGCAGCGCCGTCCAGCGCGCCCCGGCCGGGGTGACGGCCTCGACGAAGCCGACGTCGCTGTCGAGGTACGCCACCGTGAACACCGGGGCCCCGGTACGCCGCGCGAGGTGGGCGCCGCCGCCGGCCGGCCCGTCCGCGTAGTACACCGCCGCCCAGCCGTCGCCCAGTTCCGCATCACCGTCGACCTCGAAACCGACCTCCGCGCCGAACTCCCGAAGCTCCGCCACCGTGGAGTGTGCGACGGCCATCCCCCCAAAATTTCCCATGGCCGCAGGTTAGGGGGCGGCACCGACAACAACGGCGGCAGCGGCCGCTACGGCAGTTCGATGCCCAGGTCCCAGCCGTCGTGCGCGTGCGTGCACAGGCAGGCGCGGGATTCCGTCTCCGGGAGCGCGGCCACCGCGTCGAAGAGCACCTCGCGCAGCCGGCCGACGTTCTCGCCGAACACCTTCAGGACCTCCGTGTGGGACACGCCCTCACCGGTCTCGGCGCCCGCGTCCAGGTCCGTGACCAGCGCCATCGACGTGTAGCAGAGCCCCAGCTCGCGCGCGAGGACCGCCTCGGGGTGCCCCGTCATACCGACCACCGACCAGCCCGCCGCCGCGTGCCACCGCGATTCGGCGCGCGTCGAGAACCGCGGCCCCTCGATGACGACCATCGTGCCGCCGTCCACCGGCTCCCAGTCCCGCCCCCGCGCCGCCGCCAGCGCCACGGACCGCCCCACCGGGCAGTACGGGTCCGCGAAGGTGGTGTGCACGACGTTCGGAACGGACCCGTCCGGCAGCGGCTCCCCGTCGAAGAAGGTCTGGGCGCGGGACTTCGTACGGTCGACCAGCTGGTCGGGAACGAGCAGCGTGCCCGGTCCGTACTCGGCCCGCAGGCCGCCGACCGCGCACGGGCCCAGCACCTGGCGGACGCCGACCGAGCGCAGCGCCCACAGGTTGGCCCGGTAGTTGATCTTGTGGGGCGGGACGGTGTGGCTGCGCCCGTGCCGCGGCAGGAAGGCCACCTGGCGGCCGGCCAGCTCGCCCACGTACAGCGAGTCGCTCGGGGGCCCGTACGGGGTCTCCACCTGGATTTCGGAGACGTCCTCCAGGAAGGAGTAGAAGCCCGAGCCGCCGATGACACCGATCTCTGCGTTCACCATGCCGCCACCCTAACCGGGCATGCCAAAGGCCCCGCTGCCCGGTCAGGGCGGGCGGGGCCTCGGGAAGGAGCGGTCAGGCGGCCGACGTGGAGCTGCTGCCCGTGCTCGACGACGTCGAGGAGGACGAAGCGGCGGGAGCGGCAGCGGTCGACGTCGAGGACGACGAGGAGCTCGAGGCCGGCTTCGAGGCAGGGGTGCTGCTCGACGAAGCGCCACGGCTGTCGTTCCGGTAGAAACCGGAGCCCTTGAAGACGATGCCGACCGCGGAGAACACCTTCTTCAGGCGTCCGTCACAGCTCGGGCACACGGTCAGTGCGTCATCGGTGAACTTCTGCACGGCCTCAAGGCCCTCACCGCACTCGGTGCACTGGTACTGGTAGGTCGGCACGAATTTCCTCCTGGCACTCTCACTCAATGAGTGCTAACGACGCTCCATGGTGACGTATTCCGGGCGATCAGTCCACCGTCACCGGCACGCGGTGACCCATCCCACGCTCGTTCACCCGGGTACGGGAGGCGGGCGCGGCCGCCGGCGCGGTGGCCGGGGCGGAGGAGTTCACGATGCGGCTCGGGGCCTTCGGCGCCAGCTTCGCACGCAGGGCCACCAGCGTGACCAGCGCGAGCGCGGTCGCCGCCATGGGCACCAGGAAGCCGTACGAGGACCCGTGCGCGTCCGTCAGGCGGCCGGCCAGGGTCACGGCGCCGGCCTGCCCGAAGGCGACCGCTCCGGTGAGCCAGGTGAAGGCCTCGGTCCGGGACGCGGCGGGGATCAGCTGCTCGATCATCGTGTAGCCGGTGATCAGCGCAGGGGCGATGCACAGGCCGACGACCAGGCCGAGCGCGCCCAGCAGGACCGCGGAGTGCACGGCCCACAGGACCGAGGCCGCGGCGGTGAGGCCGACGTAGCCGAGCATCAGACGGCGGCGCGGGCCGATCTTCCAGGCGATGGCGCCCATCGCGATGCCGGCGATCATGTTGCCGGCCGCGAAGACGCCGTAGAGCAGGCCGTTGGCGCCCGGGTTGCCGATCTCCTCGGAGAAGGCGGCGAGCGAGACCTGCATGCCGCCGAAGACGGCGCCGATGCCGACGAAGGCGACGATCAGGACGCGCAGGCCCGGGAAGGACAGGGCGGAGGCGTGCTTCTCGCCGTTGGCCGCGCGGGCGACCGGCTTCGGCTGGGTGCCGCGCTGGGCGGCGAAGAGCAGGCCGCCGACGATCGTCAGCGTCGCCTCGGTGATGAGGCCGGCCGACGGGTGGATCGCGGTGCACAGGAAGGTCGCCAGCACCGGGCCCACCACGAAGGTGAACTCGTCGGTGACGGACTCGAACGCGGCCGCGGTCGGCAGCAGCGGGGAGCCCTCCAGCTTGGCGGCCCAGCGGGACCGGACCATGGGGCCGACCTGCGGGACGGAGGCACCGGCGGGGATCGCGGCGAGCGCGAGCGCCCACAGCGGCGCGCCGAGCAGGGCGAGCGCGGTCAGGGCGCTCACGGCGGCGGCGTGTGCGAGGACGACCGGCACCAGGACGCGGCTCTGGCCGATCCGGTCGGCGAGCTTGCCCATCTGCGGGGCGAAGATCGCCATGGAGACGCCGGTGACGGCGGCGACGATGCCGGCGCTGCCGAAGGATCCGGTGGTGTGCTGGACGAGAAGGACGATGCTGATCGTCAGCATCGCGAAGGGCTGCCGGGCCGCGAAGCCGGGGAGCAGGAAGCTGAGGGCGCCGGGCGTGCGCAGGAGCTGCCCGTAGCCGGGGCGGGCGGACGAGTCGGTCGTGACCGCGGATGTCACGGCCTTGCCTTTCCGCTGCCTGGTAGAGCGTCCCCGTCTGCGGACGGTGCTTCGCCTTGTGAGCGGCCGCACCCGTACATGTGGGAGCCCCGAGAGCTGTCCTCTTGCGCAGAACCGAGTGATACCTGGGCGCCCACTGCGGGAGGGTGCCACGGCCGCTTTGCGGTCGCGCCAGCTCTGCGTCAGGCAGAGTTGGTTCGATCTGTTGTGCCTTCATCATACAGGGAGGGGCACTAGCACGCCCTGTGATTACGGTGACAGGGGGTGTCTTCACCTGCGATTAACGGGAGCTTCGCATTTGAGGCCTGTGTAAATGCGGGCAAAATCGGGCAGACGCCACCGAAAATGGCCGAATTAGAACGCCGCTCTAACGCATTCCGGCCAATCGGTGGCCGATTTCCCCCCGCCTCGCCCTGCCCGAATCCGTCACCTGTGCAGCCGGGTGGACCCGTTCCCGCCCGTCCCCAGCCAACCCGCCAGCTTGCCGCCCCGGGCCACCGCCCGCAGCCGCGCCTCGGCCGCGTCCCGCACCTGGTCCGTGGCCACCACCAGCAGGTCGTCCCCGCGCCGCAGCACGGTCGACGGCGCCGGTACGAAGCTCTTCGCGTCCCGGACCACCAGCGTCACCGAGGCCCCCGGTGGCAGCCGCAGCTCGCTCACCTCGACGCCGTGCATGCGCGAGGCCGGCGGGATGGAGAAGGAGAGCAGGTGCCCGCGCAGCTTCTCCAGCGGCGCCGACTCGATGCCGAGGTCGGAGGCGGTCTCGGCCGAGTCCCCGAGCCTCAGCTTGCGCGCGAGCCAGGGCAGGGTCGGCCCCTGCACCAGGGTGTAGACGACGACCAGCACGAAGACGATGTTGAAGACGCGGTCGCTGCCCTCGATCCCGGACACCATCGGGATGGTCGCCAGGATGATGGGCACGGCTCCGCGCAGGCCCGCCCACGACATCAGGACCTGCTCCCGCCACGGGATCCGGAAGGGCAGCAGGCTGACGAAGACCTCCAGCGGCCGCGCCAGCATCGTGAGGACCAGCCCGATGACCACGGCGGGCCAGAAGTCCTGGCCCAGCTCGTGCGGGGTGACCAGCAGGCCCAGCAGCACGAACATGCCGATCTGGGCGATCCAGCCGAGCCCGTCGGCGAAGCCCCGGGTGGCCGGCCAGTGCGGGAGCTTCGCGTTCCCGAGCACCATCGCCGCCAGGTACACGGCGAGGAAGCCGGAGCCGTGCGCGAGCGCGCCGGCCGCGTACGCCACCACGGCGATGGCCATCACGGCGATCGGGTAGAGGCCCGAGGCGGGCAGCGCCACGTGCCGCAGGCCGTACGCCCCGAGGAAGCCGACCGTCAGGCCGATCGCGGCGCCGATGGCCAGTTCCAGGGCGATCTTGCCGAGCAGGACGTACCAGTCGTCCACCGGGCCGACGGCCGCGAAGGCGACGACGAGGATGACGACGGGTGCGTCGTTGAAGCCGGACTCCGCCTCCAGCACGCCCGTGATCCGGGCGGGGAGCGGGACCTTGCGCAGCACGGAGAAGACGGCCGCGGCGTCGGTCGAGGAGACGACGGCGCCGATCAGCAGGGCCTGGCGCCATTCCAGTCCGACCAGGTAGTGCGCCCCCGCCGCCGTCACGCCCACGCTCACCGCGACGCCCACCAGTGACAGCACGATCGCCGCCGGCAGGGCCGGCTTGATCTCTTTCCACTTGGTGCCCAGACCGCCCTCGGCGAGGATCACGACGAGTGCGGCATAACCGATGACCTGGGTCAGCTCGGCGTTGTCGAATACGACGTTGCCGATGCCGTCCTGGCCTATCGCGATGCCTATGCCGAGGTAGATGAGCAGGCTGGGGAGGCCGCTGCGTGAAGAGATGCGTACCGCCGCGACGGCGACGAGCAGCACGAGCGAGCAGACCAGCAGAAGCTCATTGAGCGTGTGGACGGTCAGCGGGCGGCCCTCCTCAACGCGCCTGGCGGATCGTTCCTCCCGGCGACAAGTTCGGCAAGTACTTCGTTACCTTACCTAATATTTGACGCTCCCTTTACGCGATAACCACATTGTGAAACGCCTGTTCGCCCCTGTCCTTCGGACCTCGACCCCTGGCGGATCAACGAAGGCGGTCCTGCGCCTATGGTTGCTCCCAGCACTCCCAGGACCACCCTGCCCCTCTAAGGACAGCGATGCCCGCCAACGAATCCGCTCCTCCCGTCAAGAAGAAGGGACGACGCGCCCGTCTGATCGTGCTCGTCCTGGTCCTGGCGCTCTTCGCGGGCCTCGGCTACGGGGCGTACTGGGGCGTGGACAGCGTGCGCGCCTCCTTCCCCCAGACGACCGGCTCCCTCAAGGTGCCGGGCCTGACCGGGACCGTCGAGGTCAAACGCGACGGCCACGGCATTCCCCAGCTCTACGCCGACAACGACGACGACCTCTTCCGCGCGCAGGGCTTCGTGCACGCGCAGGACCGGTTCTGGGAGATGGACGTCCGCCGTCACATGACGTCGGGACGCCTCTCGGAGATGTTCGGCGCCGGCCAGGTCGAGACCGACGCCTTCCTGCGCACGCTGGGCTGGCGCCAGGTCGCGCAGGCCGAGTACGACACCAAGCTGTCGGCCGAGACGAAGAAGTACCTCCAGGCCTACGCCGACGGGGTCAACGCGTACCTGAAGGGGAAGTCCGGCAAGGACCTCTCCGTCGAGCACGCCGCCCTCAAGCTCAACGGCGACTACCAGCCGGAGCAGTGGTCGCCGGTGGACTCGGTGGCCTGGCTCAAGGCGATGGCGTGGGACCTGCGCGGCAACATGCAGGACGAGATCGACCGCGCGCTGATGTCGAGCAAGCTCTCTCAGGCGCAGATCGACGAGCTCTACCCGCCGTACCCCTTCGACCGGAACAAGCCGATCGTCGAGGGCGGCAAGACCGACGGCGGCAAGTACACGCCCCAGGCCGGCGGCACCGGCACCGGCTCGACGGGCACCGGCTCCGGCAGCGGCAGCGCCGTCGGATCCCAGGCCTCCGTGAACACCGGCCCCGGCACCCCCACCGTCACCGGCCTCGCCGACAACGCCACCGCCCAGGGCGCGACCGTGGGCCTGCGCACCCAGCTGACCTCCCTCGCCGAGACCCTGGACGAGATCCCCGCGATCCTCGGCCCCAACGGCAGCGGCATCGGCTCGAACTCCTGGGTCGTCTCGGGCAGGTACACGACCACCGGCAAGCCGCTCCTCGCGAACGACCCGCACCTGTCCCCGCAGCTGCCGTCGGTCTGGTACCAGATGGGCCTGCACTGCCGCACCGCCTCGGCCCAGTGCCAGTACGACGTGGCCGGCTACACCTTCTCCGGGATGCCCGGCGTGGTCATCGGCCACAACGCCGACATCGCCTGGGGCATGACCAACCTCGGCGCCGACGTCACCGACCTCTACCTGGAGCAGGTCAAGCCCGAGGGCTACGTCTACGACGGCAAGGTGCTCCCCTTCACCATCCGTGAAGAAGAGATCAAGATCGCGGGCAGCAAGAGCAAGAAGATCACCGTCCGCACCACCAACAACGGCCCGCTGATCTCCGACCGCAGCGACGAGCTCGGCACGGTCGGCGCCCGCGCCCCCGTCGCCAGCTCGGCCCCCGACCGCGGTGACGGCTACGCCGTCGCCCTGCGCTGGACCGCCCTGGACCCGGGCAAGTCCATGGACGCGGTCTTCAGGCTCGACAGGGCCAAGACCTTCGACGACTTCCGCAAGGCGGCCGCCGACTTCGAGGTCCCCTCGCAGAACCTGATCTACGCCGACAACAAGCCCCCGAACGGCAACATCGGCTACCAGGCCCCGGGCCGCATCCCCGTCCGCAACCAGGGCGACGGCCGCATGCCCGCGCCCGGCTGGGACTCCAAGTACGCCTGGAAGGGCGGCAAGGACGGCAATACCGGCTACATCCCGCAGAACGAGCTGCCCTGGGACCTCAACCCCTCCCGCGGCTACATCGTCACCGCCAACCAGGCGGTCGCGGAGCCGGGGACGGGCGCGGGCAAGTACCCGAACCTGCTGACCACCGACTGGGGCTACGGCGCCCGCAGCCAGCGGATCAACGACCTCATCGAGGCGAAGATCAAGGACAGCGGCAAGATCTCGACCGACGACATGCGGACCATGCAGATGGACAACAGCAGCGAGATCGCCGCGCTGCTGACCCCGATGCTGGCCAAGATCGAGGTCTCGGACCCGGACGTGCGCTCCGCGCAGAAGCTCCTCGACGGCTGGAACTACACCCAGGAGCCCGACTCCGCGGCCGCCGCCTACTTCAACGCGGTCTGGCGCAACATCCTCAAGCTGTCCTTCGGCGACAAGATGCCGAAGGAGCTGCGGATCGAGGGCAGCTGCATGAACGTGCGCGGCACCGGCAACGGCCCGACCGACGACCTGGCCGAGGTGGTCCGCGAATGCGGCACCCGCGGCTCGGACTCGGCGCAGCCCGACGGCGGCGACCGCTGGTTCGAGGTGGTCCGCCGCCTGGCCAAGGACGAGAAGTCGGCCTGGTGGAAGTCGCCCGCCGCCCGCAACCAGCCGGAGACCACCACCCGCGACGAGCTGTTCGCGCGGGCCATGAAGGACGCCCGCTGGGAGCTGACCGCCAAGCTCGGCAAGGACCAGTCCACCTGGAGCTGGGGCCGGCTGCACCAGCTGACGCTGAAGAACCAGACGATCGGCACCGAGGGCCCCGGCTTCATGCAGTGGCTCCTCAACCGCGGCCCCTGGAACCTGGGCGGCGGCGAGGCCACCGTCAACGCGACCGGCTGGAACGCCACCAGCGGCTACGGGGTCACCTGGGTGCCGTCGATGCGGATGGTCGTCAACCTCAACGACCTCGACAAGTCCCGCTGGATCAACCTGACGGGCGCCTCGGGGCACGCGTACAACTCGCACTACACGGACCAGACGACGCTCTGGGCCAAGGGCGACCTGCTGGACTGGCCCTTCGGCAAGGAGGCTGTGGACAAGGCCACGGTCGACACCCTGACGCTGAAGCCTTAGAAGCGCACCACCCCGGACGGGGTGGCCACCGCCTGGACGGGGTGGTCGTGCGGCTCCTCCGGGACCCGCGCGACCACCTCGTCGTCGTAGAGGAGCACGACCAGCGCGGGATGCGCCCCGGCGCGCTCCAGCCGCTCCAGGACCCGGTCGTAGGAGCCCCCGCCGCGGCCGAGCCGCATCCCGCGCGCGTCCACCGCCAGTCCGGGCAGCAGTACGGCGTCGGCGCCCGTCACCGCGTCCGGGCCGAGCGCCGGGCCGGTCGGCTCCAGCAGCCGCATCTTCCCCGGGTGCGCGGCCTCCGCGAGGCTCTGCGGGCCTTCGTACGCCGCCCAGTCGAGGTCGTTGTCGGGCAGCAGCAGGGGCAGCAGCACCTGCTTGCCGGCCGCGCGCAGGGCGTCGAGCAGGGCGCGGGTGCCGGGTTCCGTGCCGACGGAGACGTACGCCGCCACCGTCCGCGCATCAGCCAGTTCGGGCAGTTCAAAAGCCCTGACGGCGAGCGCGGTGGCCGCCGTACGACACGTGTCGGGGGACAAGGCGCGGCGGGCGGCGAGGAGTTCCCGGCGCAGGTGGGCCTTGGCGGAGGAGGCGGGGTGCCGGTTCTCGGTCACGGTAGGTTTCAATATCCCTTCGAATTTGGTACATAACTGGATCTACCTACCGCGATCTGGCCTGGCGTTCGGCGGGACCCACTATCGTTCGGGGCATGACTATGTTGCACCCCGTGATCAAGAAGGCCGTGATTCCGGCCGCGGGCCTCGGCACTCGGTTCCTTCCCGCGACCAAGGCGACCCCGAAGGAAATGCTCCCGGTTGTGGACAAGCCGGCCATCCAATACGTGGTCGAGGAGGCCGTGGCGGCAGGGCTCGACGATGTCCTCATGATCACTGGGCGTAACAAGCGTGCCCTGGAAGACCACTTCGACCGGAACTACGAGCTGGAGTCGGCCCTCATCGCCAAGGGCGACGACGACCGGCTGAAGAAGGTCCAGGAATCCAGCGACCTCGCGACCATGCACTACGTCCGCCAGGGCGACCCGCGGGGCCTCGGCCACGCCGTGCTGTGCGCCGAGCCGCACGTCGGCCGCGAGCCCTTCGCCGTGCTCCTCGGCGACGACCTGATCGACCCCCGCGACCCGCTGCTCCGCCAGATGTCCGACATCTACGCCCGCACCGGCGGCACCGTCATCGCCCTCATGGAGGTGGACCCGGCCAACGTGCACCTCTACGGCTGCGCCGCCATCGAGGCCACCGACGAGGAGGACGTGGTCCGGATCACCGGCCTCGTCGAGAAGCCGGACCCCGCGGACGCCCCCAGCAACTACGCGGTCATCGGCCGCTACGTCCTCAACCCCGCGATCTTCGACATACTGCGGGAGACCGAGCCGGGCCGCGGTGGGGAGATCCAGCTCACCGACGCCCTGCAGAAGCTGGCCGCCGACGAGACCATCGGCGGTCCGGTGCACGGCGTGGTCTTCCGGGGCCGCCGCTACGACACCGGGGACCGCGGCGACTACCTGCGGGCCATCGTCCGTCTCGCGTGCGAGCGCGAGGACCTGGGCCCGGAGTTCCGCACCTGGCTTCACCGTTACGTCACGGAGGAGATGTAGGACCTTGACCAGTTCCGCACCGCAGGACACGGGCCACCACCGTCTGTGGTCGGTGGACGAGCACCTCGCGGACGTACTCGCCACCGTCCGGCCGCTGGAGCCCATCGAGCTCCAGCTGCTGGACGCCCAGGGCTGTGTCCTGGTCGAGGACGTCACCGTGCCCGTCGCACTCCCGCCCTTCGACAACAGCTCGATGGACGGCTACGCCGTCCGTACGGCGGACGTCCAGGGCGCGAGCGAGGAGTTCCCCGCGGTGCTGACGGTCATCGGGGACGTCGCGGCGGGCAGCGGTGAGCTGCCCACCGTCGGCCCCGGCCAGGCCGCCCGCATCATGACCGGCGCCCCGCTGCCGCCCGGCGCCGAAGCCGTCGTCCCGGTCGAGTGGACCGACGGCGGTACGGGCGGGGGCGCGGCCTCCGGGATGACCCCGGCCAGCGCCGCCCCCGAGGGCGCGGCCGGCGAGGTGCGGGTGCACCGGGCCGCCGAGGCGCGGGCGCACGTCCGCGCGCGCGGCAGCGACGTACAGGCCGGCGACCTGGCCCTGGCGGCCGGTACGGTCCTCGGCCCGCCGCAGATCGCCCTGCTGGCCGCCATCGGGCGCGGCACCGTCCGGGTGCGGCCGCGCCCGCGCGTGGTCGTCCTGTCCACCGGCAGCGAGCTCGTCCAGCCCGGCGAGGCGCTGGCCGCCGGGACGATCTACGACTCCAACAGCTTCGCGCTGGCCGCGGCCGCCCGGGACGCCGGCGCCATCGCCTACCGGGTCGGCGCCGTCGCGGACGATGCCGACACCCTGCGCGCCACCATCGAGGACCAGCTGATCCGGGCCGACCTGCTCGTCACCACGGGCGGGGTCAGCGTCGGCGCGTACGACGTGGTCAAGGAGGCGCTGACGTCGGTCGCCGGCGGCGACGACGTCGAGGGCGGCGCCGGGATCGACTTCCGCAAGCTCGCCATGCAGCCCGGCAAGCCGCAGGGCTTCGGCACGATCGGCCCGGACCACACCCCGCTGCTGGCGCTCCCCGGCAACCCGGTGTCCTCGTACGTCTCCTTCGAGCTGTTCGTGCGCCCCGCGATCCGCGCGCTCATGGGCCTGCCGGAGTCCGAGGTGGGCCGGCCGAGCGTCCGGGCGGTGCTGAAGGCGGACAAGGCGCTGGGCTCCCCGGCGGGCCGCCGCCAGTTCCTGCGCGGCAAGTACGACGCGGAGAGCGGCACGGTCAGCCCGGTCGGCGGAGCGGGCTCCCACCTGATCGCCGCACTGGCCCACGCCGACTCGCTGATGGTCGTACCGGAGGACGTCACTTCGGTGGAGCCGGGGACCGAGCTGGAAGTGGTCCTGCTCGGCTGACACCCCGCGGGTGCGGGTAGCGTGTGTCGCACCACACAGGCCCCGGGCGGGCCCAGAGCGGAGCGGCACAGCAATGAGTACCCAGAGCAGGCTGACGCACATCGACGAGGCCGGCGCGGCCCGCATGGTCGACGTCTCCGAGAAGGACGTCACCACCCGCACGGCGCGCGCCAGCGGGCGGGTCCTCGTCTCCCCCCGGGTGATCGAGCTGCTGCGCGGCGAGGGCGTCCCCAAGGGCGACGCCCTCGCCACCGCGCGGATCGCCGGGATCATGGGCGCGAAGAAGACCCCCGACCTGATCCCGCTCTGCCACCCGCTGGCCGTCTCGGGCGTGAAGGTCGACCTGTCGGTCGCCGACGACGCCGTGGAGATCCTCGCCACCGTGAAGACGACCGACCGTACGGGCGTCGAGATGGAGGCGCTGACCGCCGTCGCGGTCGCCGGGCTCACCGTGATCGACATGGTCAAGGCCGTCGACAAGGGCGCGGTCATCACGGACGTGCGGGTGGAGGAGAAGACCGGCGGCAAGTCCGGCGACTGGGCGCGCTCGTGAACGCCCCGCGCGGTGGCGAGGTCCACAGCCACAGCCACGGACCGGCGGCCGAGCAGGCCGGGGCCCCCGTGGCGCCCTCGCTGCGCGGACTGGTGGTCACGGCCTCGAACCGGGCCTCGCAGGGCGTGTACGCCGACAAGGGCGGACCGCTGCTCGCCGAGGCCCTGGAGAAGCTCGGCTTCGCGGTGGACGGCCCGAAGGTCGTCCCGGACGGCGATCCCGTCGAGCAGGCGCTGCGCGAGGGCGTGGCCGCCGGGTACGACGTCATCCTGACCACCGGCGGCACCGGCATCTCGCCGACCGACCGGACCCCGGACGCCACCGCGAAGGTGCTGGACTACGAGATCCCCGGCATCCCGCAGGCCATCCGCGCCGAGGGCCTGGCGAAGGTGCCGACCGCGGCCCTGTCCCGGGGCCTGGCGGGCGTGGCCGGGCACACCCTGATCGTCAACCTGCCGGGCTCGACGGGCGGGGTGCGCGACGGTCTCGCCGTCCTGTCCCGCCTCCTGCCGCACGCCGTGGACCAGATCCGGGGCGGAGACCATCCCAGACCCGCGGAAGCATCCGGGAGCGCGAGCTGAACGGCCCCTCCTGGCCGGTCGTCCTGACGGACGGCGATGTCACGCTCCGGCCGATAAAACTGCGGGACCAGAAGGCCTGGCGCGAGGTCAACCGGCGCAACCGCGAATGGCTCCGGCCGTGGGAGGCGACGATTCCGCCGCCCGCGCCCTGGGGTCCGGTGATCCAGCGGCCGACGTACCGCCAGATGGTGCGCCATCTGCGCGCGGAGGCGAACGCGGGCCGGATGCTGCCCTTCGTCATCGAGTACCAGGGCCGGCTGGTGGGCCAGCTGACGGTCGCCGGGATCACCTGGGGCTCGATGTGCGCGGGCCACATCGGCTACTGGGTGGACCGGGACGTGGCGGGCCGCGGCGTGATGCCGACGGCGGTCGCGCTCGCCGTGGACCACTGCTTCGGGAAGGTCGGGCTGCACCGCATCGAGGTGTGCATCCGCCCGGAGAACGGGCCGAGCCGCCGCGTCGTGGAGAAGCTGGGCCTGCGGGAGGAGGGGCTGCGGCCGCGCTACCTGCACATCGACGGGGCCTGGCGCGACCACCTCGTCTACGCGGTCACGGTGGAGGAGGTGCCGGAGGGGCTGCTGCGCCGCTGGCACCGGGCGCGCCATGCGCAGGCCCCGCCGCCCAAACAATAAAAGCGAATATCCGTTCGAATTGCGATGCCCGGGCAACCGATTCGTCCATAACCTGATCCGAAGAATCACAAAAAAAGTCCGTGATATCAGCGAGATCGTGCGACACACCGGCCCAATTGGCCGATCCCCCCGCCCGCGCCCCTCTACGGTGTGAGGTGTGAGCAGCAGCGGCCTCATCTACGCAGTCATTGTCGGGGCCTGGGCCGCCTACTTGGTGCCCATGTGGCTCCGGAGGCAGGACGAGCTGAACGAAGCTCGTCCGACGGAACGCTTCTCCACTGCCATTCGGCTGCTTTCCGGCCGGGCGGGAATGGAGCGCCGTTACGCCAAGGGACTCCGTGAGCGCGGTGGTGAAGAGGCGGAGCCCCAGCCCCACGCGGACCCGGACGCCGCGACGGAAACGGTCAATTCCGTGGACGCCGACGCCCGGGCCGTTGCCGTGCCCCCGACCAGGGCGGAGCACAGATCGGCCGCGGCCGAACGGGTCCGGCGGGAGCAGCGCCTCCAGGTGCTCGCGCGCCGCCGGCGCACCACCGCACTCCTCTTCCTGCTCTTCACCCTGGGCGCGGTCGTCGCCGCCGTCGGCGGGCTGAGCTTCCTGTGGGCCCCGGCGGTGCCCGCCCTCCTGCTGAGCACGTACATCGTGCACCTGCGGGTCCAGGAGCGGCGCCGCTACGAGTTCACGATGGACCGGCGGCGTGCCGAGGCGGCCGCGCGGCACCTGCGGGAGAACCGCCCGCGCCGCCGCGAGTCCGAGGCCGCCGCGGGCGCCGAACCGGACCCCGCGCCACCGGTCTCCCCGCAGGAGGCCGGCCGGCGCGCGCTCGTGGAGCAGACCGACCACGCCGAGTGGGTGGACCAGCAGCGCGAGCGCGACCGCGGCCCGGCCCGCGGTGACAGCTGGGAGCCGGTCCCGGTCCCGCTGCCGACGTACGTGACGGCCCCGGTCGCCCCCCGCGCCACCGGTCCTGCGACCCCGGACGCCTGGAGCGCGGCCCGTTCGAGCACGGCCGAGCCGACGGAACCGCGCCTGCGCGCCCAGCCCGGCCCGGCCAAGCCGGACCAGAAGACCCCGAGCACCCCGCGCCCGCGGGGCCGCGACCTCGGCCGCACCCCGCTCTTCGACCAGTACGAGGGCGAGGACCGCCCGCGGGCCGCGAACGAGTGATCGGTGACCTGCGCGGACGCTCCCGGATACCCGTTTTGGAGCACCCGCGCGGGGATGCTAATGTTTCACACGTCGCAAGGGCCTGTGGCGCAGTCTGGTAGCGCACCTCGTTCGCATCGAGGGGGTCTGGGGTTCAAATCCCCACAGGTCCACAAACGACAGTTCGCGAGTAGCTCTCGTGGACGTCATGAGATCCCGTCCGGTCGGAAGACCGGGCGGGATCTCGGCGTTTCCGGGGTGCGTTCGAGGTGGTGCCCGAACTCGGGCGCAGCCTCCGCCGGTTGCCCGGCGGAGGATCGTCCCTCGCGGGTCAGCGGGCGACCTTCTCGGCCAGGTATTGCTCCCAGGTCCGCTTGCCCACCGCCCGGTCGGGTGCGGTCAGGGCGCCGGAACGGAAGCCCGCCCCGATCTTCCCCGGGATGAAGACCGGCAGGACCCGACGGCGCTTGCCGGCCGCCCGCAGCCAGTCCTCGGCCAGCCGGGCGGCCGAGTACACCGTGGGCCCGGCAAGGTCCGGCACCCGCCCCCAGCCTCCGGCCGGGGGCGCCCCCTTGTCCGGGTCGCCCACCGCCAACTCGACCAGCCGGTCCGCCACATCGCCCTGGCACACGGGCTGGCAATCGGTGCCGGTCGGCACGAGGACCACCGGCAGCTTCGACAGGACCCCGAAGGCCATGTTCAGCAGCTCGGGGAACTGGGTGGCCCGCAGAGTGGTCCAGCCGATCCCCGAGGCCGCCAGCAGCCGCTCGCACTCCAGCTTGATCCGGTAATAGGGGTAGGGGATGCGGTCTATGCCGACGATCGAGATGTTGACGATGTGCTCGACCCCGGAGCGCCTCGCGGCCTCCAGCAAGTGGTGGAGGGCGGGGACGTCGTTCTTGAAGTGCCGGATGTCGCTCGCGCAGTGGATGACCGTGCGGACCCCGGCGAACGCCTCGTCCAGCCCGGTGCCGGTCGTCAGGTCGCCGGTGAACCAGGCCACCCCCGGGTCGTCCGGCAGCGTGGCCCCGCGGGTGAGGGCCCGGACCGGCAGCCCGGTGCGGCGCGCCCGGTCCAGCACCTCGCGGCCGAGCACACCGGTCGCACCGGTCACCATGATCGCGTCGTTCTCCATCAGCCACAGCCCTTCTCGTATTGCCGTCACCGATGAAGAACCGACGACTCACGGGTTCTGTGACAGCTCCGCCGGCTGCTGCGCCAGAAAGGCGAGTTTGTCCGGGTTCCGGACGATGCGGACGCCGGTGATCCCGGCCTCGCCGACCTCCAGCGCTCCGAACGAGGTCAGCTCGCCGTCCTCCCAGCCGAGCACCACCAGACCGCCGTTCGCCTCGACGATCTCGATCCGCACCCCGTTCGCCCACCGGGCGAACAGACCCGCCAGGAACCGGGCCACCATCTCCCGGCCGGTGATCGGCCGCCGCGCCGCACCCACCTTGCCGCCGCCGTCCGACCACGCGACCACCTGGTCGGCGAGCAGCGCCTCCAGCTGGGGCATCGCCCCCTGCGCCGCCGCCTCCAGGAACCGGGTCAGCAGTTCGCCGCTCAGCTCCTGCGAGGAGGCGAACCTCGGCCGTTCGTCCGCCAGATGCTGCTTGGCCCTGCGGTACAGCTGCCGCGCGTTCGCCTCCGAGCAGTCGAGCACGGCCGCGATGTCCCGATGGCTGTAGTCGAAGGCGTCGCGGAGCACCACGGTCGCCCGCTCCGGCGGCGTCAGCCGCTCCATCATCACCAGCACCGCCAGCGACACCGCGTCCCGCTGCTCCGCCGTCTCCATGGGCCCGAGCGCCCCGCCGTCGGTCCGTACGGGCTCCGGCAGCCACGGCCCGACGTACTCCTCGCGCTGGGCCCGCGCCGAAGTCAGCCGGTTCAGACACAGGTTGGTGAGCACCTTCGCCAGCCACGGCGCCGGCGCCACGACCTGGCCCGGCTCGGTCCCGTGCCACCGCAGGTAGGCGTCCTGCACGGCGTCCTCCGCCTCCGTCGCCGACCCGAGCATCCGGTACGCCAGCGAGAACAGCCGGGGACGGTGCGCCTCGAACTCCTGTGCCTTGTGCATGGATCACACGCTAGACGAGCCGTGGCGAGAGCCGGCGCCGGGCCGGGACCCTGTCAGGCCAGTGGGGCGGCGGTGAGTTCGATGACCTCTGCGGGGCCCGCCCGGAAGGCGGGGCTCGCGGCGTCGGCTTCGATCATGTGCGGGGTGGCGTCGTGCGCGGCGAGGGCCGACTTCGACGACCAGCGCTCGATGAGGACGAAGCGGTCCGGGTCGCCGGTCACCCGGTGCAGGTCGTACTGCAGGCAGCCGTCCTCGGCGCGGACGATCGGTGCGAGACGTTCGTACGCCTCGACCTGCTCCCGGCCGCGGCCCGGCAGCGTGGTGATCAGGATGACGAGTTGTATGGGGTGTGACATGCGGCGAAGCGTAGGGCGGCACGTCCGGGGGCGGGAAGCGCTTTTCGGCGCCGCAGGTCTCCGGACACGGCGAAGGTCCCGCCCGGTCGGGACCGGGCGGGACCTTCTGCGTTCGGGTCAGTTCACCGAGTCGAGCTTCGCGCGCTGCTCCGGGGTCAGGTCGAGCTCCACCGCGCCGAGGTTCTCCTCCAGCTGGGCCACCGAGGAGGCGCCGACCAGGGGGAGGACCGGGATGTCGCCGCCCATCAGCCAGGACAGCACCACCTGGTTGACGGTGGCGCCGGTCTCGGCGGCGACCTCGCGGACCGCCTTGAGGCGGGGCTCGGTGCCCGCGTGCTCGAAGCCGGGGCCGAGCGGCTTGTCGTCGCGGACGTAGGCGCCGGAGATCAGCGGGGAGTACGAGACCTGCGTGAGCGACGGGTTGTCCCGCAGGTAGCTGAGCAGGTCGCCGCTGACCAGGCCCTGGTTGCCGTCGGGCGAGCGCAGGCTGGGGATGTCGGTGCGCTGGCGGAGGTAGCTGTGGTGGTGCTGGAGCACCTCGTAGCCCGGGACGCCGGCCGCGGCGGCCAGGGTGCGGGCCTTCTCCACGCGCCAGGCCCAGTGGTTGCTGGCGCCGAGCAGGCCGGCCGTGCCGTCCGCGACGACCTCGGCGAAGCCCCGTACGGTCTCCTCCAGCGGGGTGTGCTCGTCCATGATGTGCGCGTACAGCAGGTGGATGCGCTCGATGCCGAGGCGCTCGCGGCTGCGCTCCGCCGACTCGCGGATGACCTTGGCGGAGAGGCCCTCCACGTCGAGGCTGAAGCCGCTGGTGGGCTGGTTGGGGCGGGCGCCGAGCTTGGTGGCCACCGTGATCTCGTCGCCGATGCCGCGGCTGCGCAGCCAGCGGCCGACGAGCTCCTCGCTCTCGCCGCCCTGAGTGCCGTTCACCCAGAAGGCGTAGTTGTTGGAGGTGTCGATGAAGTTGCCGCCGGCCTCGACGAAGCGGTCGAGGATCGCGTACGAGGTGGCCTCGTCGACGGTGGTGCCGAAGGTCATCGTGCCGAGGCTCAGCACGCTCACTTCGCGGCGCGTTTCGGGGGCGGTGCCGATGACGCGGAATTTCACGGTGGTGCCTTTCGATTCAGGGGTGGGAAACGGGGTCGTGCCGGTCGGTGGGCTGCGGGAGGTCTGCCAGCAGCTCCGCTACCACGGCGTCCAGGTGCGGTACCAGGTAGAAGTGGCCGCCGGCGAAGGAGCGCAGCCGGAAGGGGCCCGTGGTGTGGTTCCGCCAGGCCCCGGCCTGGGGGGCGTCCACCCGGGGGTCGACGTCGCCGATCAGGGCGGTGATCGGGCAGGCGAGGGGCTCGGCGCCGGTGAACCGGTAGGTCTCGGTGGCCACGTAGTCGCTGCGCACGGCGGGCAGGATCGCGGCCAGCAGCTCCGGGTTGTCGAGCATCCGGGTGTCGGTGCCGCCCAGCAGCTTCATGTCGGCGACGAGCGTCTCGTCGTCGGCGAGGTGTACGGAGCCGGGCGCGGGCACCGAGGGGGCGCGGCGGCCGGAGACGGCGAGCGCGGCGGGCGGGCGGCCCGCGTCGCGCAGCCGGCAGGCCACCTCGAAGGCGAGCGAGGAGCCCATGCTGTGCCCGAAGATCGTGAACGGGCGGTCGAGGAAGGTCCCCCGGAGGAGCTCGGCCGCGATGAGGTCGGCCAGCTCGTGCAGGGACTCCACGCACGGTTCGCCGAAGCGCTCCTGGCGGCCCGGGTACTGGACCACCAGGACCTCGGCGTGGGGGGCGAGGGCGGCCGAGAACGGGAAGAAGTACGAGGCGTTGCCGCCCGCGTGCGGGAAGCACAGCACCCGCGGGGCGTCGGCGGGCGCGGTGTGGAACCGGCGCAGCCACGGGGTGCCGGTCGGCGCGACCGGGCTCACCCGGCCGCCCCGGCTCATACGGCCCGCCGGACGCGGCCGTTGCCGCCGCGCGCGGGGCGGGCGGTGATCGGGATGTGCTTGTAGCCGGAGACGAAGTTGGAGCGCAGCCGCTCGGGGCGGCCGGCCGGCGCGAAGTCCTCGAAGCGGGTGAACAGCTCGTGGAAGAGGGTCTTCAGGCTGACGCGGGCGACGCTGTGCCCGATGCAGTAGTGCGGGCCGATGCCGAAGGCGAGGTGCTTGTTGGGCTTGCGGCGGATGTCGAACTCGGAGCCGCGCGCGAAGACGCGGTCGTCGCGGTTGGCGGAGCCCAGCCAGACCACGACCGCGTCGCCGGCCTTGATCAGCGTATTGCGGATCTCGATGTCGCGGGTGGCGTAGCGCAGGAAGTGGTTGACGGGGGAGGCCCAGCGCAGGGCCTCCTCCAGGCCGGTGGAGTCGAGCTTCGGGTGGGCGGCCCAGTCCTGGAGCACCCCGCTGTCGATGAACTCGGCCATGACGAAGTTGGGTGCGTGCGGGGTGGTGACGTTGGCGCCGAGCAGCAGGCTGTAGCAGTTCGCGACGATCTCGTCGGCCGCCATGTGGCGGCCCTCGAACTCGGTGGAGATCAGCACGCTCAGCAGGTCGTCGCCGAGGTTGTTGCGGCGGAAGCGGACCAGGTCCTGGAAGTAGGCGAACAGCTCGCGGTGGGCGTTCTCCAGGGTGGCCTCGCGGCCGCCCGGGTCCTGGTACTCGGGGTCGTCGGCGGCGATGCACACGGTGGTGAGCCGGTTGAGCCAGGCCCAGTCCGCGGTGGGCAGCCCCATCATGGTGCCGGTGACGGACATCGGCATCGCCAGCATGGCCTGGGCGAAGTCGAAGGTGCCGCCGTCGCCGAGCGGCTCGATGAGCGGGACCACCAGGCCGCGGATCATCTCCCGCTGCTGGTCGACCGACTTGATGGCCAGGGCCTTCTTCAGGCGGCCCTGCATCGCGGTGTGGCGGGGCGGGTCGGTGGCCGCGAGCTGCTTGCCGCTGGCGGGGTCGTCCAGGCCCAGCAGGTCGAGCATCGTGCCGCGCTCGGAGGTGAAGGTGGCGGTGTCGCGCAGGACCTGGTCGGAGTCGTCGAAGCGGACGACGTTCCAGAACCAGCGCTCGTCGTCGACGTGGTGGCGGGTCAGGGTGTCCAGGGCCCGCATCCGGCGCCAGACGGGATGCGGGTCGCCGTCGCTGTAGAGGCCGGGGTCGACGAGGTCGAGGGTGGCGGCGGAGCCGGTGGCGGCCGCGTGCATCGGGCACCCCGGCGGGGGTGCGGCGGACTGTACTGCGGGATCGGACATGGCGTGGACGGTCAAGGCCCGTCTTCCTTTCGCCGGGGTGGGCGTGGGAGCGGCGCCGTGTTCGCGGCCTGTGGCCTGTGGCCTCCGGCCCGGGACACGGGAGGAGGGGGCCAGGTGAGGCGAACGGTGAGGGACCCTCGGGCGTCCGGGTATCCGGGGATACGAACCGGAGCGGGGGCCATCGCGGCGCTTGACGGGGAACCAGCCGGTCTGCGCGGGGCGGGGCGGGGCGGTGTGCCGTGCGGTGGCCTGGGGGGCCGGGCACGGGGGGCGTTGCCCGCACAACGTACATGACGGCAAGGGGAAGGTGAAGCGGCCTTCGTCACAGGGGGGTTGTCGGGACGGCCGTGCGGCCGGCTGCCGGGGCTCCGCCCCGGACCCCGCGCCTCAAACGCCGGCGGGGCTGGATATGTGCCCGGCGGGGCTGGATGTGGCGGGGCTGTGGGGTGCCGTGCGGCTCAGAGATCGGGGCTCCGCCCCGGGCCCCGCGCCTCAAACGCCGGCGAGGCTGGGTCTTGCCCGGCGGGGCTGGGTTCGCTAGTCCGGGCCGTCCTCCAGGAAGTCGCTCTTCGCGATCAGGTAGGCCAGTTGGGCTCGGCTGCGGCTGCCGAAGAGTTCGGCGGCCCAGCGCATGTGGTTGGCGACGCTGCGGGTGCTCATGCCGAGGCGGGAGGCGATGGCCTCGTCCGTGTAGCCGTTGACCATGTGGCGCAGGATCGCGCGGCGGATGTCGTCGGTGAGCAGGGGAGGCAGCCTGCTGCTCGGGAAGTTGCGCAGCGGCGAGGCGCGCTGCCAGGCGTGGTCGAAGATGCCGACCAGGTAGCGGACCACGCCGGGGTGCTCGATGACCAGGGCGATCTCGCTGCGCACCGAGCTGGGGTCGGGGACGAAGGCGATCTTGCGGTCGCAGACGATCAGCCGGTCGAACACCTCGTCCAGGGTGCGCACCTCGCCGCCGGCCTGGGAGATCTGTTCCACGTACGCCAGCGTGGGCTGGTGCGAGCGGATGGTGTGCTGGTAGATGGTGCGCTGCCGGATGCCGCGGCCCAGCGCGGCGAGGTCGCTGGCCAGTGCCTTGTCGAGGAGCTCCTGCGGGCGGCCGCCGCCGGGCTGGGCGGTCAGCAGTTCCTCCTGGCAGGCGTGGACGGCCGCGGAAAGGGTCGCGCTGATGGCGCCCGCGCCCTGGACCGCCCGGATCAGGTGGGAGTTCCCCTGGCCGTAACTGTCCAAATAGATCTCCTGCGCGCGGGAGATCGACGTGCGGACGGCGGCCAGTGCGTTCTTCTTCTCCTCGATGTCCTGTTCCAGGCGGTCCATACGGGCTCCGGCGGCCAGCCGGGGCGGTATGGGCGCAAGGGTGCCGTTCGGCAGCAGCTGGACTAGTCCCAGGTCAAGCAGGCATTGCGGACATTCGCCGGACGTCGCCCGGCCCTGCAGGGAGTCCGAGTAGTACTGGAGCCCGTCTGCGCAGATCTCAACCTTGCGCTCTTCTGCGTTTATGTCCGTTGCCGTGCACATTTTTCCACCCTGCTGGTTTCCGCATTGCACGATCATCCTGCCTGATTTCCGCTGACTGAAGGGCAATGGCCACGCATGATTTCGGCGGGGAACCACGACAGGTCTATACCTCGCAGATCCATCGATCCAGGAAGCAAGGTACGAAAATGATCAAGAACGCTCTCGGTCTCGCCCTCGGCGCGCTTGCCCTTGCCGCCGTCGCCGCGGCAGGCGTCGTCACCGACTCCACCACCCCCCGGACGGTCACCGTGGCGGGAGACTCCCAGTGGGGCGCCCCCGTCCCGCGCGCCACCGTGGCGGACGACTCCCAGTGGGGCTGATCCCCCTCACGCTCACCACCCCTGACCGCCAGGGGTGCCCGGCACGCACCGGCCGGCCGACCCCCGCCTGAGGGGCCGGCGATCCGCGGGGCGGGCCACTCACCAACGCTCCCGCAGATCTCGGAGGTCCATTCGTGCTGCCCGAAGCACCGCACGGAACGTCGCACAGCGGTCACACCTGGTATCCGGCCACCCGGGTGCAGCAAGGCATCTGGGTCCTGGACCGGGACGACCTGCTCAGGCCCACCCAGCTGGTGCCCACGGTCGTGGAGTTCACCGGCCCGGTGGACCACGGGCTGCTGGTTTCCGCGGTCGGGCGGTCCCTTGAGCGGCACCCCTCGCTGCGGGCGCGCTTCCGGCTCGACGTGAAGCGGCGCCAGGTCGAGTACCGGACCGACGGCCCGCCGGCCGAGGCCGGCTTCCTCGACGCGGCCGCCGAGGGCTGGAGCGAGGACGAAGTCGACCGCCTGGTGAGGGCGTTGTGCGTCACGCCCTTCGATCTGGCAACGGACGCGCCCGCCCGGGCCGAGATCATCCGGACCGGACCGGAGCGCACCCTCCTCGTGCTGAACGCGCACCACATCGTCGTCGACGGGGTCTCGCGCACGATGCTCCTGGAGGAGATCCGCGACATCTACCGGGCCGGCCTCGAAGGCGTCGAACCGGTACTGAGCGATCCGCCGCACCCGGCTGCCGTCGTCGCCGACCGCACCCCCGAGGAGGTCGCGGAGCAGGTACGGGAGGTCGTCGACCGGCTGCGCGGTGCGCCCGCGGACGTCGTACTGCCCTTCACCCGCCTCGCCCACGAGGGGGAGGAGGCCTCGCTGCTCGGCGCGACCCTGGCCCTGTCCCTCGACGAGGAGACCACGGCGCGGGTCATGGAAGTGGCCGGCCAGGAGGGCTGCACCCCCTTCATGCTGGGCGTCGCCCTGCTCGCCGGCACCCTTGCTCGCACCGGCCCCCAGCGCGACTTCCTCATCGCCTTTGCCTGGCCCGGCCGCGACGACCCCGCCACCGCCGACGTCATCGGGATGTTCATGACGACCGTCGTGCTGCGGGCCTCGCTGGAGCCGGGGGACACCTGGCGCGACCTGCTGGGCGGCGTACGGATCAGCGGCATGGAGGCCTTCGTCGACAGCGACGTCCCCCTCGACGCCGTCTCCGCCGCCCTCAACCCGGACCGGGGCGGCCTGTGGCCGCCGCTGTCGCCGGTCCTGGTCAACCTCGACGAGGCCCCGCGGTCCCTGGAGCTGGCCCCGGGCGTACCGGCCCGACTGCGCCCGCTCGACCCGATGTTCATCAAGTACGACCTGGCCATGTTCGTCCGGCTGGAGGACACCGCCGAGGGGCGGCGCCTGGCGCTGTCCCTGGACTACCCGGTCAACGTCTTCGGCCACACCGACGTCTCGCGCTTCCTCAACGCTCTGCGGCACAGCGCCGCGGACCTCGCCACCTTCCCGGAGAATCCCGTGCTCGAAGAGTCCGTAACCGCCACCGCCATCGCCACCCCGGACGTGGAAGACCCCGCCGCGCGCCTCGAACTCGTCCGCTCCATCTGGCGCGAGGTCCTGGAGACCGACGAGGTCGACGACGACGCCAGCTTCTTCGAGTCCGGCGGCGACTCCCTGCTCCTGGTGCTCCTCGTCGAGCGCCTCGGCCAGGTCTCCGGCCGCGAGGTCCGCACCATGGACCTGTTCCGCAACCCGACCGTCAGCGGCCAGGCCGAGCTCATCGCGGGCGCAGCCCAGCCCGCCGCGGCCGCCGCCGGCACCGACCGGGCCGCCCTGCTGAACGCCGCCCGCTCCCAGGGTGCCGAGGCCGCCCGATGACGCCCGGGACGCTGGCCGCCGAGATCCTCGACCTCTCGGACGGGCCCGACGTACTCGACGCGTTCGACACGGAGAGCTTCATCTCCCTCGGCGGCGACTCCCTGCGCGCCATGCGCCTGGCCGCCGTCCTCGAAGAGCGCCTCGCGCTGCGCGTCTCGATCCTGGAGCTGCTCGGCGGCTCCCCGCTCGCCGATGTACTGGCCGCCGCCGTGCCCGCCGCCCCCGCGGCGCCCGAGCCCGCGCAGGCCGGGGCCGCCGGCGCCGAGCAGGCGCTCACCCCCGCCCAGCGCGGGATGTGGCTGATGGAGCGGGTCGCCGGGGGTTCCCCGTACAACCTGGTCTTCCGCTGCTTCATCGAGGACGGCCGGCTGGACCGCGGCCTGTTCACCAAGGCCCTCGCCGCCACCGCCGCCCGCCACGAGGGGCTGCGCAGCGTCTTCCGCGAGGCCGCCGACGACGTGGTCCAGGAGATCCTGCCCGCCTACACGCCCGAGCTCGCCGAGTTCACGTACGACGGGCCGGCCGAGGCCTTCGAGGGGTACGTCCGCCGGGACAGCGCCGAGCTCGGCCGCCTCCCCTTCGACCTGGCGGCCGAACCCGCCTACCGCTTCGCCCACTACGGCTCCGGCGCGCAGGGCGACGAGCGCTGCGCCGTCGTCCTGATCGCGCACCACATGGTGCTCGACGGGTTCGCCGTCGGCTACCTGCTGCGCGAGGTCTTCGAGACGTACGCCGAGCTCAGCGACGAGCAGCAGCACGCCGACCGGGCCCCCCGCGACCCCGGCACCCCCCTGTCGGCGCTCACCCGCCGCCAGGAGGAGACCCGGTCCCGCGGCGCCTGGGACGAGCAGGCCGAGTTCTGGAAGCAGCACCTCGACGGTGTCCCCTCCATCCTCGAACTGCCCGCCGACCGGCAGCGCCCCGCGATCCAGGACGGTGCGGGCGACCGGCTCGGCCTGGATCTCGGCCCGGCCACCACCGAGCTCGTCACCCGGCAGGCCCGCGGGCTCGGCATCACCCCGTACTCCTTCCTGCTCGGCGCCTTCGGCCTGGCGCTGAGCCGCCTCAGCGGCAGCCGCAAGCTGCTGGTGGGCGTGCCGCTGCTGGGCCGCGGCGCCTCCGAGCTCCAGCGGCTGATCGCCGTCGCCGGCAACCTCGTACCGGTTCGCATCGACGTGGACGACGACGCTCCGGTCGGCGACTACCTGCGCGCCGTGCACCACAGCCTCGGCACCGCCATCGAGGCCGGCGACCTGCCCTTCGAGGAGCTCGTCGCGCGCCTCGGCACCGAGCGCAGCCTCGGCTGCCACCCGCTGGTCCAGGTCTGCTTCGGCATGCACGACCAGCTCGTACCGCGCGAACTGACCGCCGGAGCACTGCGGGTACGGGTGGAGGAGGGCCACGGCGGCGGTTCGCAGTTCGACCTCACCATGCTCATCGGCCACGCCGACCCCTCGCTGGCCGGGCACGTCGAGTACGCGACCAGCGTCTGGAACGAGACCGAGGCGCAGTCCTTCGTGTCCGACTTCCGCGCCGCCGTCGAGGAGCTCGCCGCCTCGCCCGAGGCGCGGCTGGAGGACATCCGCTGCATCTCCCACGAGGGCCGCGCGCTCCTCGACGAGATCAACGAGAGCGGCCGGGACTTCCCCGCCACCTCCCTCGACGCCCTCTTCCGCGAGGTGGCCGCCCGCCGCCCGGGCGACGTCGCCGTCCGCGACGCCTCGCACACCCTGACCTACGGGCAGCTCGCCGCGGCCGCCGCCGAACAGGCCCGGCTGCTGCGCGCGGCCGGAGTCGGCCCGGGCGACCGGGTGCTCGTCGGCGTCGAGCGGTCGGTCGCCGAGGCCGTCGCCGTACTCGGCGTGCAGTGGGCGGGAGCCGCGTACGTCGGCATCGACCCGGCCCTGCCCGACACCCACCTCGCCCGGATCCTGGAGCGGGCCACGCCCGCCGCCGCGCTGACCGGCCCCGTCGACGCGCCGACCGCGCACCGCTTCGCCGAGCTGGGCGCCCCCGCCGTGGCCACCTGGGAGCCGGACTGGCAGCCGGCCGCTCCGGACTCCGTGCCGACGCCTCCCGAGGACCCCTCGCGCCTCGCCTACGTCGCCTTCACCTCGGGCTCGACCGGGCAGCCCAAGGGCGTCTGCGTACCGCACCGCGCGGTGATCCGCCTGGTCCACGAGGCGGGCTACGTCCGGCTCGGCGCGGGCGAGCGGATGCTGCGGCTCTCCCCGCTCTCCTTCGACGCCTCCACCCTGGAGCTGTGGGGCGCGCTGCTGACCGGCGCCTCCCTGGAGGTCCACCCGGCGGGCCTGGCCTCGCCCACCGAGCTCGGCGCGTTCCTGAAGGAGCGCCGGATCACCGTGGCCTGGCTGACCGCCGGACTGTTCCGGCTGGTCGAGGAGTTCGCACCGGACTCCCTGGGCGGACTGCGCCAGCTGCTCACCGGCGGCGACGTGGTCCCGCACGAGCACACCGCCCGCGTGCTCTCCCGCCACCCCGACATCATCATCACCAACGGGTACGGGCCGACCGAGAACACCACCTTCACCACCACCCACTCGGTGGCGCGCGCCTCGGACGTGGACGGTCCGCTGCCCATCGGCCGCCCGGTGCCCGGCACCCGCGTGTACGTACTGGACGCGCGCCGCCGCCAGCTCCCGCCCGGCGCGGTCGGCGAGCTGTACACCGGCGGCGAGGGCCTGGCCGACGGCTACCTCGGCGACGAGGCCGAGACGGCCCGCGCGTTCGGGCTGCTCTCGCCGGACGTCGACGAGCGCCTCTACCGCACCGGCGACCTGGTACGGATCGACACCCGCGGCCGGATCCGCTTCCTGGGCCGCGCCGACGACCAGGTCAAGCTCCGCGGCTACCGGGTGGAGCTGAGCGCGATCAGCGACGTGCTCGCCGAGCACCCCGAGGTGCAGGACGCCGTCGTCCTCGTCACCGACGGGGACAGCGCCGAGAAGCGCCTCGTCGCCGCGGTGGTCCTCACCGACGGCGCGGCGGCGGACGCGGTCGCCCTGCGCGACCTGCTCAAGGAGCGGCTGCCGTCCTACATGGTGCCGACCCTGTGGGCCGTGGTGGACCGGCTGCCGGTGACCGCCAACGGCAAGGTGGACCGGCGCGCGCTCGCCGCGGTGGCCGGTCCGGCGCGGCGCGCGGCCGCCAAGGCGACCCCGGCAGACTCGGCCGCTCCGGTCGCTCCTGCTGCGGAGGCCGTCGCCGAGCCGGCCGCCGAGACGGTCGCCGCGGCCGCCGGCCCCGGCCTCGACGAGCGCATCGCCGAGCTGTTCGCCGAGGTCATCGAAGGCCCGGAGCCGGTCACCGGCGTCACCGCCGAGACCGACTTCTTCATGGTCGGCGGCAACTCCCTCGGCGCCGTACGGCTGATGCGCAAGATCAAGCAGGAACTGGGCGCGTCCGTCCGGCTGCGGGACTTCCTGCTGTCGCCCACGCCCGCCGGGCTGCGCGCGCTCATCGAGAAGGCGGCGCTCTGATGGTTCCGACCGCCCCGACCGCCCCGACTGCGGCTCCGGTCCCGCCGCCGTCCCTCGCGGACGGCGTGCGGGCCCCGGAGTGGGACGAAGGACTGGACTGCTGGGTCGTGGCGGACCCCCGCCTGGCCCAGCAGGTCCTCAACCACCCCGGTTTCGCCTCCGGGACCTTCGAGCGCTCCTTCCAGCTCTACATGACGGACGCGGCCCGCGCCGAGTACCGGGAGCTCACCGAGTTCCTGCGGCTGTGGTTCGTGCAGGCCGACGCCCCCGAGCACATGGCGCTGCGCCGCCCCGTCCAGCGGATGCTGTCCGCCTCCTACGTGCGCTCCCTCGCTCCCAGGATCGAGGAGATCACCGACGAGTGCCTCGACGACCTCGCGGCCGGGCGTCCGTACGACGTCATGCCGCCGGTCGCCGACGGGATCTCGGGCAAGGTGATGGCCCACGTGGTCGGGCTGGACCTGCCGCCCGTCGTCCTCCACCGGTGGTCGCGGACGCTGTCGCTGTTCATCGGCGCCATGTACCGGCGCGACCACGCGCTGGCCGCCCACCAGGTCATGGTGGAGATGTCCGAGGCGCTGGCCGGCGCCCGGGCGCTGGAGGGCTTCCCGGTCGACACCGAGGAGGACCGGGCGCGGACCACCGCGACCTGGGCCATGTGCCTCTTCGGCGGCCTGGAGACCACGGCGTCCCTGCTCGGCTCCACCGTCCTCACCGCGCTCGGCGACCGCGCGCTGTGGGACGCGGTGTGCCGGGAGGTGCCGGGCGCGGTGGAGGACCTCGTCGAATCCGTCCTGGTGAGCCGGCCCCCGCTGCGCCACCTGGGGCGGGTGGCCGCGTACGACCAGGAGTTCGCCGGCGTGCGGCTCAGCGAGGGCGACCTGGTGCTGGTCAGCCTCACCGGCGAGAACCCCCTGAACGACGCCGAGGAGGCGCCGGCCGCCGTCTGCCCGGTCACGGGTGCGAGCGCCGCGGCCGCCGCCGGTACGGATACGGGCGTCAAGGCGGCCGGCGGCGGGTCGGAGCGGCACCTGATCTTCGGACACGGACCGCACTACTGCGTCGGCGCCCCGCTGGCCCGTCTGGAGGCGGCCATCCTGCTGCGCCGCCTCGCCCGGCGGTTCCCGCACGCCCGACTGGCCGAGGAAGCCGCCGTATGGGGGCCCAACCTCAGCTACGTGGGCCTCGACCACCTGTACGTCGAACTGGCCGGAGACGCCTGATGCACTCCTCTCCCGCAACCCCCGTGACTCCCATGGCTCCTGTGACCGAGAACGCGGTCGCCGTCGTCGGCATGGCCTGCCGGCTGCCCGGCGCGCCCGACGTCCGCGCGTTCTGGCCGATGCTCCGCGCCGGCCGGGACGGCATCAGCCGCCCCGCCCGCGAGGAACTGCTCGCGCTCGGCGTGGACCCGGAGTACGTGGGCCGGGAGAACTTCGTCGCCGCCATGGGAGTCATCGAGGACTCCCGCCGCTTCGACTGGCGCCACTTCCGGTACAGCCGGGCGGAGGCGGCGGCGATGGACCCGCAGCAGCGGGTCTTCCTGGAGTGCGCGGCGACGGCCGTCGACGACGCGGGCATCGACCCGGCCCGGTTCCGCGGCAGGGTCGGCGTCTACGCCGGGGCCGACCGTTCGGGAGCGGGCGGAAACGATGCCGCGCTGAGCGAACTGGCCCGGTACATCGGGCGGGAGAAGGACTTCGTCGCGACCCGCGTGGCCTACAAGCTGGGGCTGCGCGGGCCCGCGATCACCGTCCAGACGGCCTGCTCGACCTCGCTGACCGCCGTGCACCTCGCGGTGCGCGCGCTGCTGGGCGGCGAGTGCGACGCCGCCCTGGCCGGCGGGGTCACGGTGATGCCGCGCGGCGAGTGGGGCTACCTGTTCGAGCCGGGCGGCATCCTCGCGGCGGACGGTCACTGCCGTCCCTTCGACGCGCTCGCGGGCGGGACCGTGCCCAGCGAAGGCGTCGGCGTGGTCGTCCTCAAGCGGCTCGCGGACGCGGTACGGGACGGCGACCGGATCTCCGCGGTCATCGCCGGCACCGCCGTGAACAACGACGGCGCGGACAAGATGGCCTACACCGCGCCGTCCGCGAGCGGGCAGAGCGAGGTGATCCGCGCGGCGCTGGAGACGGCGGGGCTGGCTCCCACCGCGATCGGCCACGTGGAGGCGCACGGCACCGCCACCCGGCTGGGCGACCCCATCGAGGTCCAGGCGCTGAGCGAGGTCTTCGGCGCCGCCTCGGCCGAGACCGGCTGGTGCGCGCTCGGCGCGGTCAAGGGCAACATCGGCCACACCGGGGCGGCGGCCGGCGTCACCGGGCTGATCAAGACGGCGCTGATGCTGGAGCACGGGGAGCTCGTCCCGACCGTGCACTACACCAGCCCCAACCCGCTGCTGGAGCTGGACCGTTCCCCCTTCCGCGTCGCCACCGCGCACCGGCCGTGGCCGGTCCGGGAGGACGGGGCGCCGCGTGCGGCCGCCGTCAGCTCCTTCGGCGTCGGTGGGACCAACGCGCACGCCGTCCTGACCCAGGCCCCCGACCGCGCCGTGCGACCGGCCGGGGCCCGGGTCCGGTCGGCCGCGTACGCCGGACCGCACCTGCTGCCGCTGTCGGCCGCGACCCCGGAGGCGCTCGCCCGCCTGGGCCAGGACCTCGCCGAACGGTTCGCCCGGCCCGCCGCAGCCGCAACCGTGGCGCCCGGGGCCGCGCAGGCAGCCGCCGCGCCCGAGGCCGCCGAGGCCGCGCGCACCCTGGCCGGGCGCCGCGTGCACAAGCACCGGCAGGCCGTGGTCGTCCAGGACGGCGCCGCGCACGCCGCCCAGGCGCTGCGGGCCGCGGCCGGACAGGCCGCCACCGCCACCGCCACCGCCGCACGGCGGACCCTCGGCAAGGTCGCCTTCCTCTTCCCCGGCCAGGGCACCCTCAAGGAGGCCGCGGGCGAGGCGGCGTACCGGCTGCTGCCCGGATTCCGCGCCGCCTTCGAGGAGGTCCGCAAGGTCGCGTCCGACGACTGCGGCGTCGACCTCACCCCCCTGATCACCCCGGGCGGGCCGGACGCCGCGGAGGACTGGTTCGCCGACACCGTCCACCAGCAACTGGGCCTGTTCGCCCTCGGGTTCGCCTTCGGCACGCAACTGCGGGAGTGGGGCGTCAAGCCCGCCGCCATGCTCGGCAACAGCATCGGCGAGTACGCGGCCGCCGCCCTCGCCGAGGTGTGGACCCTCCCGGACGCGGTCGGCGTGGTCCACCTGCGGGCCCGCGCGATGCGCGACGCCGCACCGGGCCGCATGGCCGTCGTCGGAGCCCCGGCCGAAGAGGTCGAGCCCCGGCTGCCAGCGGACTGCGGCGTCACCGTCGCCGTACGCGGCAACGGAACGGTCGTCCTGTCCGGCAGCGAACCGGCCATGAACTCACTCCTCGCGGGGGAGGCCCTCCAAGGGCTGCGCGTCACCCCCGTACACACCCGGCGGGCCTTCCACTCGCCGGCCATGAACCCGGCAGCCGAGGCGGTGCGGGCACATCTGTCGTCGATGCCCTCCCGCCCGCCACGGCTGCCGTACATCTCCAACACCACCGGCGACTGGGCCGACCCGGACACGGCGGGCGCGCCGGAGACCTGGGCCGCGCACCTGCGCGAGCCGGTGCTGCTCGACACGGGCACCGCCACGCTGCTGGCCTCCGGCTGCACCACCTACGTGGAGCTCGGACCCGGCGGGTCGATGACGGGCTCGCTGCGCGGCGCCCCCGGCTGGAACACCGCCCACACCACCGTGCGCCTCGCCCCCGGCGGCCGGACCGACGCCGACACCGGGCTGCTCGAAGCGCTCGGCACGCTCTGGGAACTCGGCGTGGACCGGGCCCTGGAGACCGTGCACGAGACGCGGTACGCCGACGAGGAGGACCGCCCGGTGCGCTGCTCCCTGCCGGGCCACCCGTTCCTGGGCGAAGACCCCGAATTCCCCGTGGAGGCGGCCGCCGCTCCTGCGGCCCCGGCCCCGGCCCGTACGGTCGCACCCGCCCCGGCGGTGGCGCCCGTACCGGCCGCGGCGACCGGAACCGGGCCGCTGCGGGCCGTCCTCGAAGAGCTGTGGTGCCAGACCCTCGGGGTCGCCGCCGTCACGGACGACGACGACTTCTTCACCCTCGGCGGGGAGTCCCTCCTCGCGCTCGCGCTGACCACCGCCGTACGGGAGCGCACCGGGGCCGAGGTGTCGGTCACCGAGTTCACCCTGACGGGCACCTTCGGCGGGCTGACCGGAATCGTCGAGCGGCAGCTGCCCGCCGCACCCGCCGCCGGCGCCGTGACCACCGCGCCCCGCCCGGCCGGCCCGGTCACCCTGCGGGCGGGGGACGGCCGCCCCGTCTTCCTCGTCTCCGACGCGAGCGGCAACGCCCTGCCCTACCGGGCCCTGGCCGCACTGATCGCACCGGACGGCGACCGCCCGGTACTCGCCCTGGAACAGTCCGCGCGCGGCGGGCGCGGCGGCCCGCGCTCCATCGGGGCCATCGCCGCCGCCCACGTCAGCACGCTGCTGCAGGCCCAGCCGACCGGCCCCCTCACCCTCGGCGGCTGGTCCTTCGGCGCCGTCGTCGCCCACGAGACGGCCCGCCAACTCGCTCTCCAGGGGCGGGAGGTGGACCTCCTCATCGCGCTGGACGGCTACGCGCCCGACACCGGGCGGCTGCCCGTCGCCGCGGCCCCCGACTTCCTGCTCGGCGGGGCGCGGGCCGGGCTCGACGCCCTGCTCCAGGTCGGCCCGCTGGCCGCACTGCACCGCCGCAGCCCCGAGCTGCGCCGCCGGTTCCTCGCCGGCCAGGCCGCCGTACTCGGCTACCGGCCCCGCGCCGTCGCCTGCCCCGCCGTGCTCTTCAAGGCGGACAGCGACCCGGCACGGGCCGCCCGGCTGGAGACCCGGCTGGCCGCGCTCTACCCGGCGGGCCTGCGCGTGCGGCCGGTGGGCGGAAACCACTGGTCGATGCTGACGCCGCCGCACGTCGGCCGACTCGCCGAGCACATCAGTGAAGCACTGCCGGCCGAGATCCGGTCCGCAACGCACAAGGAGAGGAAGCACCCATGACGGTCTCGGAGAAGCCGCCCGGCACGGAGGCGGCCCCGGAGGAGCCGGTGGCCGCCCAGGAGAAGCCGCTGCTGCGCAACAAGGACTTCCAGTTCCTGTGGACCAGCGAGGCGTTCGCCGCGATGGCCAAGGAGACGGCGGAGGTCGCCTACCCGCTGCTCATCCTGGCCACCACCGGCTCCGCCTTCTACGCGGGCGCGGTCGGCTCGGCCCAGCTGATCACCACCAGCGTCATGTCCATCGTCGGCGGCACCCTCGCCGACCGGATGGACCGCCGGCTGCTGCTGATCGCCTGCAACCTCGTCCGCGTGGCGCTGCTCGGCCTGTTCTGCCTGATCATCTTCGCCGACCAGGTGAACTACCCCGTCGTCTTCGGCATCGCCGTCGGATCCGCCGTGTGCCTGGGCATCTCCAACCCGACCGGGCTCGCCGTCATCAAGCAGCTCGTACCGCCCTCCCAGCTCACCCAGGCGACCGCCCAGAACCAGATCCGCTACTTCGCGGCGACCATGGGCGGCCCGCCGATCGGCGGCTCCCTCTTCGGCATCGCCCGGGCGTTCCCCTTCCTGACCGCCGCGATCGGCTTCCTCGTCTCCACCGTGCTGATGCTCTTCATCCGCAAGCCGCTCAAGGTGGAGCAGGCCGCCCCCGGGGAGAAGCGCAACACCGCCGAGGGCTTCCGCATCCTGGCCAAGCAGCCCGTCCTGCGCCTCCTGATCCTCTGGATCATGGGCTCGAACATGGCGTTCACCCACTCCGGTGTCTTCCTGGCGCTGATCGCCACCGCCGAGAGCCGCGGCGCCTCCTCCACCTTCACCGGCATGCTGCTGTCCATCGCGGGCATCGGCGGCCTGGTCGGCTCCCTCATCGCCGGCCCGGTCATGAAGAAGTTCCGCCCCTCCACGCTCTTCCTGGCCGCCGCCTGGATCGGCCCGCTCGCCGCGATCCTGCTGGCGAACGTCTCCGGCCTGATCCCGCTCGGCCTGATCGTCGCCTGCGTCTTCCTGCGCGGCCCGATCACCAGCGCGCTGTTCCTCGCCTACCTCGCGGCGATGGTCCCCGACAAGGTGCAGGGCCGCGTACTGGGCGCCGTGATGTTCATGTCGATGATCGCCGCCCCGGTCGGCGTCTTCCTGATCGGCACCATCTTCGACCAGGCGGGTCCGGTCTGGGTGTTCACCACCATGGCCGTGATCTCCGGCCTGGCCGCCCTGCCCACCCTCAGCCCGCGCATCCGCAAGCTCGCACCCCCGGAGGCGTACACGGACACCGCGGACACCGCCGACACCGCGGACCGGGCCGACGCCTCCGACGCCCCCGGCACCCAGACCAAGTAAGGAGTCTCCCGATGACGAACGAGCTGCCCGTCACCCTCGAACAGCTTCCCCCCGAGTTCTTCACCGCCCCCGAGGGCGGGGACCTCCACGCCGGCAACACCCGGCTGCGCGGCTCCGGCTGCCCCGTCCAGGCCATCAACTACCCGGTGGGCGGCGAGGGTTACGTCGTCGCCGACTACGAGACCGCCCTCAAGGGGTTCAGCGACCCCCGGCTGTCCAAGCGCATCGACAACGCCCCCGCCTGGTTCCGCGACCTGGTCAAGGACGCCAGCCCCGTCCTCATCAGCAACATGCTGACCGCGGACCCGCCGGAGCACACCCGCCTGCGCAAGCTCGTCAGCCGCGCCTTCGTACCGCGCCGCATGGAGGTGCTGCGCCCCCGCATCCAGCAGATCACCGACGAGCTCATCGACGCCTTCCCGGCGGAGGGCGAGGTGAACCTGATGGAGTTCGCGTTCTCCCTGCCCATGCGGGTCATCTGCGAGTTCCTCGGGGTCCCGGTCGCCGACCGGCCGCAGCTGCACTCCTGGGGCAACTGGCTCAGCGGGGCCCCGTACCCCGACGCCGAGTCCAACGAGAAGCTCAAGGACGCCAGCGAGAACATCGAGCGCTACCTCCTCGACCTGCTCGCCGACCGCCGCGCCAACCTCGGCGACGACCTGGTCAGCATCCTGCTCCGGGCCGCCGACGAAGAGGGCCGCTTCACCAACGACGAGCTGGTCTCCACCCTCGTCCTGCTGATCATCGCGGGCCACAAGACCACCGCCAACCTCATAGGCAACGGCACCCAGGCCCTCCTCACCCACCCCGACCAGTTCGAACTGCTCCTCAACAAGCCGGAGCTGGCCGACTCGGCGGTCGAGGAGTTCCTGCGCTTCGAGTCCCCCGTCTACCGCGGCACCCTGCGCGTCGCCGCCGAGGACATGGAGCTAGGCGGCTGCCCCATCCCCAAGGAGAGCTTCGTCCACCTCCTGATGGGCTCGGCCAACCGCGACCCCGAGGCCTTCGAGAACCCCGACGAGCTGGACATCACCCGCACCGCCAACCGCCACCTGGCCTTCGGCCAGGGCCCGCACTTCTGCGTCGGCGCGCCGCTGTCCCGGGTCGAGGGCCAGATCGCCTTCACCACCCTGCTCCGCCGCCTGCCGGGGCTGCGCCTCGCCGTCCCCGCGGAGGAGCTCGAGTGGCTCTTCGACAACTCCACCAGCCGCGGACTGGTGTCCCTGCCCGTCCGGTACGACGCCCGCCTCGCCGCCGACACCCCCCAGGATGCGTGACATGTCCGACCGCACCACACTGGTCTGCCTGCCCTTCGCCGGCGCCGGCGCCTCCTTCTACCGGCCGTGGCAGCGCCTGGCCGACCAGCACGCGCTGGACATCCTCCCGCTCCAGCTCCCCGGCCGGGAGCGGCTGATCGACGAGGAGCCGTACCGCGACGCGGCCACCGCCGCCGACGGCCTGCTGGCCGACCTGCTCGCCGCCTTCGCCGACTCGCCGCAGCCGCACCGGATCGCCCTCTTCGGCCACAGCCTGGGCGCCGTCCTCGCCTACGAGCTCGCCCGCCGGCTCGCCGAGACCCCCGGGGTCACCCTCGTGGGCCTGTTCGCCAGCGGCTCCCCGCACCCGGCCGAACAGCGCGACCGCCGGGCCACCGGCCTCGACGACGACGCCTTCCTGGAACGTGTCAACGAGTTCGCCGGATACACCCACGAGGCCCTCCAGGACCCCGAGATGCGCGAGCTGATCCTGCCCACCCTGCGGGCGGACGTGGAGATGCACGAGTCCTACGTGCCCGCCGGCGGCGAACCGCTCCCGGTCCCCGTCACCTGCCTGCGCGGCGCCGACGACACCCTGGTCAGCCGTACCGAGGCCGCCGCCTGGGAGCGTACGACCGACAGCGCCTTCCGCGCGGTCGAACTGCCCGGCGGACACATGTACCTCACCGAGTCCGCGCCGGAGCTCCTGGCGATCGTCGCCGAGGACCTGGCCCGCGTACGGGAGGAACAGTGCGTCTGACCGGAAAGACCGTCCTGGTCACGGGCGCCGCCCGCGGCCTCGGGCGGGCCACCGCCGCAGCCTGCGCCGCCGAGGGCGCCGACCTGGTCCTGCTGGACCTGTGCGGCGACCTCGACGGGGTCCCCTACCCGCTGGGCACGCAGGGCCAGTTGGAGCACACGGCGACGCTGTGCCGGGAGGCCGGCGCCGCCGTGCTCACCGCGCCCTGCGACGTACGGGACCTGTCCTCGGTGGAGGCCGCCGTGGCGCTCGCCGAGGAGCGGTTCGGGCAGATCGACGCCGTCGTCAACAACGCCGGGATCGCCGCCCCTTCGGGCAAGCCCGCCCACGAGATCGCCGAGGACGAGTGGGCGCTGATGATCGACGTCGACCTGTCCGGGGCCTGGCGGGTGATCCGTACCGTCGGCCGGGCGATGAGCGCACGCCGGTCCGGCAGCATCGTCAACATCTCGTCGACGGCCGGCCTGGTCGGCTACCGCCACTTCGCCGGGTACGTCGCCGCCAAGCACGGCCTGATCGGCCTGACCAAGGCCGCCGCCCTGGACTACGCGCCCACCAAGGTCCGGGTCAACGCCGTGTGCCCCGGCTCGGTGCGCGACGACTCCTCCGCCGAGGGCCGGATGCTCGCCGAGATCGCCCGCGCCCTGGAGGTGCAGGTCGGCGAGCACGAGCAGACCTTCACCGAGGCCCAGCCGATGAACGCGCTGATCGAGCCGGAGGACGTGGCCGCGGCCGTGGTCTACCTGGTCTCGGACGACTCCCGCCAGGTGACCGGCTCGGTCCTGACCGTGGACGGCGGGTTCACCGCGCGCTGAACGGGCGTGGAACCGGAAGAAGGTGACCGTTGTGAGAGAGGGAGGACACCCCGTGGTGGGTGAGCAGTGCCACGCCGTACAGATCCGGCTGAGCGGGCCCGAGGCCGATGCGGAGCGGCTGGCCGCCCGCCTGGCAGCCATCGGTCCCTGGCGGCTTTGGGTGGACGACATACCGGCCGGCTCCGAGGACCCGGAGGCGGCCCGGCGGCGGGACGCGGAGCTGAACCGGGCGACGGAGACGGTGCGGTGCGTGCTGCTCCGCCACCGGGACGGCATCGCCGACCTGGTGGTCGTCGCCCACCGCTCCGCACTGGACCGGGTGGGTCTGGGCCGGCTGGCCGCCGTTGTCGCTCCCGCTGGGGTGGCTGCGGCCGGGGGGTCCGGTGCGGCGCCGTTGCCGGGGGCGCTGCCCCCGGACCCCCGCGCCTCAAACGACGGCGAGGCTGATTTCGCCTCCGGCGGCGCCTCAAACGCCGGCGGGGCTGGAATTGGGGCTGGAGTTGTCTCCGGCGGGGCTGCGGTGGCGCCGCCCGACTGGGGTGGTGGGGTGCGTGGGGACGGTGGCTGGGATTCCGGGTCGTTCGACCTGGACGCCGCCGACGCCGGCGACACCGATGGGTGGCTGGCCGCGCTCGCGCTCGCCCTCCAGCGGTACGCGGGCCACGGGGCCCCCGACAGCGCCGTCGTCGCCACCGACCTGCGCGGCGCGCTCGAACTCGCCCTGCCCGCCGAAGCCCCCCTCGCGGACCTGCGGACCGCCGTCGCCACCGCGGCCGCCGTGGACCGGCCCGTGACGGCCGGGCTGATCGAGCCGACCGCCGCCGACGGCCTTGAAGCGGACGGATACCTGCCCTGCCTGGCGCCGCCGTTCCCGCTGACGCTGGCCCTGCTGCCGCTGGCTTCCGGCGGGGCACGGCTCTGGTACTCCGCCCGGCGGAGCCACTTCTCGGCGCAGACCGCCGCCGCGTTCGTGACACATCTGGCCCACCTGTACGGGCAGTTCGCGGACGCCCCGCACACCCCGGCCGCCGACGCCGAAACGCTCGACGCCGCCGAGCGCGAGCGCGTCGCCCGGCTCGGGCGCCCCGCGCAGCCGCTGACCGGCGAACCGGCGCGGCTCACCGACGCGTTCGCCCGTAGCGTCGCCGCCACCCCCGACGCCACCGCCGTCAGCGACGGGGACACCTCCCTCACCTACCGCGAGCTCGACGCCCGGGCGGACCGGCTCGCCCACGGCCTGCTCGCCCGCGGCGTCACCCCGGGGGACCGCGTCGGCATCTGCCTGGAGCGGACCACCGAGCTCGTCGTGGCCATGATCGGCGTGCTCAAGGCGGGCGCGGCCTACGTGCCCACCGACCCGGCCTACCCCGCCGACCGGCTCGTCCACACCGCCCAGGACGCGGGCCTCGCCCTCGTGATCACCCGCGCCCCCGAGTACCCGGGCGGGGCCGGCACCGCCGTCACCCCCGACGAGCTGACAGCCGCCGCTCCCGCCCGCGCGCTTCCGGAGGCCGGCAGCCCGGACGACCCCGCCTACGTCATCTACACCTCCGGCTCCACCGGCCGCCCCAAGGGCGTCGTCGTCCCGCACCGCAACGTCGTCGCCCTCATCGACGCCACCCGCGAGGAGTACGGTCTCGGCCCGGACGACACCTGGAGCTTCTTCCACTCCGGCGCCTTCGACTTCTCCGTCTGGGAGATCTGGGGCTGCCTGCTCACCGGCGGCCGCCTCGTGGTCGTCCCGTACCTCGTCTCCCGCGACCCCGAGGAGTTCCGGGACCTGCTGCTCCGCGACCGGGTCACCGTGCTCAGCCAGACCCCCTCCGCGTTCTCCCAGCTCCTGGAGACCGACCACGCGCCGCTCCCTGTACGCCTCGTGGTCTTCGGCGGCGAACCGCTCGACGCCCGGATGCTGCTGCGCTGGTTCGACCACCACCCCGAGAGCGACTGCCGCCTGGTCAACATGTTCGGCATCACCGAGACGACCGTGCACGTCACCGCCCAGACGGTGACCCGCGCCCTCGCCCTCGACGGCTCCCGCTCCGTCGGTCCGGCCCTCCCCGGCTGGCACCTGTACGTGATCGACGCGCGCGGCCGCCTCGTCCCGCCCGGGGTGACCGGCGAGATCTGCGTCGGCGGCGCCGGCGTGGCCCTCGGCTACCTGGGACAGCCCGAACTCACCGCCGCCCGCTTCACGCAGGACCCGTACGCCGGGGGACGCCGCTACCACAGCGGTGACCTGGGGCGGCTGCGCCCCGACGGCACCCTGGAACACCTCGGCCGGATCGACAGCCAGGTCAAGATCCGCGGCTTCCGCATCGAGCTCGACGAGATCCGCTCGGTGCTCCTGGAGGACCCGGACGTCCGCGCGGCCGCCGTGATCGTCCGCCGCGAGGACCCGGCCGACCCGGCGTCCGCCCGGCTCGACGCCTACGTGGTGCCGGCCGACCTGGACACCACCGGGGTCCGCAAGCGGGCCGCCGGGGTCCTGCCCGGGTACATGCTCCCGGCGACCGTCACCGCCCTCGACACCCTCCCGCTCACCACCAACGGCAAGCTCGACGCCGCCCGCCTCCCGCTGCCCGTGCGCACCGCCGCCCCGGCGCCGGTGGCCGAGGCAGAGGGCGGGGACGACCGCGCCGCCGTCCTCCGGGAGATCTGGACGACGGTCCTCGGGACCCCGGTCGGGCTCGACGACGACTTCTTCGAGCTCGGCGGCAACTCCCTCTTCGCCGTGCGCATCAGCGCCGCGCTGCGCGCCCGCGGCCTGCCCGCGATCCCGCTCCGCGACCTGTTCCGGACGCCCACCATCCGGGCCCTGGCCGGGACCGGCGACCATGGATGAGTACGTCCTGGACGCCGCGGAACCCCGGACCGGCCCGGTCCCGCAGGGCCGCGAGGTCGTCCTGTGGTGGCTCGACACCACCCGGGAAGTCGTCGGCGGCCACCGCGTGGAGAGCGCGGACGACCTGCTCAGCGAGGCGGAGCGGGCCCGGGCGGCGCGACTGCGCCGCCCGGGCGACCGGCACCGCTACCGCGCCGCCCACATCGGGCTGCGGCTGGTCCTCGGCGGCTACACCGGCCTGGACCCGCGGTCCGTGCCGGTCACCCGCGAGGACTGCCCCTGCTGCGGGGAGCCGCACGGCCGTCCCGCCGTGGCGGGCGGCGGCCCGCACTTCTCCCTGTCGCACAGCGACGACCTGGCGCTGATCGCCGTCTCCGGCGTGCCGGTCGGCGCCGACGTGGAGGGAGTCCCCAAGCCGGGCATCGCCGAGGAACTGCTCCCCTCCCTGCACCCGCAGGAGAACACCGCCCTGCGCGCCCTCCCCGGCGCGCGGCGGCCCACGGCGCTGGCCCGCCTCTGGACCCGCAAGGAGGCCTACCTCAAGGGCACGGGCGTCGGCCTCGCCTACGGCTTCGCCGAGCCGTACGTCGGCATCTCGGACACCCCGGCCGCGATCGGCGGCTGGACCGTCCACGACGTACAGGCCCCGCCGGCCTACGCGGCGGCCATCGCCCTGAGCGCTGCCTGAGGCGCTAGCGGAGCGGTTTCGTCATGCAGCGGCTCGAGTCGTAGGAGCGGTAGTGGCCGAACTTGGCCGCCGGGGCCGTCAGCGTGTAGCCCGAGGAGAGGTACAGGGCGATCGCCTCCGGCTGCTGGTCGCCCGTTTCCAGGACCATGCGGGTGCGGCCCGCCTCGCGGGCGTCCGATTCCAGGGTCGCCAGGATGCGGCGGGCCAGGCCCAGGCCGCGGGCCTCCGGGACCACGTACATGCGCTTCAGCTCGGCGTCGCCGTCCGAGTAGCCCGCGTCGTTCTCCTCCTGGCTGCGCCAGCCGCCGCTCGCGACCGGGGAGCCCGCGGCGTCGTACGCCAGCAGGTAGAGGCCCCGCGGCGGGGCGAACATGGCGGGGTCGAGGGGGGTGACGTCGCCCTCGCCGTCGTACCGCTCCTGGTACTCCAGCTGGACCTGGTCGCTGAGCTTGACCGCGTCCGGGTGGTCGTACGGCACGGGGCGGATGTTTATACCGTGAGACATCCGAATAGCGTACGGAACCATCCCGCTATCGTGCAGGGATGCTCACCGTGACCTCCGTGAATGTGAATGGGATCCGCGCCGCCGCCAAGAAGGGCTTCGTGGAGTGGCTCGCCGGATCCGACGCCGATGTCGTCTGCCTGCAGGAAGTACGGGCGGAGGAGGCGCAGATTCCGGCCGAGGCGCGGACCCCCGAGGGCTGGCACACCGTGTTCGCGCCGGCTGCCGCCAAGGGCCGGGCCGGGGTCGCGCTGTACGCGCGGCGGGAGCCCGAGGCCGTGCGGGTCGGGTTCGGGAGTGACGAGTTCGACGCGAGCGGGCGCTACATCGAGATCGACCTGCCCGGTGTGACCGTCGCCAGCCTCTACCTGCCCTCCGGCGAGGCCGGGACCGAGAAGCAGGACGAGAAGTACCGGTTCATGGGGGAGTTCCACACCTACCTCCAGGAGCTGAAGGCGCGGGCCGCCGCCGACGGGCGCGAGGTCGTGGTCTGCGGTGACTGGAACATCTGCCACCAGGAAGCCGACCTCAAGAACTGGAAGACCAACAGGAAGAACGCCGGGTTCCTGCCCGAGGAGCGGGAGTGGCTCGGCACGGTGTACACCGACGCCGGCTACGTCGACGTCGTGCGCGCGCTGCACCCCGACACCGAGGGGCCGTACTCCTGGTGGTCCTACCGCGGGCGGGCCTTCGACAACGACGCCGGCTGGCGGATCGACCTCCAGGTGGCGACCCCCGGGCTGGCCGCGAAGGCCGTGAAGGCGTTCGTCGAGCGGGCCGAGACGCACCCCGAGCGCTGGTCCGACCACGCGCCCGTGACCGTCGTCTACGAGCTCGGTTCCTGAGCCGGGGACGAAGCCAGCAGGCGGTCCATCGCCATCGTCAGCTCGGCCTCGACCACGCTCTTCGCGAGGGGGCGCAGGCGCGGGAGGGCGTCCGGCGACATGTGGGTCGATATCAGCTCGGTGAAGAGGGCCGCCATCGCGTCCGCGTGCTCGCGGACGCGGCGGCCCGTCTCCAGGACCGCCGAGAGCGGAACGCCCTCGCGGACCAGGGCCGAGGAGACGTCGAGCAGCCGCCGGCTGACGTGCACGATCTCGTCGCCGTCGGTGGCGAGGTAGCCCAGGTCGAGCGAGGCCGCCAGGTTCTCCGGGGTGACCTCGCCCTCGAAGTAGTCGGCCAGCGCTTCGGGGGTGAGCCGGACCGGGGTCTCCTCCGACCAGCCGATGCCGAGCAGCTCGCCGAGCTGGCTGACGTCGCGGCCGCTCTCGAAGGCGGCGGTCAGCTCCGCGATGCCGCCCAGGGTGTGGCCGCGCTCCAGCAGGGCGGCGATGGTGCGCAGCCGGGCCAGGTGGTGGTCGTCGTACCAGGCGATGCGGCCCTCGCGGCGCGGCGGCGGGAGCAGTTTGCGCTCGCGGTAGAAGCGCAGGGTGCGGACCGGGATGCCGGCCGCCTCGGCCAGTTCCTCCGTGCGGTACTCGCGCACTGTCTTCGCTTCTTCCGTCTCATCCTTCGCCACAGTCGCAGCCTATGGCGTACCGACAGTAACTTTCCGGGCGCGACCCCTACCCATGAGTACGGGGGCTGCTCTACCCTCCCGATTGTGCCAGTGATTGCTGGCAGTGTTTATCTGGGTCTGGGCTGGGCTGTGGAAGAAGCGGAAGGCGGCAGGCATGGGTGGCAGTGACATCTCCCCACGCGAGCACGTACGCGTGGCGGTGATCGGGTCCGGATTCGGCGGCCTCGGGGCGGCCGTGCGGCTGCGTCGCGAGGGGATCACGGACTTCGTCGTGCTGGAGCGGGCCGACTCGGTCGGCGGGACCTGGCGCGACAACAGCTATCCGGGGTGCGCGTGCGACGTTCCCTCGCACCTCTATTCGTTCTCGTTCGCGCCCAATCCCGACTGGCCCCGGACCTTCTCGGGCCAGCCCGCCATCCGCGCGTACCTGGAGCACGTCGCCGACACCTTCGGGCTGCGCCGCCACATCCGGCTCGACTCCGAGGTCCGGATGATGCGCTGGGACGCGGACGCGCTGCGCTGGGAGATCGAGACCTCCTCCGGCGACCTGACCGCCGATGTGGTGGTGTCGGCGACCGGGCCGCTGTCCGACCCGAAGATGCCGGAGGTCCCAGGACTGTCGGGCTTCCCCGGCAAGGTCTTCCACTCCGCGCGCTGGGACCACGACTACGACCTGCGCGGCAAGCGCGTGGCCATGATCGGCACCGGCGCCTCCGCCATCCAGATCGTGCCCGCCATCGCCCCCGAGGTGGAGCGGCTGACGCTCTTCCAGCGGACCGCGCCGTGGGTCATGCCCCGCACCGACCGGGCCATCACCGCCGTGGAGCGCTGGCTGCACCGCCAGCTGCCCTTCACCCGGGCGGCGCGGCGCGGTCTGCTGTGGGGGATCCGGGAGCTCCAGGTCAGCGCCTTCACCAAGCGGCCGAACCAGCTCGGGCTGATCGAGTCCCTGGCCAAGGCCAACATGGCCCGCTCCATCAAGGACCCGGCGCTGCGGGCCAAGCTGACGCCCTCGTACCGGATCGGCTGCAAGCGGATCCTGCTGTCGAGCGAGTACTACCCGGCGCTGGCCCGGCCCAATGTGGACCTGGTCGCCTCCGGGCTGAAGGAGATCCGGGGGTCGGTGCTCGTCGCCGCCGACGGGACGGAGACCGAGGTCGACGCGATCATCTTCGGCACCGGCTTCCACGTCACGGACATGCCGATCGCCGACCGGGTGGTGGGCGCGGACGGCAAGACCCTCGCGGACGCGTGGAAGGACGGGATGCAGGCGCTGCGCGGGGCCACCGCGGCCGGCTTCCCCAACTGGATGACGATCATCGGGCCGAACACCGGGCTGGGGAACAGCTCGATGATCCTGATGATCGAGTCGCAGCTCAACTACATGGCGGACTACCTGCGGCAGCTCGGCATGCTGGGCGGGCGGGTCGCGCTCGCCGCGCGGCCCTCGGCCGTGAACCAGTGGAACCGGCAGGTGCAGGCTCGGATGGAGCGGACCGTGTGGAACACGGGGGGCTGCACCAGCTGGTACCTGGACGCCCAGGGGCGCAACACCACCGTGTGGCCGGGGACGACCGGGGAGTTCCGCCGGGAGACGCGGACCGTGGACCTTGGCGAGTACGAGGTCGTACGGGTGCCGGTGCCGGTGCCGGTGCTTGCGGGTGTGGCTGCGGCTCCGGCCAAGTCCGGCAAGCCGGGGCGGCCCCGGGCGGGCTCCGGGGGGTCCGGTGCGGCGCCGCTGCCGGGGGCTCTGCCCCCGGGCCCCCGCGCCTCAAACGCCGGCGGGGCTGGATTTGCCTCCGGCGGCGCCTCAAACGCCGGCGGGGCTGGAGTTGGCTCCGGCCGGGCGGAAGTTGCCTCGGGTGAGGGTGAGGTTGCCGTCGGCGGGGCTGGAGTTGCCTCGGGTGAGGGTGAGGTTGCCGTCGGCGGGGCTGGAGTTGCCTCGGGCGAGGGTGGAGTTGCCCCTGGCCGGGCTGGATTTGCCTCCGGCGGGGCGGGAGTTGCCCCCGGCGAGGCTGAAACCGAGGGTGCGGCATGAGTCGCGTAGGGCATGTCACCGTCGGGCGGTACGCGCCGCCCGTTGCGCGGCGGGAGCTCGTTGCCGTTTCCGCCGACGGGGCGCGGCTGCACGTCGAGGTGCACGGGGAGGACGGGGCGCCGGCCGTGGTGCTGGCGCACGGCTGGACCTGTTCCACCGCCTTCTGGGCCGCCCAGGTACGGGAGCTGGCCAAGGACCACCGGGTCATCGCCTACGACCAGCGCGGCCACGGGCGCAGCCCCGCCGCCCGCGCGCACAGTACCGCCGCCCTCGCTGACGACCTGGTGGCCGTGCTCGGCGCCACCCTCGCCCCCGCGGAACGGGCCGTCGTCGCCGGGCACTCCATGGGCGGGATGACGATCATGGCGGCCTCCGGGCGGCCGGAGTTCGCCGAGCACGCCGCCGCCGCGCTGCTGTGCAGCACCGGCAGCGCCCGGCTGGTCGCGGAGGCGCAGGTCCTGCCGCTGCGCGCCGGGCGCGCGCGGACCCGTATCACCGGCGCGGTCCTCGGTTCCCGCGCCCCGCTCGGGCCGGTCACGCCCGCCGCCCGGAAGGTCCTGAAGTACGCCACCATGGGCCCCGGCTCCGCTCCCGACAAGGTGGAGGCGTGCGCCCGTATCGTGCACGCCTGCCCCACGGGCGTACGGCACGCCTGGTCCCAGGTGCTGGCCGGGCTGGACCTGGACGCCGACGTGTCCCGGCTCACCGTGCCCACCGCCGTCATCGGTGGAACGAAGGACCGGCTGACGCCCGTCGTGCACGCCCGCGGGCTCGCGGCCGCGCTCCCGAAGTGCGTGGGGCTCACCGAGCTCACCGGCATGGGGCACATGACGCCGATCGAGGCCCCGGAGGCCGTGACCAACGCCGTGCGCGAGCTGACCGCGCAGTTCCTGGATCAGCCCAGCCTCGAACAGAAGAAGGAGGAGTCGCTGTGAGTGCTCGCAGGAGTCTGGAAGGCCAGGTCGCCGTCGTCACCGGCGCCGCCCGAGGGGTCGGCGAACTGCTCGCCCGCAAGCTGTCGGCGCGCGGCGCGAAGGTCGCCCTGGTGGGGCTGGAGCCGGAGGCGCTCAAGGAGGTTTCCGAGCGGCTGCACACCGACAGCGACCACTGGTACGCCGACGTCACCGATCACGAGGCCATGGCCCGCGTGGCGCAGGAGGTCAAGCAGCGCTTCGGCAAGGTCGACATCGTCGTCGCCAACGCGGGCGTGGCCGCCGGCGGGCCGTTCGCCGACTCGGACCCCGACGCGTGGCGCCGGGTGATCGAGGTCAACCTCATCGGCGGCGCCGTCACCGCCCGCGCCTTCCTCCCCGTCCTGATGGAGAGCCGCGGCTACTTCCTCCAGATCGCCTCGCTCGCCGCGATCACCCCGGCGCCGATGATGACCGCGTACTGCGCCTCCAAGTCGGGCGTCGAGGCCTTCGCCCACTGCCTGCGCGCCGAGGTCGGCTACAAGGGCGTCAAGGTCGGCGTCGGCTACCTCTCCTGGACCGACACCGACATGGTGCGGGGCGCCGACCAGGACGAGGTCATGCGGGAGCTGCGCCAGCGGCTGCCGTGGCCCTCGAACCGCACCTACCCGCTGGGGCCGGCCGTCGACCGGATCGTCGCCGGCATCGAGCGGCGCTCGGCGCACGTGTACGCGCAGTGGTGGCTGCGGGGCATGCAGGGGGTCCGCGGCTACCTCCCCGGGATCATCTCGACCGTCGGACAGCGCGAGATGAAGCGGTTCGAACCGCGACTGGCCAGTGTTTCCAAGGGTCTTGTGGGAGCCGGCGGGGCCGCGGACGAGAAGGAGCGCACGCAGAGTCACTAGCCGAAATGCGAGCCATGTCCGGTCATGCCAGTCTGGTCGAGGCCCCACCACCAACACCCCTCATGGAGTGAAGAGCATGGGTATCAAGGACCAGTTCCAGGACAAGGCGAAGCAGCTCGCGGACCAGGCCAGGGCCAAGGCCCAAGGCGCGCAGGACGAGGCTTCCGAACGTTCCTCGCAGGCCGAACAGGACGCGAAGTCGCAAGCCGAGAAGGCCCGTGACACCTTTGACGACCGCTTCGAAGACTGACCTCGCGCAACAGGGCACCGAGCACTGAGCAGTAGTGAGTGAGGGGCGCGATCCGTACGTTCCACGGATCGCGCCCCTTACGCATGCTCACTCCCGAGGCGGCAGCTTCGGGCGGCGGCGGTCCGGGACGTCCGTGTAGCCGGGCGGCACCGCGGCCGGGTCCTGCTCCAGCAGTTCCAGCGCCAGGTACACGGCATCGTCCAGCTGGGCGTGCCGCCCCTCCGCCCAGTCGAGCGGGGTGCGCAGGATCTCCAGGTCCGGCTCCACGCCGTGGTTCTCCACCGACCACCCGTACTCCGGGAACCACGCCGCGTTCATCGGCACCGTGATCACCGTGCCGTCGCCGAGGGTGTGCCGGCCGGTCATGCCGACCACCCCGCCCCAGGTCCGCTGTCCGACCACCGGGCCGAGCCCCAGCAGCTTGAAGGCCGCCGTGATCATGTCCCCGTCCGAGGAGGTCGCCTCGTCGGCCAGCGCGACGATCGGACCCCGGGGCGCGTTCGAGGCGTACGAGACCGGCTGGGCGTTGCGCGTCAGGTCCCAGCCGAGGATCGAGCGGGTCAGCTTCTCCACCACCAGCTCGCTGATGTGCCCGCCCGCGTTGCCGCGTACGTCCACGATCAGCGCGGGCCGGGACATCTCCATCCGCAGGTCGCGGTTGAACTGCGCCCAGCCCGAGCCGCCCATGTCGGGGATGTGCAGGTAGCCGCACCGGCCGCCGCTGACCTCCCGGACCACCTCGCGCCGTTTGGACACCCAGTCCTGGTAGCGCAGCGGCCGCTCGTCGACCAGCGGCACGATCGCGACCCGCCGGGAGCGGCCCTCGCCCTCCGCGGGCTGGAAGGTCAGCTCGACGGTGGTGCCCCCGGCCGCCGCGAGCAGCGGGTACGGGCCGGTCACCGGGTCCACCGGGCGCCCGTCGACGTGGGTGAGCACCGCGCCGTCGCGGATGCCGGTGCCGGCGAGCGGGGAGCGGGCCTTGGAGTCGGAGGACTCGCCGGGCAGGATCCGCTTGACCACCCAGCCCTCCTCCCGGTGCACGAGGTTGGCGCCGAGCAGCCCGATGGCCCGCTGGTAGTGCGGCGGGCCCTCGTTGCGGCGCGCGGGGGAGACGTAGGCGTGCGAGGTGCCGAGTTCGCCGAGCACCTCGCGCAGCAGGTCGGCGAACTCGTCGGGGGAGGCGACCCGTTCGACGAGGGGGCGGTACTGGCGCAGCACCCCGTCCCAGTCGATGCCGCACATCTTCGGCTCCCAGAAGTACGCGCGGATGAGCCGCCCGGCCTCCTCGAAGGCCTGGCGCCACTCGGCCGCCGGGTCCACCTCGTGCAGGATGCGCCGCAGGTCCAGGTAGACGGTCGAGTCGCTGTCGCCCGACTCGGTCGCCGGGACCGCCCGCAGGTCCCCGTCGTCGTTGATGACGAGCCGGGTGCCGTCGCCGCTGACCGCGAACCAGTCGAGCCCGGAGGCCAGTTCGGTCTTGCGGGCCTTGGTGAGGTCGAAGTGCTCCAGCGTCGGCTTGCCGCTGATGTCGGCCGGGTTGGCGAAGGTCTCGCCGAGCGCGCCGGAGATCGGCCAGCGCAGCCAGACCAGCCCGCCGCCGCTCACCGGGTAGAGCGCCGAGTACTTGGACGCGGTCACGGGGAACGGGGTGACCCGGCTCTCCAGACCCTCCACCTCCACGATCACCGCGCCGTCGGCGGAGTCCCCCTCCGCCGGGTCGAGCCCGCCCGCCGCGGGCCGCCCCTCGGCGGACAGCGCGAAGGGCGAGGGGGTGGCCGAGGACAGCGGCACCAGGTACGGGCGGCAGCCCAGCGGGAAGGACAGGTCGCCGGTGTGCACGTCGTAGACCGGGTCGAAACCGCGCCACGAGAGGAAGGCGAGGTAGCGGCCGTCCCGGGTGAAGACGGGATTCTCGTCCTCGAAGCGGCCGTTGGTGACGTCCACGACGAGGCGGGCCCCGGGTCCCGAGATCCGCGCCATCTTGATCTGCCGCAGGGAGCGCCCGATCCCCGGGTGCGACCAGGTCAGCCAGGCCCCGTCCGGCGAGAACGCCAGGTCGGTCACCGGCCCGTTGATGGACCGGATCAGCTCGGTGACCTCGCCGTTGGACTCCTCGGTCGCGTCGATGAGCAGCAGCCGCCCGTCGTTGGAGGCGATGGCCAGGCGCTCGCCGTCCGGATCCGACAGCAGTTCCAGTACGCGCCCCAGCTCGCCGGAGGCCAGCCGGCGCGGCTCCCGCTCCCCGGAGGCCCGCGGGAGGTAGGCGATCTCGATCGCGTCCTCGCCCTCGGCGTCGGTGACGTAGGCGACCTGCCCGCCGGAGCCCAGCATCTCGGGCAGCCGCACCCGGACGCCGGGGGTGTCGGCGATGGTGCGGGCCGGTCCGTCGCGGTGGGTCAGCCAGTACAGGCTGCCGCGCACCACGACCGCGCTGGCCCGCCCGGTGGCGTCGACGGAGAGGGAGTCCACGTGGCTGGCGGCCGGCACCTGGTACGTACGGCGGCCCGCCCGCGGGCCGCCCAGGCGCACCGGGAGCTTGCGCGGGACGGCGTCCGGGGCCAGGGATTCGACGAGCCAGAGGTCCCCGGCGCACTGGTAGACGATCCGGGAGCCGTCGCTGGAGGCGTGCCGGGCGTAGAACTCCTCGTGGTCGGTGTGGCGGCGCAGGTCGGTGCCGTCGGGCAGGCAGGAGTACAGGTTGCCGATGCCCTCGTGGTCGGAGAGGAAGGCGATGCGGCCGTCGACGAACATGGGGGAGTCGAGGTGGCCCTCCACGTCCGCCAGCAGCCGTTTGCCGTGCAGCCACAGCCGGCCGGTGGCGCCGCCCCGGTAGCGCTTCCAGGCGGCGGGCTCGTGCGGGGGCTTGCCGGTGAGCAGCAGGCTGCGGTGCTCCCCGTCGACGTCGGCGACCTGGATGTCGGAGACCGGGCCCCAGGGCAGGCGGCCGCCGGGGCTGCCGTCGACGGGCAGCTTGTAGGCCCAGGAGTAGTAGGAGAACGGCTGCCCGTGCGAGGAGACCGCCAGGATGTTGCCGTCCGGGTCCCAGCCGCAGACCCGGGTGTCGGTGGAGCCCCAGTGGCTGAGCCGGCGGGCCGGCCCGCCGTCCACGGGGGCGAGGTGGATCTCGGGGTCGAGGCTGCGCCAAGTGGTGAAGGCGATGTGCCGGCCGTCGGGGGAGAAGCGGGGGTGCCCGACCCGGGTCCGGTCGACGGTGATCCGCCAGGCCCGGCCGGGGGTCTGTCCGTCGGGGACCAGCGGGGCGACCCAGAGGTCGTCCTCGGTGGCGAAGCACAGCAGGTCGTCGTGCAGGTGCGGGAACCGGAGGTACGCGACGTCGTGACTCACCCCCCAATGCTTTCCGCGCGAAGGGGGCCTGGCAACTCGTACAGGTGATCCATGCCACTCTCCAAAGCGAAACGGAACGGTTTCGTTTCGCTCGGGGCGGGGGTATGGTCTTAAGCGTACGGAACAGTTTCGTTCGTTCGGATGGGAGGCGCGGAGATGACCGAGGCGATGTCGGCCCGGCGCAGCCGGATCACCCCCGAGCGGGAAGCCGAACTCCACGGGGCGGTCCTCGACCTGCTCCGTGAGGTCGGCTACGAGGCGCTGACCATGGACGCGGTCGCGGCCCGTACGAAGTCCAGCAAGGCCACCCTTTACCGCCAGTGGGGGAGCAAGCCCGAACTGGTCGCCAAGGCCCTTCGATGTACGCAGCCCGTCTCGCTGCGGGAAATCGACACGGGCAGCCTGCGCGGCGACTTCGCGCGCATGGTGGAGCACTCCGACGACGCGCAGATGGCCAAGGACACCGCACTGATGCGGGGTCTGGCCCATGCCGTGCACGAGAGCCCGGAACTCCACAAGGCGCTGCGGGACCTGCTGGTCGATCCCGAGATCACCGGTCTCCAGGTGATGCTCCAGCGCGCGGTGGACCGGGGCGAGATCCGCCCGGACTGCCCGGCGCTGGATTTCGTACCGCACATGCTCATCGGGGCGTTCATCGCGCTCCCGCTGATCGAGGACCGTCCGGTGGACCGGACCTTCCTCGGTGACTTCATCGACGCCGTGGTCTTCCCCGCCCTCGGCGTCTGATCCTCCCCGTCCCCATGCATTGCTCCCGCTGTTCCTGACACGCCGCTCTCGTCGTCGGGCCGGCTTTTCCTGCCCTTCCATCCCACGACCTGAACGGGAGAACCACCGACGTGGCTACCTTCCTCTACCGGCTCGGCCGAGGCGCCTTCCGGCGCCGCCGCTTCGTCGCCCTTGTGTGGGTCGCGCTGCTGTTCGCCGCCGGCTTCGGCGCGGCGACGGCTTCCGCGCCCACCTCCGGCTCGTTCTCGATACCCGGCACGGAGGCCCAGAAGGCCTTCGACCTGCTGGACGAGAAGTTCCCGGGCATGGCCGCCGACGGCGCCACCGCCCGCATCGTCATCAAGGCCCCGGCGGGCGCCAAGGTCACCGACCCCGCCCCCAAGGCCGAGGTCGAGAAGATCGTCGAGGGTCTGAAGTCCGGCCCCGGCAAGGACCAGATCTCCTCGGTCGCCGACCCGTACCAGGCGCAGGCCGTGAGCCAGGACGGCTCCACCGCCTACGTCAGCACCAAGTACAAGGTCAGCGGCATGGAGCTGACCGACGCGACGCGCGAGGCACTCAAGGACTCCGGCAAGGAGGCCACCGCCGCGGGCCTGAACGTCCAGATCGGCGGCGACGCCCTGATGGCGGCCCCCGAGACCGGCTCCGGCGAGATCATCGGCATCCTGATCGCCGGCATCGTCCTGGTCATCACCTTCGGCTCGCTGATCGCGGCCGGACTGCCGCTGCTGACCGCGCTGATCGGCGTGGGCATCGGCATCTCCACCATCACCGCGCTCGCCAACGTGCTGGACCTCGGCTCCACCACCTCCACCCTCGCGATGATGATCGGCCTCGCGGTCGGCATCGACTACGCCCTCTTCATCGTCTCCCGCTACCGCGCGGAGCTCGCCGAGGGCCGCGAGCGGGACGAGGCCGCCGGCCGCGCCGCCGGAACCGCCGGCTCCGCCGTGGTCTTCGCCGGTCTGACCGTGGTCATCGCCCTCGTGGGCCTGGCCGTCGTCAACATCCCCATGCTGAGCAAGATGGGCTTCGCGGCCGCCGGAACCGTGGTCATCGCGGTCCTGGTCGCCCTGACGCTGGTCCCCGCCATCCTGGGCTTCGCGGGCAAGAAGGTGCTCCCCGCGGGCGAGAAGAGCAAGCTGTTCGGCAAGGGCAAGCCCGCCGGTACCGAGAAGAAGGCCAACGGCGGCACCCGCTGGGCCCGCTTCGTCCTGCGCCGCCCGGTCATGGTGCTGCTGGCCGGTGTGATCGGCCTCGGCATCATCGCCGTCCCGGCGAGCAAGCTGGAGATGGGCCTGCCGGACGACGGCGCCCAGCCGGTCTCCACCACCCAGCGCCAGGCGTACGACCTGCTGTCCGAGGGCTTCGGCCCGGGCTTCAACGGCCCGCTGATGGTGGTCGTGGACGGGGACAAGGCGCTCGCCGACTCCACCGTCGAGCGGATCAAGGGCCTGGAGGGCGTGGCCGCGGTCATGCCGCCCATGCCCAACGAGGCCGGCGACGCCTCGATGATCACCGTCATCCCGAAGGACCGCCCGTCCTCCACGCAGACCGAGGACCTGGTCCACGAGATCCGCGACGGCAGCGGGAACGACGTCATGGTCACCGGCGCCACCGCGATGAACATCGACTTCTCGCAGAAGATGAACGACGCGCTGCTGCCCTACCTGGCGCTCGTCGTCGGCCTCGCCTTCCTGCTGCTGATGCTGGTGTTCCGCTCGATCCTGGTCCCGCTCAAGGCGGCCCTCGGCTTCCTGCTCTCGGTCGTCGCCGCCCTCGGCGCCGTCGTCGCGGTCTTCCAGTGGGGCTGGCTCGGCTCGCTCTTCGGCGTGGAGCAGACCGGCCCGATCATGTCGATGATGCCGATCTTCATGGTGGGTGTCGTCTTCGGCCTGGCCATGGACTACGAGGTCTTCCTCGTCACCCGCATGCGTGAGGCGTACGTCCACGGAGAGCGCCCCGGCCAGGCCGTGGTGACGGGCTTCCAGTACAGCGCCCGGGTGGTCGTGGCCGCCGCCGTCATCATGATCGCGGTGTTCTCGGGCTTCATCGGAGCCAGCGAGCAGATGGTCAAGATGATCGGCTTCGGCCTGGCCGTCGCCGTCTTCTTCGACGCCTTCGTGGTCCGGATGGCCATCGTCCCGGCGGTGCTCGCCCTGCTCGGGCACAAGGCCTGGTGGCTGCCGCGCTGGCTGGACCGGCTCCTGCCGAACGTGGACGTGGAGGGCGAGAGCCTGCGCAAGCACCTCGCCGCTTCCCCGGAGGGCCCGGACAAGGACCGCGAGCTGGTCAACGCCTGACCCGGCCCCGTACGTCCGTACGCACAAGCGGCCCGGCCCCGTACCTGAACCTCAGGTACGGGGCCGGGCCGTTTACGCCTAACGGGTGGTGGTGGCGTACGTACGGCGCAGGAAGCGCCGCAGTACCGCGATGTCGAACTGGATCACGGCGACGCCCTCGGGGGAGTGGAACTCGACGACCGCCTGGACGCGGCCGCAGGGCCAGACGCGTACGTCCCCGGTCCCGGTCGGGGCCAGCAGGCCCGCTTCCAGCAGGGCGCGGGGGAAGACCCACTCGTTGTCGGTGCCTTCGGGGGTGACGTCCGCCGGGAAGACGATCCGTACGGCCAGCGGCTCTGCGGGGGCGAAGCGCAGGGCGACGGGGATCGCCCGGTAGAGGGGGTCGTCCGTGATCACGCGGGCGCGGACGCGCTCCTCGACGGCGGTCGGGGTCATGGTCGCTGGGGGGTTCTCGGCGGGTGCTGACATCGACCTGCTCCTCGGATTCCAGTTGTTCAGAAATCGGAGTGTTTGAGTCTGTTTGTCCGTCCAGCCTCGCACATTCCGACGAAAGCGCGCGGTGCTATTTGTGACGCGGACGCTCTTGCCAACGGTTTGCAATTGGGCACTACTCTTGAACGGTTAAAGACTGCGTAACCGGATGCGGAGCCTCTCCATGCATGTGCCCGACGGATTCATCAATGCACCCGTCTCGGTGGCCGCCGGAGTGGCGGCCGCCGCCGCGGTCGCCGTCAGCCTCCGCGGCGCCCGCCGCGAGCTCGACGAGCGCACCGCCCCGCTCGCCGGCCTCGTCGCCGCCTTCATCTTCGCCGTGCAGATGCTGAACTTCCCGGTCGCCGCGGGCACCAGCGGACACCTGCTGGGCGGAGCGCTCGCCGCGATACTCGTCGGCCCCTACACCGGCGTGCTGTGCGTGTCCGTCGTCCTGCTCATGCAGGGCATCCTCTTCGCCGACGGCGGGCTCACCGCCCTCGGCGTCAACATCAGCGTCATGGGCGTCGTCACCGTCGTCATCGCCTACGCGATCTTCCGCGGGCTGCTCAAGGCGCTGCCGCCCACCCGCCGCTCCGTGACCGCCGCCGCCTTCGCCGGAGCCCTGCTCTCGGTGCCCGCCGCGGCCGGCGCCTTCACCGCCATCTACGCCGTCGGCGGCACCACCGACGTGCCCATCGCCAAGGTGTTCACCGCCATGGTCGGCGTGCACGTGCTCATCGGCATCGGCGAGGCCGCCATCACCGCCGCGACCGTGGGCGCCGTGATCGCCGTACGGCCCGACCTGGTGCACGGCGCGCGCGGGCTCACCGCGCCGCTGAAGCTGCGCGTGGGCGGCGAGCTCGTCGACGCCCCGGCCGCGGCCCCCGCGCCGGCCCCCGCCGCCGCCCGCTCCACCCGGAAGGTGTGGGCCACCGGCCTGGTCACCGCCCTCGTCCTCGCCGGATTCGTCTCCTTCTACGCCTCCGCCAGCCCCGACGGCCTGGAGAAGGTCGCCGCCGACAAGGGCATCGACCAGAAGGTCGAGGAGCACGCGGCCGCCGACTCCCCGCTCGCCGACTACAGCGTCAAGGACGTCGACGACGCCCGCCTCTCCGGCGGCCTCGCGGGCGTCATCGGCGTCGGCGCGACCGTCGCCGTCGGCTCCGGGATCTTCTGGACCGTGCGCCGCCGCCGTACCGACGAGCCGGCCGCGGCCGCGCCGTCGGCGGTCTGAGAAGCCGAGGTCCCGGAATGGGAGCGGGCCACGCGCACAGGCTCTACCGGCACGGGCATTCGCCCGTCCACGAGCTGCCCCCGCACTGCAAGCTCGCCGCGACCTTCGCCTTCGTGGTGATCGTCGTGTCCACACCGCGCGAGGCGGTGTGGGCCTTCGGGCTGTACGCCGCCCTCATCGCGGCGGCCGCGGCCGTGGCCCGCATCCCGGCCGGCTTCCTGCTGCGCCGACTGCTGATCGAGGTCCCGTTCGTCGCCTTCGCCGTGCTCATGCCCTTCGTGGCGGAGGGCGAGCGGGTCGACGTCCTCGGCATGTCGCTCAGCGTCTCCGGCCTCTGGGGAGCCTGGAACGTCCTCGCCAAGGGCACGCTCGGCGTCGCCGCCTCCGTCCTGCTCGCCTCGACCACCGAACTGCGGGCCCTCCTGCTGGGCCTCCAGCGCCTCAAGCTGCCGCCGCTCCTCGTGCAGATCGCCTCCTTCATGATCCGCTACGGCGACGTGATCGGCGACGAGCTGCGCCGGATGTCCATCGCCCGCCGCTCCCGGGGGTTCGAGGCCCGCGGCATCCGGCACTGGGGGGTGCTGGCCAAGACGGCCGGCGCCCTCTTCATCCGCTCCTACGAGCGTGGCGAGCGGGTCTACCTCGCGATGGTCAGCCGCGGCTACGCCGGCTCGATGCCGGTGATCGACGACGTCGTGGCCACGCGCGCCCAGTGGGCGTACGCGGCCGCACTCCCGGTGACGGCGCTCGCCGTCTGTCTGATGGGATGGACCCTGTGAACCCCGCTCCGTCTCCTCCGTCTTCCCCGTCTCCTCCGTCCCTCGAAGTGACCGGTCTCGCCTACGCCTACCCCGACGGCCACCAGGCCCTCTTCGGGGTGGACCTGAGCGTCGGGCGCGGCGAGCGGGTCGCCCTGCTCGGGCCCAACGGCGCCGGCAAGACCACGCTGGTGCTGCACCTCAACGGCATCCTGACCGGCGGGGTCGGCTCGGTGACGGTGGCCGGGCTGCCGGTGGAGAAGCGCAACCTCGCCGAGGTCCGCCGCCGGGTCGGCATCGTCTTCCAGGACCCCGACGACCAGCTGTTCATGCCGACCGTCCGGGAGGACGTGGCCTTCGGACCGGCCGCGGCCGGGATGCGCGGCGCGGAGCTGGATCAGCGGGTCCGCGAGGCCCTGGAACAGGTCGGCATGGCCGACTTCGCCGACCGGCCGCCGCACCACCTCTCCTTCGGCCAGCGCCGCCGGGTGGCCGTCGCCACCGTCCTGGCGATGCGGCCCGAGATCCTCGTCCTGGACGAGCCCTCCTCCAACCTCGACCCGGCCTCGCGGCGCGAGCTCGCCGACATCCTGCGCTCGCTCGACGTGACCGTGCTGATGGTGACCCACGACCTCCCGTACGCGCTGGAGCTGTGCGCGCGCTCCGTCATCCTCAGCGAGGGCGTCATCGCGGCCGACGGCCGCACGCAGGACCTGCTGTGCGACGAGCCCCTGATGCGGGCCCACCGCCTGGAGCTGCCCTTCGGCTTCGACCCCCGTTCGGTCTCCGTGGCATAAGGACCGGCCGTCGATTGTTGGGGTCGACGTGAACATTCAGGGTGTGGTGGCCGAGGGCTTCGAGCCCGTCAGGGACGCGTTCGTACGCAACTTCGAGGTGCTCGGCGACCGGGGCGCGGCCGTGGCCGTCTACCGCGACGGCCACAAGGTCGTCGACCTGTGGGGCGGCACCAAGGACGCCAACGGCACCGAGCCCTGGGCCGAGGACACCGCGCAGATCGTCCGCTCCGCGACCAAGGGCGTGGCCGCCGCCGTACCCCTGCTGCTGCACCAGCGCGGACTGCTGGACCTGGACGCGCCGGTGAGCTCGTACTGGCCGGAGTTCAAGGCGGGCGGCAAGGAGCGGACCCTGGTCCGCCACCTCCTGTCCCACCGGGCCGGCGTCCCGGCGCTGGATCGCGGACTGACCGTCGCCGAGGCCGCGGACGGGGTCAGCGGGGCGCGCGCGGTCGCCGCGCAGCGGGCCTTCTGGGAGCCGGGCACCGAGCACGGCTACCACGCGCAGACCTTCAGCTGGCTGCTGTCCGAGCTGGTGCTCCGCGCCACCAGGCGCACCATCGGTTCGATCCTGGCCGAGGAGATAGCCGAGCCGCTGGGCCTCGACTTCTGGATCGGCCTGCCGGAGGGCGAGGCGCACCGGGTCGGGCGGGTGGCCCCGGTCGACCCGCCGTCCGGCGCGGGCACGCTCAAGACCCGGCCGCGGCGCAACGTCTCCGAGGCCTACGCCGACCCCGGCTCCCTCACCCGCCGCGCCTTCGCGGCCATCGACCCCCAGCCGGACGAGAACGACCCCGCCTACCAGGCCGCCGAGCTCCCCGGCTCGGCCGGCATCGGCACGGCGCGCGCCCTGGCCCGCTTCTACGCGGCCACCATCGGGGTGGTGGAGGACGGCGCGCGGGTCTTCACCCCGGCCACCACTGCGCTGGCCGCGCGGGAGCTGTCCTCGGGCCCCGACCGGGTCCTGGTGGTGAACACCCGCTTCGGCCCCGGCTACATGCTGCACGGCCCGGCCTCCCCGCTGCTCACCCCGGCCTCCTTCGGCCACCCGGGCCGCGGCGGCTCCCTGGCCTTCGCGGACCCGGAGACGGGCATCGGCTTCGGCTACGTCACCAACGCCCACGCCAAGTCGGTCACGGCCGACCCCCGAGCCCAGGCCCTGGTCAGGGCCCTGCGCACCCTTTCTTGACGCGCCGCTCGCACGGCTCGGCCCTGGCGGGCCTCCCCGGCTTCGCGCCGCTGCGCCGGACTCCGTCCGTCGGCCTGCCGGTTGGCGGGCCGGTGCCCTTCGGGTCTTTGGGCTCGGGCCCGGAGGCGGGGCGCGGGTTGCCGCTGTGCGGAGCGGCCCCCTCCCCGCCCTTCCACCGTTCCCTGGGGCTCCGCCCCAGACCCCGCGCCTCAAACGCCGGCGGGGCTGGATGTGCCCCCGGCGTGCTGGGGCGACCGTCCCTTTCAGGCTGACGGCAGCCAAATCCAGCCTCGCCGGCGTTTGAGGCGCGGGTCCGGGCAGAGCCCGGCGGGGTCTGGGGCGGAGCCGCCAGGAGCGGCGCCGCACACAGGGGCAATCTCAGCCCCGCAGGCGATTGAGGCGCGGGGTGCGGGGGCGGAGCCCCAGCAGCGGTGCCGCACACGGGGCTGTCTCAGCCGGCGTTGAGGACCTGGGCCACGATCGGCCCGGCGGCGTCGGAGCCGTGGCCGCCGCCCTCGACCATCGCCGCCGCGGAAACGTCCCCGCTGTAGCCGGTGAACCAGCTGTCCGGGCTGCCCGAGCCGCCGACCTCCGCGGAGCCGGTCTTCGCCCCCTTGTCGGAGCCGCCGACGGCGGCCATGGTCTGCTGGGCCGTCCCGCTGCTCGCCGTCAGCCGCATCATGGAGACCAGCTGCTGCTGCACCGAGGGCTTCATGCGGCGCTGGGCCGTCGCGATCGTACGGCCGTCGAGCTCCGGGGAGACCAGCAGCGGCTGGCGGAACACCCCGGTGCGCGCGGTCGCCGTGATGGACGCGACGTTCAGCGGGTTCATGGTGATCCGGCCCTGCCCGATGTACCCGGCGGCCTCCTCCGCACCCGTCGCCGTCGGGACCTTGCCGTCGACGGACACGACGCCCGTCCTCCAGTTCAGGTCGATGCCGAAGACCTCCGTGGCCTGCTTCGACAGCGCGGCATCGTCCTTCACGAGGTCGATCGGCTTGATGAAGGCGGTGTTGCAGGACTTGGCGAAGGCGGTCGCGAAGGTCGCGCCCGGCGCGTCGAAGTTCTTCAGGTTGTGGAAGGTGCGGCCGCCCCACTGCGCGTCCTTCGTGCACTCCGCCGGCTTGTCGGCCGCGACCAGCCCCCGCTCGATCAGCATCGCCGCCGTCACGATCTTCATCGTGGAGCCGGGAGCCCTCGCACCCTTCATCGCCGCGTTGAAGCCGTCGGCGCGGTGGTTGGCGACGGCCAGGATGTGCCCGCTGCTCGGCTGGACGGCGACCACCGAGGCCTCGGGGTACTTGGCGACCGCCTGCTCGGCGGCCGCCTGCACCTTCGCGTCCAGGTACGTCTTCAGCACGCTCGGTTCGCCCTCGACCAGCGTCAGCAGCGTCCGCTTGGGCCCGCCGGCCGGTTCGATCCACACCTCGGCTCCGGGCTTGCCGCCCGTCTTGCCGCCGTAGGTGGTGCGCAGCTCGTCGAGGACGGGCCGCAGCGAGGGGTACTTCTCCGCGCTCAGCTCCTCGCCGTTGCGGTCCACCGCCTTGACCGGCGGGGTGGCCGGCGCGCCCGCGCGCAGCTTCTCGCCCTTCTGGAGCTGCGGGTGGAGGATCGACTCCTGCCAGTCGACCAGCGGCTTCCCGCTGGTCAGGCCCCGCACCACCGTCAGCTGGGAGTCGTAGGCTAGCGGCTTGGTCACGCCCTCGTACGTGATCTCCGCCTCGACCTTGTACGGCACGGCGGTGCCCTTGGCCGCGCCGGGGGTGATCACCGCCTTCGACACGTGCGCCTTGGTCTTGAACTCCCCGACCGCGGTCTGCGCGGCCGCGGGGTTGTTCGTCAGGTCGGCGGCCGTCCGCTCGTCCCCCGCCGCCCACGCGGCCAGGAAGGCCTTGGCGGCCGCGGCGGCCTCCTTCTCGGTGACGGGCCCGCTGCCCTTTTCCGCCTTGACGGAGGTGGCGCTGTTGGTCCCGCCCCCGCTCTTGCCGTCCCCGCTGTCCCCGACCAGGGCGTACACCCCGTATCCGGCCCCGCCGACCATCGCCAGGAACACCCCGCCGACGATGGCACCCTTCGCTGCCCCGTTCACTGCTGTCCTTCCCCCGTGATCCCAGCTCTCTGAACATGTTCAAAGAACCTCTGGTGCAGACCTTACGTGGTGCCACGGCTCCGGACCGTGCTTGTTACCGGACCGTCATGTCGACGGCGGGAAGGGTGGGGAAGGCGGCCGGAGATGACGGAAGGGCCCTCCCGGCACACGGGAAGGCCCTCCGACGGGCGCCGTAGGACGGCCCGCTGCCGCCTGGCTAGACCCAGGTGTCCAGCCACATGCGGCTGCGCCAGGAGTCCATCGGCAGGGTCTGGCCCGTGTAGATCGGCCAGAAGTAGATGAAGTTCCACACGATCAGCAGGACCAGCACCCCCGCCCCGATCGCGCCCAGCGCCCGCCGCCGCTCGCTCGACCCGGCCGGGCCCAGCAGTGCGCCGATCATCATCGCCACCGCCAGGCACAGGTACGGGACGAAGACCACCGCGTAGAAGAAGAAGATGGTCCGCTCCTGGTAGTTGAACCAGGGCAGCAGGCCCGCACCCAGCGCGCACGCGATCGCGCCCGCCCGCCAGTCGCGGCGGAAGAACCACCGCCACAGCACGTACAGCAGCGCGAAGCAGCCCGCCCACCACAGCAGCGGGGTGCCCAGCGCCAGCACCTCGCGGGCGCACTTGCCCGCCTCGGTCGCCGGGCAGCCGTCGGTGCCGGGCGCGGGGGACTCGTAGAAGTAGGAGACGGGCCGGCCCAGGACCAGCCAGCTCCACGGGTTGGACTCGTAGGTGTGCCCCGACGTCAGGCCGACGTGGAACCGGTAGACCTCGGTCTCGTAGTGCCACAGGCTGCGCAGCCACTCCGGCAGGAACGACAGCGAGCTGTTCTGGTCGTTCTTGGCCGCCCAGTCGCGCAGGTAACCGCCCTTGCCGTTGTCCGGACTGAAGATCCACCCCGACCACGAGGCGACGTACGTGACGACCGCGACCGGGACGAGGGCCAGGAAGCCGGGCCAGTTGTCGCGGCGCATCATCGCCGCGTGCGGGGAGCCCGCGCCCGCGGTGCGCCGCGCGGCGGTGTCCCACAGCACGGTGAGGACGCCGAAGAACGCCAGGGCGATGAAGCCGTTCCACTTCGTACCGGCCGCCAGACCCAGGCAGACGCCGGCCAGGATCCGGTACGGGCGCCAGCCCAGCCGAAGCGTCTCGGCGATCTTCATGTCGGGTCTGGTCCGGCCCTCGTCGTCCACCGGGAGCGCGGCCGCGAGCCGGGCCCGGGCCCGGTCCCGGTCGATGAGCAGCGCCCCGAAGGCGGCCAGCACGAAGAACATCAGCACCAGGTCGAGCAGCGCGGTGCGGCTCATCACCAGGTGCAGGCCGTCCACCGCGAGCAGCGTGCCGGCCAGGCACCCCAGGAAGGTCGAGCGGAAGAGGCGGCGCCCGATCCGGCACAGCATCAGCACCGACAGGGTGCCGAGCACGGCGGTCATGAACCGCCAGCCGAAGGGCGTGAAACCGAACATCCACTCGCCCAGCCCGATCACCCACTTGCCGACGGGCGGGTGCACGACGTAGCCCGGGTCCAGCGGGAGGGAGACCCCGTCCGGGTTGGCGAGGATCGACTTGTCGATGTCCTTCGGCCAGCTCGCCTCGTAGCCCTGCTTGATCGTGGCCCAGGCGTCCTTGGCGTAGTACGTCTCGTCGAATATCACCGCCTTCGGGCTGCCCAGGTGCACGAACCGCAGCACCCCGGCCACCGCCGCCACCAGCAGCGGCCCCGCCCACGACAGGATGCGCTGCCAGGTCCCCCACACCTCCGGCGGCAGGCCGAAGGTCATCCACAGCTGTGGAGAGGGCTTGGCGTACGGGGGCACCAGGCGGGTGCGGACGTCCGCGCGCGGCGCCCCGGCGGCGCCCGGCACGTAGCCGAAGGCGCGCAGCCGGCGCAGCCAGGTGGACGGCTCTTCTTCGCGTCCCGCCGGCGGGGCGGGCGGGGCCCCCGCGGGGCTGGGCGGCGGCATCGCGGTACTGGTCACCGGCACATCGTAGGGAAAGGATCTGTGAGAGCCCCAGCGGCGGGGAACGTGGGGGCGGCGGGCTGAGAGGATGGGCGGGTGACAACTGACCAGCCCCGCGGTATCGAGACCTCCTCTCCGGCCGGCGTCCTGGTGCTCGCCGGCACCCCCATCGGCGACCTCGCGGACGCCCCGCCGCGCCTCGCGGCCGAGTTGGAGCGGGCCGATGTGATCGCCGCCGAGGACACCCGGCGGCTGCGCCGGCTGACCCAGGGGCTCGGCGTGCACACCACCGGGCGCGTCCTGTCGTACTTCGAGGGCAACGAGTCCGCGCGCACCCCCGAGCTGGTCGAGGCCCTGGCCGGCGGCGCGCGGGTGCTGCTGGTGACCGACGCGGGCATGCCGTCGGTCTCCGACCCCGGCTACCGGCTGGTCGCCGCCGCCGTGGAGAAGGACATCAAGGTCACCGCCGTCCCCGGGCCGTCCGCCGTGCTCACCGCGCTGGCGATGTCCGGGCTGCCGGTGGACCGCTTCTGCTTCGAGGGGTTCCTGCCGCGCAAGGCGGGCGAGCGCCTCGGCCGGCTGCGCGAGGTCGAGGCCGAACGGCGCACCCTCGTCTACTTCGAGGCCCCGCACCGGCTCGACGACACCCTGGCCGCCATGGCCGAGGTCTTCGGCGCCGACCGGCGGGCCGCCGTGTGCCGCGAGCTGACCAAGACGTACGAGGAGGTCAAGCGCGGCGGGCTCGGCGAGCTGGCCGCCTGGGCCGCCGAGGGCGTGCGCGGCGAGATCACCGTCGTCGTGGAGGGCGCCCCCGCGGCCGCCCCCGGCGATGTGGACGACGAGGAGCTCGTGCGCCGCGTACGGGTGCGCGAGGAGGCGGGGGAACGGCGCAAGGAGGCCATCGCGGCCGTCGCCGCCGAGGCCGGGGTACCCAAGCGCGAGGTCTTCGACGCGGTCGTCGCGGCAAAGAATGCGGCACAAAAGGTGCCGTAAGTCGGTAAAGAGCTAACCTGAAAAGCAAAGCTCAGACCGCGCACCGGGCGCTTTGGGCATGAGTCGCCCAAAGACCGTCCAACACTAGACAGGGCCTGATGCGCTCCCGCCCGAAGAGGCGTCCACTGGCAATGGCACCAGTGGAACAAGAGGAGCTGGCATGAGTGAGATCGCTGACACCCCCGTACCCGTCTCCGTCGTACCCGCCGAGGCCGGCGTGCAGACCGTGCACGAGGCGTACTCCTTCGCCTGCATGAGGTGCGGGTACGGCTGGGAGCAGGCGTACGCGATAGAACACCACGTCGACGGCACGGGCCAGCCGTTCATCATGTACACGGTCAAGGGCGAGCGGGTTTCCTCCCCGCTGTCCAACCCGACCTGCCTGAACTGCGGCGGACACGTCGTACGCATCATGCGCGCGGGCCAGGTCTCCTCGGTGCTCGGCACGATCGACCAGCTCTACCACCACCGCATCGCTCCCGGAATCGCCGGACCGGTGCCCGCGGGCGTGGACCTCCCCAGGCCCCCGAAGCCGCGCAAGACGCCCAAGCCGCACGACGCCCCCGGACCCGTCGCCATCGACGCCGCCGAGGAGGAGCGCCGGGGCTGGCTCTCCCGACTGCTGGGGCTCTTCCGCCGGTCATAAGATCGGCCGTATGACCACCTCTTCAGCCTCCAAGGACGCACTGCCGCCGCTGCCCGAACCCCTCCGGGTGGCGGTGGCGGACTCGCACACGCATCTGGACATGCAGTCCGGGACCGTCGAGGAGGGCCTGGCCAGGGCCGCCTCGGTGGGCGTGACCACGGTCGTCCAGGTCGGCTGCGACGTGAAGGGCTCCCGATGGGCCGCGGAGACCGCCGCCGCGTACGAGAACGTCCACGCGGCGGTCGCCCTGCACCCGAACGAGGCCCCCCGCATCGTCCACGGCGACCCTGGGGGCACCTCCCAGCCCCCTGGGGCTGGGGGAGGCTGGTCCCGCCAGGGCGCCCGCACCGGCGGCGGAGACACGGCCCTCGACGACGCCCTCGCCGAGATCGAGGCACTGGCCGCCCTCGACCACGTCAAGGCGGTCGGCGAGACCGGGCTGGACTACTTCCGCACCGGCCCCGAGGGCATGGCGGCGCAGGAGCGCTCCTTCCGCGCCCACATCGAGATCGCCAAGCGGCAGGGCAAGGCCCTCGTCATCCACGACCGCGAGGCCCACGCCGACGTGCTCCGCATCCTGCGGGAGGAGGGCGCGCCCGAGCGGACCGTCTTCCACTGCTACTCCGGGGACGCGGACATGGCCCGCGAGTGCGCCGCCGCCGGCTACTACATGTCCTTCGCCGGCACGGTCACCTTCAAGAACGCGGCGCCGCTGCGCGAAGCCCTGGCCGTCGCCCCGCTGGAGCTGGTGCTCGTCGAGACCGACGCCCCGTACCTGACCCCGGCGCCGTACCGCGGACGGCCCAACGCGCCGTACCTCATTCCGCTGACGGTACGGGCGATGGCCGCGGTCCGCGGCATCGACGAGGACGCGATGGCCACCGCCCTGGCGGCGAACACGGCGCGCGCCTTCGCCTACTGACCCGCCCGGTCGGACCCGGCACGCGTCGACACTCTGTGTAGCCACGCGACTTTGGTCCGTGACGACTCCTCCGCTATGGTGCCGTGCCCGAACCAGCGGGTCCGGACCACCAGTGGAGCGAGCGTCGTGAGCGATACGCAGGGCAGTCACCGCCATGGCGGTCCCGTCCCGGGGGCGTACGAGCCCGCGGCCTGGCCGGCCGCGGGGAGCCCGTCGCCTTGGCCGGCGGGCGCCGGGGATTCGGAGCCGCAGCCCTGGTCGGGGGGTACGGGGGATTCGGAATCAGGGTCGCTCGCCTCGGCGGGGGCGTCACGCTGGTCGGCCGGAGGCGGGGATCCGGAGCCGCAGCCTTGGTCGGCGGGTGCGGGGGACTCGGAGGCCGGGCCGCGCGCTTCGGCGGGGTCACCCTGGCCGGCGGGTTCGGGGGACCCGGAACCCGGGCGGCTCGCCCCGGCGGGGGCGTCGCCGTGGCCGGCAGGCGCCGGGGATCCGGAGGCACAGCCCTGGCCGACCGGCACGGGGGACTCGGAGGCCGGGTCGTTCGCTTCGGCGGGGGCGTCGCCCTGGCCGGCCGGAGGCGGGGATTTGGAGCGGCAGCCCTGGCCGGCGGGTACGGGGGATCCGGAACCCGGGCGGCTCGCCCCGGCGGGAGCATCACCCTGGCCGGCGGGTGCCGGCGACCCGGAGCGGCAGCCCTGGCCGACCGGCACGGGAGACCCGGAGGCCGGGTCGCTCGCTTCGGCGGGGGCGTCGCGCTGGCCGGCGGGTTCGGGGGAGTCGGAATCCGCGCGGCCCGTCCCGGCGGGGGCGTCGCCCTGGCCGGCCGGTGCCGAAGGCCTGGGTGCGGGACCGCTCCCGCCGGAGCCCGGACCGGGGGTTCCCTCCCCGCGCGGCGGGGACCGCCGGGCGGCCCGGCGGGCTCGCGACCGCGCGACCCCACCACCGGCCCCCGCCGCGTCGCAGGCCCCCGGCACCGGCCGCCGGGCCCGCGGCCGTACGGCCCCACCCCCCGCCGAGCCGCTGCCCGAGCAGCCCCCCGCCGTCGAGGCGCCCTACGCACCGGCCGCGCCGGGACCGGGCCGTCGCCGAGCCCGCGGCCGCACGGGCCGGTCCGCGCCGGACCCCGCCGGGCCCCCGGCCGAGTGGGCCGCCGCCGGGGCGCTGTCCGAGACCGCCGCGCCGGGCTCGGGCCGCCGCCGGGCCGGGAGCCGCACGGGCGGGCCCGCCCCTGACCCCGCCGCGCCGTCCGCGGAGTGGTCGGCTGCCGTGGCACTGTCCGACCCCCCGGCCATGGACTGGCACGCGGCCGAAGCACCGCAAGCCCCCGCGGCGCCCGGCTCGGGCCGCCGCCGGGCCCCCGGCCCGGGCCCGGGGCCGACACCCGGCAGCGGCACCGGCCCCACCGCGGGGTCCGGGTCGGGCCGCCGGGCCCGGGGCCGCACCACCACCATCGAGCCCCCGCCAGGGCCCGGCCCCGCCACGGGCCACCGCGCCCGCGGCCGCACCGCCCCCGCCGCCCCGGAAGGCATCCTCACCCCCGCCACCCCGGCAGGGAACTGGCGGCGCCTCGTACCGCAGGCCCTCGTCGTCGCCTTCCTCGCCGGCGGCACCACCGCCTTCGTCGCCGCCGACAAGTCCGTACGCCTCACCGTCGACGGAGTCCCCAAGAACCTCCACACCTTCGCCGACGACGTGGAAGAACTCCTCGCCGCCGAAGGCCTCGGCGTCGGCCCCCACGACCTCGTCGCCCCCGCCCCCGGCGAACCCCTCGAGGACGGCGAGGAGGTCGTCGTCCGCTACGGCCGCCCCCTCCACCTGACCCTCGACGGCCAGCGGCGCGAGGTGTGGACCACCGCCCGCACCGTCGAGGGCGCGCTCCGCCAGTTCGGCATCCGCGCCGAAGGCGCCTACCTCTCCGCCCCCCGCACCGCCCCCGTCCCCCGCACCGGCCTCGCCCTCAGCGTCCGCACCGAACGCAGCGTCACCTTCATGGCCGACGGCCGCGAACGCACCATCCGCACCAACGCCGCCACCGTCCAGGAAGCCCTCGACCAGGCCGGCATCACCCTCCGCGGCCAGGACACCACCTCCGTGCCCCCCGGCTCCTTCCCCCGCGACGGCCAGACCGTCACCGTGCTCCGCATCACCGGTACCCGCGAGGTCCGCGAGGAGCGCATCGCGTACGAGACCGAGAAGGTCGAGGACGACACCCTCTTCGCCGGCACCGAGGTCGTCGAGCGCGCCGGCCGCCCCGGCGCCCGCAGGGTCACCTACGGCCTGCGCACCGTCAATGGCGTCCGCCAGAAGCCCCGCCGCATCGCGGAGGAGATCGTCCGCGAGCCCGTCACCCAACTGGTCAAGGTCGGCACGAAGCCGCTCCCGACCTCCGTCGCCGGCGCCGACGGCCTCGACTGGGGCGCACTCGCCCAATGCGAGTCCGGCGGCCGCCCCGGCGCCACCGACGCCTCGGGCACGTACGGCGGCCTCTACCAGTTCGACGTCCGCACCTGGCAGGCCCTCGGCGGCAGCGGCCGCCCCCAGGACGCCCCGGGCACGGAACAGACGTACCGGGCGAAGAAGCTCTACGTGCAGCGGGGGGCGAGTCCGTGGCCCCACTGCGGCCGTAGGCTTTACCGGTGAGCACCGCAGAGCAGCAGCCCAACGAGAACCCTTCTGACGCCCTCCTCGGCCCCGCCGACATCCGGGAGCTGGCCGCCGCCCTCGGCGTACGCCCGACGAAGCAGAAGGGCCAGAACTTCGTCATCGACGCCAACACGGTGCGCCGCATCGTGCGCACCGCCGAGGTGCGCCCGGACGACGTGGTCGTCGAGGTCGGGCCGGGACTGGGCTCGCTGACGCTCGCCCTGCTGGAGGCGGCGGACCGGGTCACCGCCGTCGAGATCGACGACATCCTCGCCGCGGCGCTGCCCGCCACCATCGAGGCCCGGATGCCCGAGCGCAAGGACCGCTTCGCGCTGGTCCACTCCGACGCGATGCTCGTGACGGAGCTGCCCGGCCCGGCGCCGACCGCGCTCGTCGCGAACCTGCCGTACAACGTGGCCGTGCCGGTGCTGCTGACCATGCTCGACCGTTTCCCGACGATCGAGCGGACCCTGGTCATGGTGCAGGCGGAGGTCGCCGACCGGCTCGCCGCCGAGCCGGGCAACAAGGTGTACGGGGTCCCCTCCGTCAAGGCCAACTGGTACGCGCACGTCAAGCGCGCCGGATCCATCGGCCGCAAGGTGTTCTGGCCCGCCCCGAACGTCGACTCCGGTCTCGTCTCGCTGGTGCGGCGCACCGAGCCGATCAAGACCACGGCCACGAAGGCCGAGGTCTTCGCGGTCGTCGACGCGGCCTTCGCCCAGCGCCGCAAGACGCTGCGCGCCGCGCTGGCCGGCTGGGCCGGATCGCCGGCGGGCGCCGAGGCGGCGCTGGTCGCCGCGGGCGTCTCGCCGCAGGCGCGCGGCGAGTCGCTGACGGTGGAGCAGTTCGCCGCGATCGCCGAGCACAAGCCCGAGGCGGAGAGGCCCGCGCTGTGAGCGAGCGTACGAGCGTGACCGTACGGGTCCCCGCGAAGGTCAACGTGCAGCTCGCGGTGGGCGCGGCCCGCCCCGACGGCTTCCACGACCTGGCCAACGTCTTCCTCGCCGTCTCCCTCTTCGACGAGGTCACGGCGACCGCGGCCGACGAACTGAAGGTGACCTGCGCGGGTCCGGACGCCGACCAGGTGCCCCTGGACCGCACCAACCTCGCGGCGCGCGCCGCCGAGATCCTGGCCGCGCGGGCGGGTCTCGACCCCTCCGTCCACCTCCACATCGCGAAGAACATCCCCGTCGCGGGCGGCATGGCGGGCGGGAGCGCGGACGGAGCCGCCGCCCTGCTGGCGTGCGACGTCCTGTGGGGCCTGGACACCCCGCGCGCCGAACTGCTCGACATCTGCGCGGAGCTGGGCAGCGACGTCCCCTTCAGCCTCGTCGGCGGCGCCGCGCTCGGCACGGGCCGCGGCGAGCTGCTGACCCCGGTGGAGGCCGGGGCGTTCCACTGGGTGTTCGCGGTGGCCGACGGCGGGCTGTCGACCCCGGCCGTCTTCCGCGAGTTCGACCGCCTCACGGCCGGTACGCGCATCCCGGAGCCGGTGGCCTCGCCGGCCCTGCTGGCCGCCCTGGCCTCGGGCGACCCGGACGCGCTGGCCCCCGTCCTGGCCAACGACCTCCAGACGGCGGCCCTGTCGCTGCGGCCGTCCCTGGCCGACACCCTTGCCGCGGGCACCGAGGCCGGGGCCCTGGCCGCGCTGGTCTCGGGCTCCGGGCCGACGACTGCCTTCCTGGTCCGGGACCCGGAATCGGGGGCGAAGGTGGCGGCGGCCCTGGAAGCGTCGGGCACGTGCCGCGCCACCCGCGTGGCCTCGTCCCCGGCCCCCGGAGCCACGCCCCTGCCGTCCTGACCCTGCCGGCCGGCTCTCGGGGCTCCGCCCCGAACCCCGCGCCTCAATCGCCGGCGGGGCTGGATGTGGCCCTGCCGTCCCGTAGGTGCGGCGCCGCTGCCGGGGGCCAGCCCCCGGACCCCCGCGCCTCAAACGCCGGCGAGGCTGGAGCTTCAGCCCCCCCCGCGGGTGTTGGGGGGGGGCTGGGGGGGGGCCCCCCGGGAGTTATAAACAAAAGGTCCGGGCCCC